>NZ_JAUDZE010000004.1:0-331771 GCF_030385805.1 Acinetobacter thutiue
GAGTATATTCACTACTACAATCATGAGCGTATCAAGATGAAATTAGGTGGATTGAGTCCTGTAGAGTACAGAACTCAATCCTTGTTTGCCGCTTAACTAACTGTCCAACTTTATGGGGTCAGTTCATTGGTGCGGGTTTTTCAAAATCAATTCAATCTTATAGACGAACCAATTCCACTACTTTTTCAGCAGCCTCTTCAACACTATCCGCTGTCACATCAGTATCTGTACCCTCTACAGCTGTCGTGATCACCACCACACCCGTTTCGCGTAACAAACTAATTTGTTCAACAGTCAAATTTGCTTTGGCTATCGCAACCACACCCTGTTGAATCAACAAACTTTCCAAAGCCAGAGCCTGTTCAATCAATTGCGCTGAAATACCAATCACCGCAGGTTTTTGACCCAAACGTGCCGCACGATCTTCCGCAGTGACAGGATTGCTATGCACCGTCCATTCAACTGCCGCTTCAACCATACCAGCGCCAACAGTCACATTGCTTAAACGGTCAATAAAGATAAATGAACCTGTGTAACGGCTATCCTGATATTGGTCAAACACCACTGGCGCATCAAATTCAATCACTACATCAGCAATCGCATTCAGCTCAAGCTCTTCAACCTGAGTATGCTCAAGTGTATTGACATTCACACGGAAGTTAATTTCAGTCACTTTGGCAGGAACAGTCTGTGTACCAATCTTCACATTGTACAGTTTGCCTTTGACCAAAGGATGCTCAGTCATCCACACCACTGATGCTCGTACAGAACGTGAAATCAAGGGTTGCTCGCCAGCACGGACTAAAACGTTACCACGGGAAATATCAATTTCATCATTCAGCGTTAAGGTCACCGCCTGACCTGCGATGGCTTGCTCAATGTTGCCATCAAAGGTCACAATCTCTTTGACCGTTGATTTTTTACCTGATGGCAATGCAACAATCTCATCACCCACATTGATTTCGCCCAGCGCAATCGTTCCAGCAAAGCCACGGAAATCAAGGTTTGGACGGTTTACATACTGAACAGGGAAACGGAATTCTTTTTTATTTGAATCACGTTTAATTTCCACTGACTCAAGAATGTTCATCAAGGTTTGACCCTTGTACCACGGCGTGCTTGCTGATGGATTCACCACATTATCGCCATTCAATGCCGAAATTGGCACAAACAGGATATTCTCTGGACGACGGTTGCCCAATTGGCTGACAAAGGCATCATATTCAACCTGAATTTCGTTGAAACGTGCTTCAGAGAACTCAACCAAGTCCATCTTGTTGATCGCGACCACGATATTTCGAATACCGAGCAAGCTTGCAATAAAGGTATGACGACGAGTTTGGGTTTGTACACCATAACGCGCATCAATCAAAATGATGGCAAGATCAGCCGTTGAAGCACCTGTTGCCATGTTACGGGTATATTGTTCATGTCCTGGGGTATCCGCGATAATAAACTTACGTTTCTCTGTAGAGAAATAACGGTAAGCGACATCAATGGTAATGCCCTGCTCACGTTCTGCCTGCAAGCCATCGACAAGCAAGGCAAGGTCAGGCGCATCGCCTGTGGTACCCACTTTTTTACTGTCACGGGTCACTGCCTGCAATTGATCTTCATAAATCAATTTTGAATCGTAAAGCAAACGCCCAATTAAGGTACTTTTACCATCATCGACATTACCGCAGGTCAGGAAACGCAACAGGTCTTTTTGTTCATGCTGTTTTAAGTATGCCAAGATATCCTGGCTAATCAAATCTGATTGGTGAGACATCGCTCAAACTCCACAATATTTTGAAATCGAATTTGCCAAGTAACTTAGAAATAGCCTTCCTGCTTTTTCTTTTCCATCGAGCCAGCCTCATCATGGTCAATCATACGACCCTGACGCTCTGAACTGGTGGCTAAAAGCATTTCCTGGATAATTTCTGGCAAGGTATCCGCTTCAGACTCAACCGCACCTGTTAATGGATAGCAGCCTAATGTACGGAAACGTACCGATTTCATTTGTGGAACTTCGCCCTCTTTTAAACGCATACGCTCATCATCCACCATGATCAACGTGCCACTACGCTCAACCACTGGACGAACCGCAGAGAAATAAAGAGGAACGATTTGAATATTTTCCAGATAGATATATTGCCAGATATCCAACTCAGTCCAGTTGGACAATGGGAACACACGAATGCTTTCACCTTTGTTCACTTTACCATTGTAAAGGTTCCAAAGTTCTGGACGCTGGTTTTTCGGATCCCAACGGTGCTTGGTATCACGGAATGAATAAACACGCTCTTTGGCACGTGATTTTTCCTCATCACGACGTGCACCACCAAAAGCGGCATCAAACTGGTATTTGTCCAACGCCTGCTTCAAACCTTGGGTTTTCATGATGTCGGTATATTTTGAGCTGCCGTGGTCAAATGGGTTGATCCCTGCATCACGCCCTTCCGCATTTTGATGCACGATCAGATCAAAACCATGTGTTTTTGCCATGTTGTCACGAAATGCAATCATGTCCTTAAATTTCCAGCCCGTATCTACATGCAGTAGTGGGAATGGAAGTTTGGCTGGATAGAATGCCTTTAATGCCAAGTGCAGCATTACTGCCGAGTCTTTACCAATCGAATAGAGCATGACTGGATTTTCAAATTCAGCAGCCACTTCACGAATAATGTGAATACTTTCAGCCTCAAGCTGCTTAAGGTGAGTAAGTCTATTATCAGTCATGAACACATCCCTCCTTATCCATGTTACCCATAAAATCTATAAGTGGTATTAAACCACCACTTGGAAGACCGTGTGGAGGAACGAGTGCCATAACAACTCCAATTTTTCGTGATATCAATATTCTGCCTAGCGGATAAATGATCCTGCTAGCAAAGGTTATCCATTATAATAATTTAGATCGAGTTTTTTAGCTTTTTTTTTCATATCAATATGCAAAATTATGATATGAAAATTATATTCAGGAATATAGATACAATAAATTTCACATGATTTTATATAACAGAAAGAAGCCTATACACGCTTCTTTCTAAATTGATTGATTTAGAAACCGAACATATTGCGTTCCAGTGGAATTTCAACTCCCACTGAAACACCACCATCACGGCCATTTAAATCAGAGTCGCTTACCCAGCCATTCACTTTCAGTGGAAGTGTAGGTTTTATATAATGTGTCCAGGTGAGGTCCAGCCCCTTAATGGTATCTTCTTTTGGAAATGCCGCATTAATGGCTAAATTGGACTGGTTTACTTTGGCATATAAGGCACGCCCACTTAGGCGGTTCATCACATCAAAGCGAATGTCACCACCAACAGAATACATCTGCCCATCTCCCCCCATTGCATGCCCTAATGGGAATCCATGCTGATAATAGCCATCTTTATACTGGTGATGACTATAAGAAATACCGCTCACCTGACCATTGGTACGTGTATCCGCCCATTCTGCATAAAGCTGGTAAGGTAAATTTTTATAGCTTGAAGAAAAATCGGCACCTGCCAAATATAAATATTTTGCAGGTAAACCACCAGCCTCATCTTCACCAACAAATTGAGTATATAAACTGATAGGGAGATTAAATAATGGCTGTAGCAATAAACGACCATCGAAACCAGCAATTTGGTTTGATGCATTGTCGTCACCTACACATCCACTCTCATCACATCCGTTATCTTTACCAATAACAGCATTCCAATATGCCTTAAAACTATTAGGCTGACCTTTCCCAGCAATCTGGATTGCACGTGAAGCACCAAGCTCCAGATAGGGTAAAGGTTGAGCAGTTAAACGTAAACCGATCAGTTTTGTATTTGGTACAGCTTTGTAATCGTCCAGTTGCCCTGCAAATGCCTGATATTGCCAAGGGCCAATCCATGACAGCCACTTCGTTTCAAAGGCATTCTGTACCGCACGCTGAGCGGTTAACCCGTAAACAGGACGGCTGGCATCACCACGAATCAGGCTTCCATCATGTCCTGGCCCCCAGTAAGTTGGGATTTGCCCAGCAATGATCCATTGATTCCAGAGTTTGCCCGCAAGATATGAGCCCTCGACATTGGCATCATGTCCATTATCAATCAATGGATCTTTTTCGCCATTGATACGAAGCTTTGCATCCCAGTTCTCACTGCCAGCATTAAACTCAGCCGCAACCTGATATTGTGATTTTTGATTATCGCCAAATGTTTGAGGAATGGTTTTTAAATCAGTACCAGCATGTAAACCAACCTTGGCTGGCGCATTATCTGCCTTTAGCGAATTAATGACTGAATTAACCACTTTTTGCTGGGTGTTATTACTGACTTTCGCCTGCGCCAAGGCACGTTGAATTTCATCACCACTTAATGGCCAGGTCGAGGTACTGATTTGGATTACATCCTGCTGGTTTAACCAGTTTAAATCGGTACGTAAATTTTCATCATTCAGCACTAAACCCTGAGCAAGGGTGATAGAAGAAAAGCAGGCAAATACCGCCATAGACAGTGATTTTTTCAAAAACATGCCAGAAATATTCTCAGATATATTTATGCAGGACATCATCGTTTTTTTATCTGCACTTTTCAATCATTAAACGAAACAATTACATTTTTTAACATCCAAACAAAAAGGCCACTTTTAAAAGCGGCCTTTTCAAGTATTTATAGGATTAAAAAATTAATCTTTACGACGCATATGTGGGAATAAAATCACGTCACGGATACTCGGCGCATCAGCAAAAAGCATAACCAAACGGTCAATACCAATTCCCTCACCTGCTGTAGGAGGCAGACCATATTCAAGTGCTTCCACAAACTCGGCATCATAATGCATGGCTTCATCATCACCCGCGTCTTTTTCAGCCACCTGTGCCTGAAAACGTTCAGCCTGATCAATCGGGTCGTTTAGCTCTGAGAAACCATTTGCCAACTCACGACCACCAATAAAGAATTCAAAACGATCAGTAATGTGTGGATTATCATCATTACGGCGTGCAAGCGGTGACGTTTCCGCTGGATATTCAGTAATGAATGTTGGCTGACGTAGTTTGGTTTCCACAGTCTCTTCAAACACGATGGTCTGTAATTTACCTAAACCAAAGCCAGGTTTCACTTGCTCTTTAAGCACTTCCTGAGTGAACTTCGCCAAAAACTCACGGTCATTGACATTTTCTGGTGTGAAATCAGGATTATGTTCAAGAATCGCATCAAACATTGAGATTTTCTTGAATGGACCTTTAAAGCTAAATACTTCGCCTTGATATGGCACATCAGTCGTACCCAGAATATCAAGGGCAAGCTTTTCAAGCATATTTTCGGTCAATGCCATCAGGTCTTTATAGTCAGCATAAGCCTGATAGAATTCAATCATGGTGAATTCAGGGTTATGGCGTGTTGAAACTCCCTCATTACGGAAGTTACGGTTAATTTCAAATACACGCTCGAAACCACCTACTACCAAACGCTTTAAGTAAAGCTCTGGTGCGATACGTAGGAACAACGGCATATCCAAAGCATTATGATGCGTTTCAAATGGACGAGCTGATGCTCCACCAGGAATCACATGCATCATTGGGGTTTCAACTTCCATGAAACGTTCATTACTTAGAAACGCACGAATCCCCGCCACAACCTTGGCACGAATTTCAAAAGTCTTACGGGTCTCTTCGTTGACGATCAGATCTAAATAACGTTTACGATATTTCGCTTCGGTATCGGTTAAACCGTGAAATTTATCTGGTAGTGGACGAAGTGACTTGGTCAGCAATTCAAACTGTTCAAGGTGTACATATAAATCACCTTTACCAGAACGCCCTATATAACCTTCAGCCGCAATAATATCGCCGAGATCCAGACTTTTGATTGTTTCCAAAGTTTCAGCTGGCAAACCTTTACGGTCAACATAAAGCTGGATACGACCTGTCATGTCCTGAATCACAATGAATGATCCACGGTTCAGCATGACACGACCCGCAACCTTTACATAGACTTTTTCAGCACCTTCAATCTGTGCCTTGTCCTGTTCCTTAAACTGTTCTTGCAGGTCAGCAGTATAATGCTCACGCTTAAATGTATTCGGCCAAGGACTCTTGCCAGTTTCCTTTGCAGTATCCTGAATTTGTTTTAATTTGGCATGACGCTGTGCGATTAAATCGTTTTCAGAAAGTGTTTGTTCAGAAGTCGATTGAGCGTTTTGTTGCGTCATCTCTGCCTCGGGTTAAGTAAAAATGAAGTGGCATAGAATAGCAGATCATGAGACGTTTTCGTATTATTTCAACTGAACAATTCAAAAAAATGAATATTTATCAATTTTAAATAGAATCGCCGTTTAATTAAGCCCTATCTATTGCGTGGCTTTCTAGTTATTTTTCCGCCAAGTGTTTAACCATCGCAAGTCCCTGATCAAAGCCTTTATTCATAAACTCGATATGTTCAGGCTGTACATCAACTTCTACATGCAGTTGGGTTTCGCCATCAAAGTCAAAGAGCATATATTTTTCCAATGCGCCTGCCCAAGCTTTCACCTCCTCACTTTCCAAATCCTCTTTTCCATCCTGAATCATGCCAAGATGCCTAAACACCACCTCTTTAGGCTCATCCAGACTTTCGATGGTGGAGACCATACCATTGCCCTTGCCATCACCAAAATAAGTTTTACCACCCACTTTCCAGTCGGTTTTCATGGTTGAGTCACAGGAAAAGAATTTTGTCCAGGTCTGGTAACTTTCAGGTGTCCAGAGTGTTTTCCAAACCTCCTCGGGAGAGGCGTAAATTCTGATGTTATAGGATAGGGTTTCCATGCGTTATTCTCCATTCTCATTGTGCCAATGATCATATCTTTATTCTGAATGTTTATTTTTTATACTACTATTTTTATGTAATTCGGTCTTTTTTTATTACACAAGTCATTATATTTTTCTAAAAATTAGAGTAATTGCTCAAATAACAAGACTTTCAGATGAATTTGCCATTCCACTTTTTGTATAAATCATTAAACTCTTGCATTTACTTTACTTAAATGTCGTTCTGCGTAAAAATCTAACTCCCGATCAACACAAGTTAGTTCATTGCAGCGATCGTAGCGACATTATGGAATAGTTTTACTGAAAGGCAACTTGAGCATACCTATCAGTTTGGAGAGTCACATGAAAAAATATCAATGTATCGTCTGTGGATGGATTTACGACGAAGCTGAAGGCTGGCCACAAGACGGCATTGCAGCAGGTACCAAATGGGAAGACATCCCAGATGACTGGACTTGCCCAGATTGCGGCGTTTCAAAAGCTGATTTTGAAATGGTTGAAATCTAAATAGATCGAAAAGACCATGACATGATCATGGTCTTTTTTTTCCTGTAATGTGTTTTAAGTGAAAAAAATATTGGAGAATATAATGCATCCTATCATCATCATTGGATCAGGTATGGCGGGTTACACCGTTGCGCGAGAATTTCGTAAACTCAGTCCTGAACAGGAACTGGTTATGATCTGTGCGGATGATGCGGTGAATTATGCAAAACCAACATTATCCAATGCGTTTGCGGGCAATAAGGCACCTGAACAAATTGCTTTGGGCGATGCCGCAAAAATGGCAACCCAGTTGAACATGCGTATTGAGGCAGCAACCTGGGTCAAGGAAATCAATGCTGAAAGCCATGAAATCACATTGGAAAAAAATGGTGAAACCATTACTCAACCCTATTCAAAACTCGTTTTGGCTGTGGGTGCCAATCCAATCCGTTTAGCCATTGCAGGTGATGGTAGCGATGATATTCATGTGGTGAACTCACTGACTGATTACCGTACATTCCGTGAAAACCTGTCAAAACGTAAAGACAAGCGTGTGGTTATTTTGGGTGCGGGCTTGATTGGCTGTGAATTTGCCAATGACTTACTTCACAGTAACTACGATGTCACCGTGATCGACCTTGCCCCACAGCCACTGGGCCGTTTGTTACCAAACCATGTTGCGGAAGCGTTTAAAACCAATTTAGAGCAGGCGGGCATTAAATTCGCCCTTTCAACCACTGTTGAAAAAGTGACCAAGATCAATGATGGCGAAGACTATGCGGTCACATTGGCCAATGGTCAGACCTTGGTCGCTGACATCGTTCTTTCAGCAATTGGTTTACAGCCAAATATTGCACTGGCAAAAGAAGCAAATATCCAGACCAGTCGTGGCATCATTACCAATACCCTATTGGAAACCAGCCAGCCTGACATCTATGCGGTGGGTGACTGTGCTGAGGTGAATGGAACATTGCTGCCATTCGTCATGCCAATCATGCAACAGGCCCGTGCCTTGGCAAAAACACTGAGTGGTCAAAATACCAATGTCCATTATCCTGCAATGCCAGTTGCGGTAAAAACACCTGCTGCACCGCTGACTGTTTTACCTGCACCACTGGATGTTGAGGTGAACTGGGAAACTGAAGAGTTTGATGACGGTATGCTTGCCAAAGCAGCAGATGGTCAAGGCACCTTAAGAGGTTTTGTGCTGTTGGGGGCAACCGCAGGTAAACAGCGCTTAACCTTAACCAAACTCGTTCCTGACTTGATTCCTGCACAGGTTTAGGGTTTAAATACCAGAGTTTGTTGTGAAATGAATGTCCAGCAAACTCTGACCCTGTATTTATAAAAAAAATTCAACACGGAACGAATGCCATGAACAGTGCTCTACAATTTAACATGTCGCCTTATGCACCTTTTATGCAGGAAACCAAAGTCACTTTGGGCAATGGCATTGAATTGCATGTAGAGATGGGCGGCAATCCTGAACACCCAACCATTCTACTAATCATGGGTTTGGGTGCACAAATGCTGTTCTGGCCTGACTTCTTTTGTAAATCACTGATTGATCAAGGCTTTAGAGTTATCCGTTTTGACAACCGTGATATTGGCTTATCTTCCAAGGTCCGCAACAAGGAACGCCAACGCCTCAACACCATGAAGCTGATGAGCCGCTTTATGGTCGGTCTTGGCAATGAGGGAGCACTCTATACCCTGTATGACATGGCAGATGATGTTGCCATGCTGATTGACCAGTTGGGTATAGAGAAAACCTATATTCTTGGTGCATCCATGGGTGGCATGATTTCACAGATTGTTGCGGCAAAATATCCAGAAAAAATTGAAAAAGTGGGCTTGCTGTTTACCAGTAACAACCAGCCTTTTCTACCACCACCTTATCCAAAACAGATTTTAAGCCTACTGGGCAAACCACCAGCGCATGACGAGGAAACCATTGTCAATCACAGCCTAAAAGTATTTCACATCATTGGATCACCAGGTTATGTGAACCAGGTTGAGGCAATTCAAACCATTCGCAAGCTATATCGTCGTAGTTTTTACCCAGCGGGTGTACTTCAACAGTTTTTAGCAATATTATGTACGGGTTCCCTGTTGCCATTAAACAGGAACATTACCCAACCGACCTTGGTGGTTCATGGTTCAAGAGACCGTTTGCTGCCCCCAAGTCACGGAAAAGCTGTAGCAAAAGCGATTTCTGGTGCTAAGTTTGAATTAATTCAAGGAATGGGGCATGATATTCCAGCACATTTCATTCCACAACTTAGCGGTTTGTTTGCTCATCATTTTAGATCATCACACTAGGACACTATGGCTGCATTACCCTCATTAAGACAGCTATCATATTTAGTTACGTTGTCAGAAACTTTACATTTTACCGAAGCAGCACGCCGTTCATTTGTTACCCAGTCAACACTGTCGGGTGGCATCATGGAACTGGAGCGCTTATTAGGTGGCGTCTTAGTTGAGCGTGATCGTCAAAACGTCCGTTTAACCCCTTTAGGTGAGCAGGTTGTCGCAAGGGCCCGTGTATTATTGGCCGATGCGCAGGACCTGATGCGTTTAAGCCGTGAAATGAGCGAACCTTTAACAGGTGACCTGCATCTTGGCATCATCCCAACCATTGCACCCTTTATCCTGACCCAGCTTTTGGATGAAGTGCACCAGCAGTTGCCAAAAATTCAACTCCATTTGCATGAGGCTCAAAGCGAGAAGATTGTAGAGAAACTGGAACATGGCAATCTGGACATGATTGTGCTTGCGCTGCCTTTTGATACGCGTAGCTTAAAGGTTGTCGAAATTGCCAAAGAGCATTTATTCCTTGTCTACAACAAGAAAGATAAAAATGCGGCCAATGCAAATTCCCTAGATGATCTGGATTTGTCCCGCCTTATGCTGCTGGAAGAAGGTCATTGTTTGCGTGACCATGCCCTCAGTGCCTGTCCTGTGGGTGAACGCAAGAATGACCACCGTTTAAAGGCAAGTTCACTACCAACCTTGGTGGAAATGGTCTCTTCAGACCTAGGCTTTACTTTATTGCCTGAAATTGCATTGAAGAACAGCATGATTCATTTCAATGAAGATATTGAAGTGAAATCAATTGAAGATGCTCCAAGCCGCATCCTTGCCTTAGTGACGCGTAAGAGCACACCACTGCAAAGTGAGTTTGATGTGATTCTGCAAATCTTGCAAAAAATCACTGCACATTTGGAATAATCAATACTTTGGGCGAATTCACTTCGCCCCTACTTGATCTCTAATAAATTTACCTGCTCAACCTGAACATCACTCATACGCTGCCCTTGATCAAGTAACTGATCAAAATAGGCTTCCACCACTTTTGCCTGATCAGCGGTATTCTCAACCTTATACATATTCTGGCGAAATTCATTACTTGAACGTAAACCCTTGGTGTACCAGGCAATATGCTTACGGGCAATACGGCAACCAGAATACTCACCATAGAACTGATAGAGTTCAGCAAGATGCCCAAGCAGAACCGTTTTTACCTCGGCAATATCAGGTGCAGCCAGATGTTCGCCAGTTTTTAGATAATGCGCAATTTCCCGAAAAATCCACGGTCTTCCCTGTGCGGCCCGTCCAACCATAATCGCATCTGCACCTGTATAGTCCAGCACATATTTGGCTTTTTCAGGACTATCAATGTCACCATTGGCAACTAAGGGAATATTGATCATTTGCTTAACTTGCTTAATCAACTCATAACGGGCTGTATTTAAATACATATCCTCACGGGTACGGCCATGCAGGGCCAAGGCTGCAATGCCTGCCTGTTCAGCTCGTTTTGCCACACGTAGGATATTTTCCTGACCATTCAGAAAACCCAGACGAGTTTTTAAGGTAACAGGAACATCTACTGCGGCAACCACGGTATCTAAAATACGAGCAACGAGGTCTTCATCTTGTAGCAAAGCCGAACCAGCAAGCTTGTTACAGACTTTTTTGGCTGGGCAGCCCATATTGATATCAACAATTTGAGCACCATTGGCAACCTGATAACGTGCTGCCTCGGCTAATTCAAACGGGTCAGAACCTGCGATTTGTGCGGAGATGGGTGCAAGCTCACCATCAAAATTGGCCCGATATAAACTCTTTTTGCTCATACGCAGGGTTTTGTCAGCCGTCATCATTTCACTGACCGCATGCCCTGCCCCGAAGTACTTGCATAATGAACGGAATGGCCTGTCAGTGACACCTGCCATAGGGGCAACAATCAAATTATTTGACAGCTGGTATGAGCCAATATACATATATTTTCTTACAAATTCTGATCAACATAGTATACTTCATTCGCCCATTTGACTCATCTTTTTATGCGGTGTTGTCCTGATTATGAACAAATCGTTCCCAGCTCGTCCTTTATTTAAAACCTTTAGCATCATTGCAGCCTGCATCAGTCTCAGTGCCTGCGGTGACAATGCATGGTGGTCGAATGGCAAAGAACCTGAAATGGAAGCAGAGCAGATTAAGAAAGTCATTCCAGCGCGTGTGAATGACCGACAGTCCTGGGCACAAGATATTTTCGACATTATGCAGGAACTCAGTATTCCGAAAACCAAGCAGAATGTGTGTAGTGTGGTCGCTGTGGTTGATCAGGAATCAAATTTTGTTGCCGACCCTGCCGTGCCTGGACTGGGTGAAAAAGCGGTACAGGAAATTAACAGCCGTTTAAAGGAAAAGTTTGAGGCCAAACTGGGTGAAACCATTGGTGGAACAGTGGCGGAGTATTTTGAAGATGTGCTGAAAAACCAGCCCTCACCAGAAAACAATTACATGAGCCAAATGCGTAAGGTCAAAACCGAACGCGAGCTGGATTTACTCTATCGTGAAATTTTTGACTATATGTCCAAACATTACCATGTCAGTGCATTAACAGGTGCTGCAAAACTGGTGGGTCAGGATATTGGTGAAAAGATGAATCCAATTACCACATTGGGTTCCATGCAGGTTCATATCAACTATGCCAAAGAACATAAACGCCAAAGCGGCAATATCGCTGAACTACGCAATGATCTTTATACCCAATACGGCGGTCTATATTATGGTATTCACCGTTTAATGGAATACCCTGCCGATTATGACAAGGCCATCTATCGTTTCGCAGACTATAACTCAGGCATGTATTCCAGTCGAAATGCGGCTTTTCAGAGTATGCTGAATGCACTGACCAAAACTGAAATCAGTCTAGATGGCGACTTACTGCTCTATACCAAGAATGGTGATATCAGGGCAACCCAAAGCCAGACAGAGAAAGAGCTTATTGCAATTTTTGCACAAAATAACATTCTGGTGACACCACGCCAGATTCGTACTGACTTAAAAAAAGAAAAAGAGAAAAAATTTGAGGATACCCAAACCTATTTAGCGGTACAAAAGCTTTACCAGAACAAAACTCATAAAGAACCAGTTTATGCAGTCATGCCGCAGGTGGTGATTTCAGGTCCCAAACTCAGTCGTGACTACAACACCAATTGGTTCGCAAGCCGTGTAAATGGACGATATGAAACATGCATGCAAAGAGCGAAACACATAAAACTTTAAATCTTGCCTTATTTGATTTTGATGGGACACTTTATCCCAAGGACAGTTTTACTGGATTTATTTTTTATACGCTTTCAAAACGACATATCGTAAAAAAAGGCTTGAAAATCCTACCTTGGATTCAGGCCTATTATTTAAAGCTATACCCTGCCCATGCGATGCGACCACGCTTGTTTCAGAGCATGTTTAAGGGCATTGCAGCAGATTTCGTACAAAATTTGGCACAGGAATATGCACACCAGCTTATTCAAAATTTAGATCAGAACTTATTGCAACAACTTCGCCTGCACCAACAACAGGGTGATCACATTGTGCTGGTTTCGGCTTCGGTTGATCTTTATCTTGTGCCAATCTGTGAGTTTCTGAATATCGAATTAATCTGTACAGCAACAGAAATTAAGAATGGCCTGCTGACAGGTCATTACAGTTCCGAAGACTGTAGCTGTGAACAGAAGAAACTCCGCATTTTACAGAAATATAATCTGGCTGATTATGGGTTTGTCTATGCTTACGGAAATAGTGAGGAAGATCTAGATATGCTCTCACTCGCCGATTTTGCCTATATGATGGGGACAGAAAATCCCTTGCCTGAATTAAAGCAAAAAGAAGTGATGCTTTGGCAAAATTTAAAGCAGATATAAAAAACCTGAGTTAATCAGGCTTTTTTTATATGGTAATTTAGTAAATCGCCATATGGTCACGGTGAATCATTTCTAGAGAACGAGCCTCGCCCAGAACCTGATAGACTTTTTCTGATGATAAACCCTTGATCATTTCGGCTGAACGGGAGCTGAAATTCACACGTCCCACTGCAATACGACCACCATGTTTATCAACACACTCCACCACGTCACCACGATCAAAATGACCTTCAATCGCTTTAACACCAACAGGTAACAAACTACGATGCTTAAGTTTGATCGCTTCAACCGCGCCATCATCAATCACTAAACGACCTGCTGTTTGTAAATGCGCCGCCAACCATTGTTGATGCGCCGTAACACGGTCATTGTCTGTGGTAAACAATGTTCCCAGCATTTCACCAGCCATCAGGCGAGCAAGCACATTTTCACTTTCACCACTGGCAATCAGGGTTGGACAACCTGATCTTGCAGCAAGACGTGCGGCACGCACCTTGGTCACCATACCACCACGACCAAGTACACCGCCACCGCCTGCCATTTCAAACAGACTGTCATCCAGTGCCCGAACCGCAGAGAACAGTTTGGCATTTGGGTTGCTGCGAGGGTCAGAGTCGAACATGCCCTGCTGATCAGTTAGGATAATCAATAGTTCCGCCTGAACCTGTCCCGCCACCATTGCAGCCAAGGTATCATTGTCACCAAAACGGATTTCATCAGTTGAAACCGTGTCATTTTCATTGATGACAGGAATCACGCGCCAGTCAATCAGGTTTTGCAAGGCATCACAGGAATTGAGGTAACGGCGGCGATCAGCGAGATCATCATGCGTGAGTAGAACCTGTGCGGTTTGAATACCATGCTGATCCAGTACGCTTGACCATGTATGAATCAAGCCCATTTGACCAATGGCGGCACAGGCCTGCAAACTGGGTAGATCGGTGGGTCGACTCGCAAGTTTCATGCGTACCATCCCTTCTGCCACTGCACCTGAGGACACGAGTATGATTTCATGTCCAGCACTGTGTAGATTTGCAATCTGTTTCGCCCAGTGCGAAATTGCATTTAAATCTAGACCTTGCCCATTTGCAGTGAGTAAAGATGATCCGATTTTAACAACGATTCGTTTACACGCATTGAGCTGACGTTGCCCATCGACCACTTCTATCATTTTTTCCTCGGTTCACTAGTCGCGTACGTAAATGCTTTCTACGCCGCCTTCATCCTCATCGTCATCAAAGTCATCCTCATCGTCATCAAAGTCATCCTCATCGTCTTCCAGACCCGCTTCACGCTGAGCCTTACGCATGGCACGATAAGCTTCTTTTGCCGCGATGGTTTGTTCACGTGTTTCAGCCTCAAGCTGCTCACGGAATGCTTTAACTTCTGCTGCATACTCAGGATCTTCAACTTCACGTTCACGCTGTTGCTCAATTTGATCCATAAGGTAATACACAACTTCTTTGGTGCCTTCTGACATAAGGCCAGATGTCTTGAATACTGGACCTGTCCACTGCAATTCATCCAAAATGTGCTGGCACCATTCATCCCTTGATTCTTCAGCAATCTGGTCAAGCTTGTTCAGCACCAGAACCAGTGGAAGTTTTGCCAAGGTTGGAGAGAATTTTTTCAGCTCGCCTAGAATTGCTCTGGCATTGTGTGCAGGGTCAGAACCATCAATCGGCTGGACATCCACAATATGCAACAGTATACGGGTACGCGCCAAGTGTTTAAGGAAGCGAATCCCTAGACCTGCACCCTCTGCCGCACCTTCAATCAATCCTGGAATATCCGCCATCACGAATGAACGATGACGATCCGCATCCACCACACCCAGATTAGGTACCATGGTGGTAAATGGATAGTCTGCCACTTTTGGCTTGGCCGCACTGACTGCGCGGATAAACGTGGATTTACCAGCATTTGGCATGCCCAGCAGGCCAACATCTGCAAGCACTTTTAACTCTAAACGTACTTCACGATATTCGCCCTTGATACCATGTGTGCATTTACGTGGTGAACGGTTGGTCGATGATTTAAAGTGTGTGTTACCTAAACCGCCATCACCGCCATGTGCCACTTTTACACGCTGACCATCCTTGACCAAGTCGCCAATAATGTCGCCAGATTCAGTATCCACGATGGTTGTACCCACAGGTACTTTTAGAATAACGTCCTCACCACCACGACCTGAACAGTTCGCACCAGCACCATTCTTACCACGTTCCGCACGGAATCGACGGGTATAACGGTAATCAACCAGCGTACCAGTATCATCATCGGCCTGGATATAGATACTTCCACCACGTCCCCCATCACCGCCATCGGGACCACCAAATGGGACAAATTTTTCACGGCGAAAACTGGCTACGCCATTGCCACCGTCGCCAGCCTCTACGGTTATGACTGCTTCATCAACAAAGCGCATGTGCCAATCCTCTAAAATCTTAAAAGCGGACTATTTTGCCACATTTTAATAAATTTCTCGAATAGAAAAATCAGCAAATACGTTTCTGGCTTTAAAAAAGCGATATTTCATGGCGTTATGGATGCACATTCTTTAATGGCAAATCCATTTGCATGTCTAGATTGGCTTTGGTTTGCTGAACCGAGTTGAACATGGTGGCATTAAACGAGGAGATATTGTTCAGATTGATGGCATCATTCATATAAAAACTGGGTTTAAACTGATGCTTTACAGGCAGGTTGACCGACTCATCAAAAGCAAAATAAACGGGGCCATCAAATACGATTTTTACAGGAACGGTATATCTTCGCTTCAACTGAAATGGAAGATCCAGCTTGACTGGAACATTGAGTTTTAGGGGAAACTTGGGCAATAGTTTATTTTGATAAATCAGGTCAGTGCTGGTTTCAATCGGAATTACCTCATCCACTTTTAACAAGGTTTCATAATTGATATCCACGGTAATGGGTGTTTCAACCTCAAAACTCAGGTCTGCCAGATATTTTCCTGTTAAAGGCAGTTGCAGAGTACGGTTAATATCGAGGGTTGTATTGAGTTTTCCCTCTGACTTGACCTGCAAATGGTCACCCACCTGAATTTTGGTCACAAGTGATTGTGGCAAACGAATATCCGCCTGCTGTGCAGAAACAATCAACGATGCCTGAATATTGAGATAAAACCAGAATAAGATCGTGACCAGCGTGGTTAAGATCACAAAACTGATTAGCAAACTTTTAAATGATTTGGTGATGTCCATTACTCACCTATTTTCAAGTCTTGTGGAGTTGCTGGTTCATCTACAGGTTCAGTTTTTACACGATTTAAATACATCGTTGACAGAGGAATCTTCAACTCACCCTGAGCAATTTTGACTGGTAAGGTATTTTTTACATCAACAGAAGCGTTTAGTTCAGAGGTAATCGGTACATTCAACTTTCCCTGAATGGGAATATTGGCATTGAGTTGGGCTTTTAATGGAATATTTAGATTTTCTTTCAGGACGGTACGAACAGGCGCATCAAACTTTAAATGTACCTTTTGCTGTAGAGGAACCTGGATATCAATCGGTACATCAAGCTGTAATGGAATCGAACCTTTTAAGGGCAAAGTGACATCCTTACCCAAAATCTTCACCTGAACCTTGGTATCAATCGGCAGACTCTGGTTGACCTTAATGGTTTCCTTAACAGGAATGGTGGTGCTAATCGGGACTAAATTATCAAAATAAACACGTGGAGTCAGTGTCTGGGTTAAGGGAACATTGAGTTGCTCATTGATGGGGATTTGTGCATCCACACGCCCATTCACATCAACATTTAAGGCATCCTGAACTTTTACCCTTACCTGTAGAGGCTCTTGTAAATCAATCGCAACATCCTGATTCTTCAATGGAATATAAATATTAAAATGCTTAAACACCCACATCGCAATATATACGCCACACAAGTTGGCCACCACAATTAAGGCAAATACCGTGAATAAACGTCTGAACTGCAACAATGAAGTATTCCTAACCAATCATCTTCCTTTGTCTCTATTTTCTTTTATTTTAATGTTTTTATCAGCATAGGTTCTGTACAATCAGGATTTCAATGTGCTCAGATCTTCTATTATTTAAATCTATTAGAAGTAGAAAGATAATTTCATAAAAATTTCAATCACGAGCCATACAAAAACTCACAATTATAATGTTAAGTAAATATAGCGGCATTCCACCTATATGCCATAAATAATACAGGAATATAGGAAATGTCATAATTCCTAACCATCTTCCTATTTTCACAAAATATTGAGCTTTGCATAAAAATAGCATCATAAATACAAGACTATCCAATGCAAATAAAAAGATAAAATACTCACTTTTAACTAAACGAGTCATACTATTATTTCTTGTGATCCAATAAAAATCTCCTGTATGCTGGAAATAAATATATTGAAAGATATACCAAACAAAAGAGATAAATACAAAACTGATAAAAAAATTCCCCATAAGTTATGGGTACGATAAAACTGTGGAATGATATACATCTTTGTATTTATTCTAGGTTTGAATGATTGATTATACTTTAGAGCATCCATAGAAAAATGGAAGCCCGATGGCTTCCATTTTTAAAGCTAAAACAAATTATGCATTTGTTTGAGCAGGAATTTTCGCATAGCTTACGCCGCACATTTGTTCAGCAATACGCAATACCTGACAGCTATAACCCACTTCGTTATCGTACCAAACATAGGCAGTTAAACGTGTACCAGAAGTGATTGTTGCCTGTGCATCAAACACACCAGCAGTACGCGAACCGATAAAATCGCTTGATACAACCTCAGTTGAGTTGGTATAACCGATTTGACCTTGTAGGCTAGAGTTGATTGAGATTTGACGAATGTATTCGTTCACTTCTTCACGATCAACTTCTTTCTCTAGGTTTAAGTTCAAGATTGCAAGTGAAACGTTTGGTGTAGGAACACGTACTGAGTTACCCGTCAACTTGCCTTTAAGGCCTGGTAATGCCTTGGCAACCGCTTTTGCAGCACCAGTTTCAGTGATTACCATGTTCAATGTTGCAGCACGACCACGACGGTCAGCCTTGTGGTAGTTATCAATCAGGTTCTGGTCGTTTGTGAACGAGTGAACTGTTTCAACATGACCATTTAATACTTTGTATTTGTCATCCAACACTTTTAGTACAGGTGTAATTGCGTTGGTTGTACAGCTTGCAGCAGAGATGATTTTGTCTTCATCCAGGATATCAGTGTTGTTTACGCCATATACAACGTTCTTCATCTCACCTTTACTTGGTGCAGTCAAAACTACACGTGCAATACCTGGACATTTCAAGTGTTGGTTCAGACCTTCTGCATCACGCCATTTACCCGTGTTGTCGATAAGAAGCGCATTTTCAATACCATAAGCGGTGTAATCCACTTCGCTTGGGCTTGAAGCATAAATGACTTTAATGAAGTTACCATTTGCGATGATTGCTTCATTTTCTTCATCAACAGAGATCGTACCGTCAAAAGTACCGTGAATAGAGTCACGACGTAACAAAGAAGCACGTTTCGCCAAGTCACCATCAGATGATTTACGCACAACGATTGCTTTAAGGCTTAAACCACGCCCCAAGCCTGATTGGCTGATGATTAAACGCGCCAGAATACGACCAATACGGCCAAAACCGTAAAGAACAACATCTTTAGGCTGTTCAGAAGTCGCATTACCCTGAATTGGTGCAACAGCATTTGCAACAAAAGCGTCTACATCACCACCCTGGTTTTTGTATTCAACAGCAAGTTTACCGATATCAACTTCAGCAGAACCGATGTTTTCAATTTTCATCAATGCTTCAAGAATTGGGAACGTGTTGACAACTGAAAGCTCAACATCAACCATACGTGTACGGCGGTGTGTTTTTAAAATCTGAATCACTGAACGGTTAATTAAAGAACGGCCGTAAACAGAAACAACAATATTTTTCTCACGGTATAATTGACCAATTAAAGTAATCATACGTTCCGCGATTTCTTCACGGTTTTTCCAACGACCTTGGTGTTCTGCGTGTAGGGCAACGATAGTGTCTTTGCTCACAGTGACGTCCTCTAATTTATATATACTGGGCGTGAATTTTAAAACGCCATAATTGTAATAGAATTATCATCAATATTGAATCAAAAGCTGCTATTTGAGCTAAGATTTTGTCCTAATTGACTATAAATTCATAAAATACCTATAATTATTTTTGTGATTTTAGGTAAAATTCTTTTTCAATCATCATAATAGCGATGATTTAGTCCAGCCTCATAACAATTTTCCTGATCATTTTGGTTTATAAGGCAGATAAAACCACAGTTTTATTCTTTTTCATCCACATTCAGGCGTTTTGGATAATGCTTTAAGTTCAGTTGCAATTGCTCTTTTCGCTGTCTTTGCTGATAGACATGCACCGCACCCTCAAGCACCAGAACCAAGACTGCCAACCAGATTGGAATATAGGTCAGCCATTCTTCACTACCAATTTCCTCACCCATCATCAATGATACCAGCGCCAAAAGCACAGGTTCCAAATAGCCCAACAGACCAAAAATAATGAGTGGTAAATAGCGGCTGGCCAAGATATAACTTCCCAAGCCTATCGCACTTAAAACACCCAAGCCCATGACAACCAGAACCAGACTTGGCTGCTCCAGAAATTTTAAATAAGGTGTATTACCTGTTTGGGTAAAGAAAATCGCAATAGGGAGTATTAATAATAAATCCCACCAAAAACCGCCCAAATTATCTGTTTTTATTTTTCTACGAATCACGAAATAAGCGGTATAACCAATCGCAACCAGAGCTGTTTCCCAGGCAATATGTCCTAAACGCCATATCTCATGCCCTACCCCAAAGACCGCCAACAATACAGCGACAAACTGAAACCGAGACAGTTTCTCACCATATAAAAAACGCCCTGCAAGTACCAACACCAATGGCAAAAGGAAATAGCCGAGTGAAACCTGTAAACCACGGCCATGCATCGGTCCCCATAAAAACAGCCATAACTGTGCAGAAGTGAGTATTGAGGTGGTCATTAACACCAGAAGTAAAGCTGGCTTTGCGATAATTCTTTTAAAAATTGCCTGAATATGACTTAAGTCGCCACTTAGCCACATAAATAAAGTCAGAAATGGCAAAGTGGAGATTATTCGCCAGCCAAAGGTCTGCTCACTGTCAAATGCACCCAATAACTGCGTATAAAAATACAAGACACCAAACGTTACCGAGGCCAAAACTGAATAAGCAATTCCTTTAAGCATTTTGAACCTCTACGACTGGAAAAATCTGCAAAAATACGTGATTTATCCACTATATAAAAATAAAAAAACCATGCAAGCATGGTTTAAACGGAATCAGTATATCTTAATTTAGCGATGTTCAGGGTAAATCACATCATGAATATCATAGCCCAATGATTTCGCATAATTTAAATATTCATGGATAATTTCTTTTTTCGGATTCGGAATACGGGAAAGCACCCATAAATACTTACGGCGTGGTTCACCCACCAATACCGTCTGATAATCCTCATCCAGTTTTAAAATCCAGTAATCTCCACGACCGACAGGAATCCAGCGCACACCCTCAGGTAAAAAACTGACTTTTAATTTACTGTTAAATGGCGCATTCACCACAAAGGCTTCACCTAGGGACTGTTGTAAATTACCATCCTGATCAGCGCATTTATTGTCAACCACGATGTTGCCATTTTCATTCAGCGTATAGGTTGCCGTGACGTTAAATGCGCATTTACGCTCAAAAAACATTGGCTTTCGGGCCACCTCATACCAAACACCCAAATACTTATCGAGTTCTACTTTTTCAACAGTGGGTAAAGGTTTTGCCTGGGCATAGGCAATTGTTCCTACAGCCAACCCCGTTAAAACTGCACCGCCCACTGCTATTTTTGCTAAACGCCAACTTGCCTTTGGGAAACTTTTAATAAATGGCATCAGAAATCCTCAAAACAGAAATTTGTTATAAATGGTCATTCGTTCTGTAACATAGCCCAATTTATAAACAAATTCTGTTGCGATATGTATCGCCTTTGAGGATTTCTCTTAAAAATCAAGATTGCAGCATGTGTGCCTTTAAACGAACGATCTCATCACGGAGTCTTGCAGCCTGCTCAAACTGTAGCTCCTTGGATGCCTTTAACATTTCCTTTTCCAGTTTGCCAATGTGCTTCGCAAACAATTTTGGATCAGATAAAAGATGCTGTTCATCAGCACTGATTGCCTTGTGTTGATCAACAATTTTTTCATCAACCTGATCATCACTTAACACTTCACCTGTATCAATTTCCTTGATCACCTGACGAACAGCACTACGTGGGGTAATTCCATGTAATTCATTAAACTCGATCTGTTTATTACGACGGCGTTCTGTTTCATCCATTGCCTTACGCATGGAGTCAGTGATGCGGTCCGCATATAAAATTGCTTTACCTTTCACATTACGGGCAGCACGTCCAATGGTTTGGATCAAGGAACGCTCAGAACGTAGAAAGCCTTCTTTGTCCGCATCCAGAATTGCCACCAACGACACTTCTGGCATATCCAGACCTTCACGCAACAGGTTAATGCCGACCAGTACGTCATGCACACCTGTCCGCAATTCATGGATAATCTTAACCCGTTCAACGGTATCAATATCTGAATGTAGATATGCCACCTTGATACCATATTCTTTCAAATATGAAGTTAAGTCCTCTGCCATACGTTTAGTTAATGTGGTAACCAGCACACGCTCATTCACCTGTTTACGAATGTTGATTTCAGACAAGACATCATCCACCTGTGTCAACACAGGACGAACCTCGATCTCAGGATCAATCAACCCTGTTGGACGTACCACCTGCTCAACAATCTGTTCTGATTTCTCCAGTTCATAACGTGCTGGCGTTGCACTGACAAAAACTGTGGTCGGCACAATCCGTTCCCATTCCTCAAAGCGCATTGGACGGTTATCCAAGGCACTTGGCAAACGGAAACCATAATTCACCAGATTTTCTTTACGGGAACGGTCTCCCTTATACATCGCACCAATCTGAGGAACAGTGACATGCGATTCATCAATGATCAGCAACGCATCTTCAGGGATATAATCAAACAAGGTGGGTGGTGCTTCACCTGCTGTACGACCTGACAAATGACGTGAGTAGTTTTCAATCCCATTGGTATAGCCCAACTGCTGCATCATCTCCAGATCATAACGGGTACGCTGCTCAATACGTTGCGCTTCCAGTAACTTGTCATGATCCTTGAAGAACTTAAGCTGGTCTTTTAACTCATCCTTGATGGTATCAATGGCACGGGTTAAATGGTCTTTCGGCGTAACATAGTGGCTCTTTGGATAAATGGTCACACGCGGCACTTTACGCACCAGTTTTCCAGTCAATGGATCAAACCAGCGGATTGAGTCCACCTCATCATCGAACAATTCCACCCGAATCGCATCCTGATCTGATTCAGCAGGGAAAATATCAATGATTTCACCACGGATACGATATGTACCACGTAGAAACTCCAATTCGTTACGGGTATATTGCATTTCCACCAGACGGCGAATGATGTCATCACGGCTGACCCGATCACCCTGCACAATATGCAACAGCATCTGCATGTAGGCGTTTGGATCACCCAAACCATAAATGGCAGAAACCGAAGCCACAATGATGGCATCACGGCGTTCCAGCAAAGCACGGGTTGCAGAGAGCCGCATCTGGTCAATATGGTCATTGATGGCGGAATCTTTTTCAATAAACGTATCTGATGAGGGTACGTAGGCTTCTGGCTGATAGTAATCGTAGTAACTAACGAAATACTCCACCGCATTGTTTGGGAAGAAAGCCTTAAACTCACCATAAAGCTGTGCTGCAAGCGTTTTGTTATGCGCCATCACAATGGTGGGTCGCTGGGTTTGGGCAATCACATTGGCCATGGTGTAGGTTTTACCTGAACCCGTTACCCCAAGCAGCAACTGATTACGAAAACCCTGTTCAATCCCACTTACAAGCTTCTCAATCGCCTGAGGTTGATCACCTGCTGGCTGGTAGTTGGTGACTAACTCAAAAGGTTGGTTTTCGCTCACAGGCTCATTCCTACACTAAATTTAATCTTTATTTATGGGGTGAGATACATTCAATTTAAAGTATCTGATGAACAATTTCTTAAAATCTTTTGTGTTATTGAATTTCATATATTTTACTTGACCATCAGCCTAATCAACTGCAACATGAATGTATACTCTATTTCAATGATAACAATATGTCTTACCAATACCATGATGAAAGCATTGTCACCGAACTGCCCGAAGATACTGTTTTTGTATTTGGCAGTAACTTAGCTGGCATACACGACAGTGGTGCTGCACGGGTTGCAGCCCAACATTTTGCAGCAGTCAAAGGTGTGGGACGTGGCTGGGCTGGACAGACTTTTGCGATTCCAACGTTAAACGAACATTTACAACAAATGCCACTGTCACAAATTGAGCATTATGTAGATGATTTTAAAATCTATGCCAAAAACCATCCAAAGATGAAATACTTTTTAACAGCACTCGGTTGTGGTATTGCAGGTTATAAAGTCTCTGAAATTGCCCCTTTATTTAAGGGGATTCATTCCAATGTGATTTTTCCTGAATCATTTCGTCCATATATTGAAGAAGATGCGGTTGCCCAATTTCCCAATTTAACTGCTCAAACAGTACATGCCTTTATTAATGACGAAGTGATTTTTTACTTCAATCACGGCTATGAATCCTTTGAAGAGGCTTTAGATAAAACCCACTTATCGGCTGCGGAAAAAGCAATTGCCCTTGTTGTTTTAAATGAAGAGCTTTATCCACGTGATCGCTATGGGCGTGGCCGTGAACATGAAATCACTGATATTTTAGGCAAACTGAATGGAAAGATTTTCAATTTCCAAAGTAATTCCGAAGGTGCAATGATTTTTGTCAGCGTGATTATTGCCTTAATGGAACTCTATGATATTGATGAATATGATTTTATTAAACTTTGGCGTGGCGAGTTAGAAATACAACATCCACTCAACCGAAACCGCCATTAAAATAAAAAAGCCAATCATTCACTGATTGGCTTTTTTCTAACGTTTCCCCATCGAACGACGAGTTCCACGTGGTGGCATCCAGGTTCGGTCTGCATACTGCTCAGGCTTTGGGCGAACCTGATTATGCGCCACGTCCTCAAAATCATCTTGAGCGGATGGCATCGGGAATGGTAATTTCACCAAAGCTTTTTTGGCTTTTGGTTGTTGCGTACTCATTGAAATTCTCTCGAAATCTAAATTTCTAGTCGCTATTGTAATGGATTTTTGTCAGTTTTATAAAAATAAAATATGTAAAAAACCAAAGCATTCATACAACTTATATTTTGGTAACTTTTTATTCGATTAAGGCAAGTTTTGACCACAATAACCTTGATTTAAGCTAAGATAACCTGCTTTTTATTTTTCAATCCCATAAGAAGGAATAATGCCGTGGACGTACGTCTCTCTGATCGTGTCAATGCTATCAAACCGTCCCCTACACTTGCAGTAACAAACAAGGCCGCCGAGCTTAAAGCTGCTGGTAAAAACGTGATTGGTTTAGGTGCAGGCGAACCAGACTTTGATACCCCTCAACACATCAAAGATGCTGCAATTGAAGCGATTAACAAAGGCTTTACAAAATATACAGCGGTAGACGGTACTCCAAGCTTAAAAAAAGCAATTATTGCCAAATTAAAACGTGACAATAATTTAGATTATCAAGCAAACCAGATTTTGGTGTCTTGTGGCGGTAAGCAAAGCTTCTTTAACCTAGCACTGGCCTTGTTAAACAAAGGTGATGAAGTCATCATTCCTGCGCCATTCTGGGTAAGCTATCCTGATATGGTGATCATTGCTGAGGGTACACCAGTAATTGTGAAATGTGGTGAAGAACAACGCTTCAAAATCACACCTGAACAATTAGAAGCTGCCATCACACCAAATACACGTTTGTTGGTACTCAACAGTCCATCAAACCCAACAGGCATGATCTACACCAAGGCTGAACTAGAAGCTTTGGCTGATGTGCTTCGTCGCCACCCACAAGTATTGATTGCTTCTGACGACATGTATGAACCAATCCGTTGGGAAGATGAGTTCTACAACATCGCCACAATTGCTCCAGATTTATATGACCGTACCATCGTGCTTAATGGTGTGTCAAAAGCATATGCAATGACAGGCTGGCGTATTGGCTATGCGGCTGGTCCTGCAAAATTGATTGGTGCAATGAAGAACATCCAGTCTCAGTCTACGTCTAACCCAACCTCAATTTCACAGGTTGCGGCAGAAGCGGCATTGAATGGTCCACAAGACGTTCTTCAACCAATGATTGAAGCGTTTAAACGCCGTCATGACTTGGTGGTAAATGGCTTAAATGAAATCAACGGTATCTCTTGCCTCCCTGCTGATGGTGCATTCTATGCCTACGCTAACATCCGTCCATTGATTCGTGCAAAAGGCATGAAATCTTGCACAGAATTCTCCGAGTGGTTACTTGAAGAAACTGGCGTTGCGGTTGTTCCTGGCGACGCATTTGGTTTAGGTGGTTTTATGCGTATTTCTTATGCAACTGCTGATGAAGTATTAGTTGATGCCTTAGCACGTATCAAGAAAGCAGCTGACTCAATTGATGGTGTAGATGCGGCGATCGCATCAATTGAAGCTGAAAAAGCAGCAAAATAATCATACTGTAAATTAAAAAGAAGCTTCTTAATGAAGCTTCTTTTTTTATGTCTATCCTGCTTTTAATAACCAAATCTTAGTTCGGGCTTGAAGATTCACCATTAAATAAGGCAACCACATCTGCTTCAGTCAATTTCTTGGTTGAGTTCTGGAACGCATAGAATTCAGGTTTGGAGTCGATATAGATTTCCATATCAAAATGCAAATCCTTTGGCGGCTCATTCAATGAAAACGCGTTGATATTGCAATAACCTTGATCTTTGGTACGCCAAAACAAAGTTGTGCCACAGGCGTTGCAGAAACCACGTTCTCCCCAAGCTGATGAGTTATAGACTGCAAGATGTTCCTGCTTTAAAAATTTTAAACTGCCCTGCTCCACATCAATGGTCATAATCACCCCACTGGTCTGCCTACGACAGATTGAGCAATGGCATGCATGTACATCATGATTCTTTAATTCAACTTCAAAGGTGGTCTCACCACAAACACATTGCCCTTTCATTATAGATTTACCTTTTGTTCAAAATAGTTATAAATGAATTTTTAGATAGAATAGAACAAACTGTGTATTTAGCAAGTTCATCATCTTATAAAATCATAAAATACTGAACAAACATCATTTAATCTTGGTCATATTAGAGGATTAGATCGTGTTAGGTAATTGTATGAAAACAGGCAATTAAGCAATTGCCTGATTCTGTTTAAACACTTTTGGCCGATGGCATAAATGGCTGAATACTGCATATTGCCAAATACTTTTTACCTGTATGGACACGATTTTCTTCTCTGCAACAGACCAGGCCAATGCGGTGTTTGCACCCAAGAATAACTCTCCACCCAGTTGAAATACATATAGAGGAGAGCTTTCATTTACGTTCAATGTATTTTTTTGAACAAGCAAATTGTTTGGGTTCTGAATTTTCCATTTATGTCCAAACCATAGCTGCAACAAATCTCCTAAAAACAACGGCTGTTGCCTAAAAGGAAAAGTGTTAACAAATGCATTTTCAACTGCTGTGTAATACTGTTCAGGATTCTGAATAATCTGGAGATAATTTTGTTGATAAAAGAAAAGATTTGAGAAAATAGATTGAATACTAAGAGTAGTCATTTTGACCTCCGATTTAGCCATTTTAGTGCTGGCAAGTTGGGTTAAATCCACACTGTTTAGATCAATATCCAAACGTTCTTTCTGTCTTGACTCTAGCAATTACCTGATTAAAGTTCAAGTTATTTATACCATTTCACCTTAATTGTGCAAATAAAAAGCATACGACATCAAAATGAAAGAAACATGACATTTTTAACTTGACCGATTTCAAAAGCCGCCTATAATGGCACTCAGATTCTCCCATAGCTCAGTCGGTAGAGCGACGGACTGTTAATCCGCAGGTCCCTGGTTCGAGCCCAGGTGGGAGAGCCAAGATTCTAAAAACCCACTCTTTTTGAGTGGGTTTTTTCTTGCGGGTAATTTAATCAGAATATGTTTGCATCGAATCAATTCATTTTTGTACTGATTGGCTGTATCAGCACAGTTTTACTTTTAATCAGTTGCCTGCGCTCTTTCTTTCCCAAACAAAAATTCTTTCCCCGCCCTGTCATTACCACATTTGAATCACAAATGTTCCTGCGATTAAAACAGGCATTTCCCCATTACCATATATTGGCCCAGGTTGCCTTTAGTGCACTGATCACAAGTGAGCATTACAATATCCGTAGTAAATTCAATCGCAAGGTCACGGACTTTGTTATTTTAGATCAGGAAATGCGGGTTATTGCAGTGGTTGAGCTTGATGATCCAAGCCATATTGGAAAGGAACTTAAAGATCAGAAACGTGACCGTATGCTAAAAGAAGCAGGTTATCGGGTACAACGCTATACGCAAATTCCATCCATTAAACAGTTACAGATGGATATTCGCTGATTTAAAAATGCGGTAAAGCTACTGCTCTGTTTTTGCAGCTTGCTCAGCCTTTTTCTGCTCTTCGAATTTCTTGGCAATTTCAGCATGTTGCTGGTCATATTTTTTCTTGGTTTCCGCATCACTCTTTGCAGCAAGAAATGCCATACCTACAATAAAAATTGGAATTGCCAAACCCAACCCCATCAACAACCAAGGTATCGGCTTTTTTTCAACAGTTTTTTGACTCATGGATTATTCCAACTTAAATTGCAGGCTTCAAGGAGTGTAACAATATAACAAAAAAGAGCCTCTATAAAGAGACTCTTTTTCTATAGTTTATTGGCTTATTGAGCTGGCATATAAAGTTTAACAAAATCCCTTAACTGACCAGTTTGTGTTGCATAAAGAATTGCACCTGTATGAGAACCATTCACCACAGGAGCACTTGCACTTGGTGCAATTGGCACTGGAATCATACTGACATTTGTACCTGCTTTTGACATTTTATCGTACAGATCATAAGTCACAGTATAAGGTACATTGGTGTCATAGACTCCTTGAACGATCAGAATTGGTTTGTTCAGTTTTTTCGTTGTTGGCTGGCTATAGTCGCTGAGGAACTTCTTCACAACCTCATCTGTTTCGAATTCTTCCCGATTAATTCCTGGATAGTCCATAACTTTCTTGTCTGGATTCGCTGCTATAAAGGCCTGAATATCTTTGCTGTATTCATCCTGAATTTCATCCAGACATTCAGTTTTTGCCAAATCGGCAATGGTCTTGGCTTTGGCACTGCCAAACATATTCTGGTAATTGAATGTTGGCTCATAAGCTGTAATTCCAACCCCAGCTAATGCGGCATAAGACAATAATGTCGCATAGGTTTCAATCGCAACAGGCTGTGACAAGCCATTAATTGCAGCAGGTGCAACATTCAGGATAATTTCGCCTAAGCTTGATGCTGGTGCACCAGCAACCGCACCTTTATAGCTTGCATCTGCATTGGCATATTCAGCAACACCCAATGAAGCCTGTCCGCCTTGTGACTGGCCTACAGACATCCACGCGCCATTCAGTTTGGTGCCATAATGCTCTTTGGCTGCTTTTACTGCATAGATTGCAGATTTAGCCTCGCTCGGCAGGTTCAGGTAAGGATGTTCACCCTCTCCTCCCAAGCCCTCATAGTCAGGCGCCACAATTACATAACCCTGACCCAATAGATCCTTGGCAATATAGTCATTGAATCGATCACCCAATCCTGCATTGCTTGGTGCACATTTGTCAGCTCCGCCCAATGTGCCATGCGTCCACACAATCACCCGATAACCATCTTTAGGTGGAGCAATCGTTGGGAAATAGACAAGTGCTGAGGTTTCCACAGTCTTACCCAAGACATTTGGCATTTTATATTTAATGACTTTAACTGAATCAGCTTGAGGTACTTCTTTCAAAGTGTCTGCTTCATTCACATAAGCTGTTTCTGAAACATAAGAGGATGGTGTAGAGGGTTGTGAATTATTATCGCTGCCACTACCACCACCATTATTACATGCAGTTAAAAATAATGAAGCTGTTAACGTAGAAATTGCTAAAGTAATATTAGACCGTTTCATAAAATATCCTTTTAGTCCTTGTCTTTTTTATACATGACGCTACATGCCATTCTATTAATACATAAAAAAAGTGCCCTGCATAGGACACTTTTCTATTAATTCATTATTTCAGCTTATGAATTCTAAAAAAATTCCGATAAAAATAATCATTCCAACCCAACGATTGTGACGGAATGCCCAAAAACAGATTTGAGGGTTCCGATCTTTTGTTTTGAACGCCTGATAAATAAAATCTGCCGCAACCACAAGCAATGCAATCAGCCCAAAAGGAATCAGAATATTTTCCAGATAGAATGCTGTCCCAATCAATCCAAGACTGATTGCCTGTAACAAAGCAATAATCTGGATATCGTAACGGCCAAACAGGATGGCAGTCGATTTCACCCCAATTTTCAAGTCATATTCACGATCAGTAATCGCATATTGAGTATCATAGGCTACTGTCCACGCCAAATTGCCAAAATATAACAACCAGCAGGTTAAATCAGGTGTTTGCCCCACTGCGGTATAGGCCATGGGAATTGACCATGAGAATGCAGCACCCAGAAATACCTGAGGTAAATGGGTATAGCGCTTCATAAAAGGGTAAATAAAGGCTAAAAACAATGCCCCAAAAGACCAGTAAAAGGTTTCTATGGGTAAGAAAAGCAACAGAAAAGCACTCGCCCCAACCAATCCCAGAAACACAAAAACAGCTTCACGGGGACGGATGATTCCTGTAGCCAAAGGACGGGTTTTGGTGCGCTCCACATGTGCATCAACTTTTCGGTCAGCAAAGTCATTGATGGCACAACCAGCTGCTCGCATAAAAAAACAGCCTAAAATCATGATTACAAGTACTTTTAAATCAGGAATACCCTTTGAAGCAATCCATAATGCCCACATTGTCGGCCACAAAACCAGTTCTGTACCAATCGGGTTATCAAAACGACATAAATAGTAATAGGCTTCTAAACGCTGCCGCCAAGAAATATGTTGCACTGTTTCCATGAAGAATCCTTAGAGTCAATGCTGTCGAATAAACTGTTCAAAAGCAGGTAAGAATGTTTCTTGCACAATAAATTTACAACCGTGCCATGTATAGCAACTTTGCCTAGTCCAACCCTCTGCAAGATAGATCACACGTCGCTCACACTTAGGGTCTGTACGCTGAAATAAGAACCACCCAATCGGTTTGTTCCTGATATGCTTAAATATACGCGCTTTTTTTTGCAAACTTAGAATCGGAAAAATACTTTTGGCTTTTACCCAAGCTTCGGACTCACTACCATAAAGATTGGTTTCTCTTACCCATGCGATATGCTGATAAGGCATCCGCATCCACTGGCTGTCCGTAAAAGTTAGACGTTGATAATGTTCTTTTATTCGTTCTACATGAAACTCACCACCACCCAAATCGGTGAGTTGCTGTGTTAATGAACCTGACGCATACAACCATTTTTTTAATTCAGCTGGGATCTCTTTGCCCTTTATTCTGTTTGGTCGTAAATTTCGCATGCTTGGCTCACTAAAAACATCGCAACTAGTTTACATGAATTTCTTTGGAAAAAGCGTATGACTTTCAATTGAATCAAAAACATAAAAAAAGCTCGCCGAAGCGAGCTTTTTTAAACTAGATATATTACAGGCTGTAGTACATATCAAATTCAACTGGGTGAGTAGTCGTATTAAGACGACGTACATCTTCAGTTTTAAGTTCGATATATGCATCAAGCATTTCTTTAGTGAATACACCACCTTTCAACAAGAACTCGTGATCCGCTTCAAGTGCAGCAATTGCCATTTCTAAGTTATGAGCAACTGTTGGGATTTTTGCTTCTTCTTCAGGAGGAAGATCATACAAGTTCTTGTCAGCAGCTTCACCTGGATGGATCTTGTTCTGGATACCATCAAGACCAGCCATCAACAATGCCGCAAAACCTAAGTATGGGTTCATTAATGGATCTGGGAAACGTGCTTCGATACGCTTGCCTTTAGGGCTAGAAACGTAAGGAATACGGATAGAAGCAGAACGGTTACGTGCTGAGTAAGCAAGCATAATCGGAGCTTCATAGTGTGGAACTAAACGCTTATAAGAGTTTGTACCTGGGTTGGTAATTGCATTCAATGCACGAGCGTGCTTGATGATACCACCAATGAAGAATAATGCCATTTCAGACAAACCAGCATATTCATCACCAGCAAACAGGTTCTTGCCATCTTTAGAGATAGACATATGAACGTGCATACCAGAACCGTTATCACCTACCATTGGCTTAGGCATGAATGTAGCAGTTTTACCATATTGATGCGCAACGTTCCAAACTGCATATTTGAACTGCTGAACTTCGTCCGCTTTACGAACCATGGTGTTGAAGCTCACACCAATTTCTAATTGGCAAGAAGCAACTTCGTGGTGATGTACTTCTACACGACCTGGCCCCATGATGTCTTCGATACGTGCACACATTTCAGCACGCATGTCTTGATGAGAATCAACTGGAGGAACTGGGAAGTAACCGCCTTTCACACGTGGACGGTGACCAGAGTTACCAGCTTCATAATCTTTACCAGTCGACCATGCAGCTTCTTCAGCGATCAATGTGTGGCGAGCGCCAGACATGTCGATATCCCACTTCACTTCGTCAAAAACGAAGAATTCTGGTTCTGGACCAAAGAATGCAGTATCACCGATACCAGTAGATTTTAAATATTCTTCAGCACGACGAGCAATCGAACGTGGGTCACGCTCGTAACCTTGACCAGTTGAAGGCTCAATAACGTCACAAGTTACAACAACTGTTGGCTCAGCAAAGAACGGGTCAAGGAAACCTGTTTCAGCATCTGGACGCAGGATCATGTCAGATGCTTCAATGCCTTTCCAGCCAGCGATTGAAGAACCATCAAACATTTTACCATCTTCAAAGGTATCTTCATCAATGGTGTCGGCTGGGTAAGTGACGTGCTGCTCTTTACCCTTAGTATCAGTAAAGCGAAAATCGACCCATTTTGCGCCACTTTCTTTGATGAGTTGAAGGACCTTGTTCGCCATGCTCATTTGCTCCAATGAAATTTTGTGCACCTGTTAAGTGCGTGTTAGTTGTTGATGTATAATTAGCAATTACCATACCAACAATTTTAAAGGATACCTAAAACATTGAAATTCTTTGCAGAAAAAATGCTTTAGGCTCCATGTCCCATGTCTACTATAATGTTTGCTTTCACAAATGCACCATATTCATACATTTCTACATTGGTTCGTCTCCAAAACAGACACAACGAACCAAAACAGTGCAAAACATATAACAAAGAACCAATGTAGTGCCAATTACGCCATCTTTGGTTGGCCTAAATTGGCTTTTTATATCATTCTTTTCAGTTTGATTCCAATCAATTCAATTCGACTTTCAATTCAGGTGTGCCATTTTTTACTAAGCCCTTAAATTAAAAAAATTTATTCTGCATTTTTCTGTCTTTTATTTACACATTTTTATCCTCATCCAAATCATCATTACTCGAAATATTCAGCATTGCCCATTTATTTTTTGCTATGATTATTTTCCTCTATCATGAGTGAATATTTTTATTCGTTATAGCGATTAAAAAATAAGACCAGCTGATAGATTTATTTAAGATCACAACACAATAAAGTGTACATTTTTCAAAAGGTTAAAGTCATGCTTCTGATGATCGACAACTACGATTCTTTTACCTACAACATCGTTCAGTACTTTGGCGAGTTGAATCAGGAAGTAAAAGTTGTTCGTAATGATCAAGTCACATTAGAGGATATCGAACGATGGCAGCCTAAATATCTAGTGATTGGCCCTGGCCCATGTTCCCCGACCGAAGCAGGAATTTCCATTCCAGCCATCAATCATTTTGCAGGAAAAATTCCGTTGCTGGGCGTTTGTCTAGGGCATCAGGCGATTGGTCAGGCTTTTGGCGGCAATATTATCCGTGCCAAAACCGTGATGCATGGTCGTTTATCAGATATGCACCATAGCAATAAGGGTATTTTTAGCAATTTACCCTCGCCTTTTGCTGCGACACGTTACCATTCATTGGTGATTGAACAGGAAACATTGCCAGATTGTCTTGAAGTGACCTGCTGGACCAATCAGCCAGATGGCACGATTGAAGAAATTATGGGTGTAAAGCATAAAACGCTTGCTGTTGAGGGGGTTCAGTTTCATCCAGAGTCCATCCTGAGCCAGCATGGACACCAGATTTTTAAGAATTTTTTAGAGATTTATGCATAAATGAACATTCAACAAGCATTGAATCATATTACCAAAAACATTCATTTGACCCAGCCGCAAATGGAAGATGTCATGCGTAGCATTATGCAGGGTGAAGCCACCGACGCCCAGATTGGCGCATTGATGATGGGTTTGCGCATGAAAGGCGAAAGTATTGATGAAATCACGGCTGCGGCACGGATTATGCGTGAGTTTGCCATCAAGATCGATGTCAGCGATATTCCCCATTTGGTCGATATTGTGGGAACAGGCGGTGATGGCCAAAACCTGTTTAATGTCTCCACTGCCTCAAGTTTCGTGATTGCTGCTGCGGGTGCGACCATCGCAAAGCATGGCAATCGAGGTGTGTCCAGCAAATCGGGTTCATCGGATGTACTTGAGCAAATGGGGATTCAGCTTGATCTGGATATGCAACAGACTGAACGTTGTATCCGTGAAATGGGCGTCGGTTTCCTGTTTGCACCGAATCATCACAAGGCCATGCGCTATGCCGTTGCCCCGCGTCGTGAACTGGGTATTCGCAGTATCTTTAATTTATTGGGTCCTTTAACCAATCCTGCTGGTGTCAATCGTTTTGTGATAGGTGTGTTTTCCGATGAACTGTGTCTTCCAATTGCTGAGGTTTTAAAACAGCTGGGTGCGGTACACGTCATGGTCGTGCATTCCAGAGACGGTCTGGATGAAATCAGTCTGGCTGCACCCACCACAGTCGCTGAACTCAAAGATGGTGAAATTACTGAATGGACACTGACACCTGATGAAGTTGGGATTCCATCACAAACGCTGACAGGTTTGGTGGTAGATAGTTCAGAAGAAAGCTTAAAGTTAATTAAGGATGCTTTAAGTCGTGATAAATCTGAAATCGGTGAAAAAGCAGCCAATATGATTGCACTGAATGCGGGTGCAGGAATTTACGTGGCTGGTATTACCAAGACCTATAAACAGGCCGTCGAGCTGGCTCAGGATATTCTCTATGGCGGACAGGCTCTAGAAAAAATGAGTATCTTGGGTGAATTTACCAAAACATTAAAACAATATCAGGCAGACTAAGGATTTCTCATGATCGATATTCAAAATACCATTTTAGGTAAAATTGTTGACCGCAAACATGAGGAACTGGCAGCACGTTTAAAACAACGTAGCTTGCATGATGTTGAAGAATGGGCAAAGGCTGCAACACCAGTGCGCGGTTTTGCCAATGCATTACAACATAAGCGCCCCGCTGTGATTGCTGAAATTAAGAAAGCATCACCCTCCAAAGGTGTGATTCGTGCGGATTTTAATCCTGCTGCAATTGCACAACAGTATGAACAGGCAGGCGCAGCGTGTTTATCTGTATTGACAGATGTGGATTTCTTTCAGGGTGCGGATGAAAATATTGCAATTGCACGCAATAATTGTACCCTACCTGCTTTACGTAAGGACTTCCTGATTGATCCTTATAATGTGGTAGAGGCACGAGCCTTACATGCAGACTGTATTTTATTGATTGTGGCATGTTTGTCTGATCAACAGCTAGAAGAAATGTCTAAAACAGCATTTGAACATCAACTGGATGTATTAGTTGAGGTGCATGATGAACATGAACTGGAACGTGCTTTAAAGTTATCTGAGCAATGTATTCTCGGTGTAAACAACCGTAATTTAAAAACCTTTGATGTGGATTTAAATACTTCATTGCTGTTAAAAGCCTTATTACCAGCATCTCGTCTATTGGTCACTGAAAGTGGTATTGCCACCCCTGCTGATGTTGAAATGATGCAGGCCAATCAGATCCATACTTTCCTTGTTGGCGAAAGTTTTATGAAACAGCCTCGTCCTGATCAGGCGTTTACAGAATTGTTTGGGAAACCAGAACAAATTTAAGTCATATTTTTGATCATACACAAGCCCAATCCAGATTGGGCTTTTAACATGCAAAACCTTAAACCCAGTTTTCCAGTTTTAATCTCTCTATACGTTCAAACTCTTTGGTATTATTGGTGACCAATACCATATCTAAGGCCAGTGCATGTGCTGCAATCAGCATATCCAGACTCCCTATGGTCTGACCTTTTGATTGAAGATCATGGCGTAATTGAGCGTAATGCCAAATCGCCTGCTCATCGTAAGGTAAAATTTCTAAAGGCGATAAAAACTTTTTCAGTGCCTGTTTATTTCTCTCTGAACAAGATTTTTCCACTCCAAAAGCCAGCTCAGATGCTGTAATACTGGAAACCGCGAGCTGTCCAAGCGGGTATTGCCTAAAACGTTCAAACACCTGTTGCGGTTTATGATTGATCACATAGATACAAATATTTGTGTCCAAGAGATAAATCACTTGAAATCCTCACGGGATTGCTCCCCCTGATCCGCGCGCTCCAGTTGGAATCCATCTTCAAATTCATCAATGGCTTCCAGCATGATATCCCAGGGATTTTCGATCGGCAGCAATAAGACCCCACGACCAAAACTTTTGATCGCAACTTCATGACTATTAAAACGAAAGGCCTTGGGTAATCGAACAGCTTGACTTCGACCTGTCTGAAAAATTTTAGCAATTTCCATTATTATTCTCCTACTAAAATACATATCAATGATAGATATCATAACATTAAATTATTTTTGGAGAAATAGTGTTTTAATCCAGTATTCAGGACGCTCAAAATAATCCAGATTCAACCTAAAATGTTCATAAAATCTAAATTGCATTCTCCTGAAAATAGGTGCTTTATATTTATTATCTCGTCAAAATATATCAATACTGTAGGATGCAATTCAGTTCAAATCATCATAGATTCAGTCTATAATTTTCGATCTATCTCATATCTTGCATATTTTTCTGAAATTATGAGTAAACATGATTCATCGCTTTCTAAAGATCAGTTTAACCTGCTAAAGGCCTTTAAAAAGCAAATTTCCAACCCTCAATCCAGCGCGGTTGCCAAACAGGCTGAGTCAAAAAAAACTCAGGTTGCTGTTGAAGAGTTGGAAGATACCGAGCTTTTTAAAAAAGCACTGGTCGGTGTAAAACCTATCGCCAATGATAATATTGCCAATACCAAAACCACCCGCAGCAAAAAGGTGGATGCCCAGACATTGGCAAAACGGGCCGCGGCTGAGGGTTCTGCCGAACAGGAACATACTGAGATTTCAGATACCCAGGCCATCCTGAATCCTGTTGCAAGCCAAGCTGCTTTAAGCTATCGGATTGCAACCTTGCAGCATAAAGTTTTTGAGGATTTAAAAGCAGGCAAAATACGCTGGTTTGAGGCAGTGGATTTGCATGGCTGTACCGTTGAGCAGGCACGAGCCGCAGTTCTACAAATTATCCAGATCGCAAAAGATGCAAATCAAAATGTCATTAAAATCGTGCATGGCAAAGGCCCAGAAGCGATTTTAAAAACCTATGTCAATGGTTGGCTCAGACAACATCGTGATGTATTGGCTTTTGTCAGCGCACCTGAAAATCAGGGCGGTACAGGTGCAGTTTTGGTGCTGCTTAAACGTGCTGAAAAAAATCCAAAGTACAATCAGTAATCGGCAATTGCATCAAAACTCAATTTTTTAATCGTTTTCTGATACAATTGCCGTTTTGTTCAATCCACCTAAGTGAACATTGTTATGTCTATGCAGCAATCGTACGCAAATATCTTAACTGCCGTTGGTGAGGATTTAAATCGCCCAGGCCTAAAAGATACGCCCATGCGTGCGGCTAAAGCTTTTTCTTTTTTAACTTCTGGCTATAGCAAAACGCTTGAGGAAGTGACCAATAGTGCGGTTTTCCCATCCAATAACCATGAAATGGTATTGGTCAAAAATATCGAGTTTTATTCACTTTGTGAACACCATCTGCTGCCTTTCTATGGCCGTGTGCACATTGCCTATTTACCTGAAGGTCAGGTTCTCGGTTTATCCAAGTTTGCCCGCATTACTGAAATGTTTGCCCGTCGTTTGCAAATTCAGGAAAACTTGACCCAGCAAATCGCAGAAGCTGTTGCTGAAGTGACTCAGGCACGTGGTGTTGCTGTGATGATTGATTCAGCGCATATGTGCATGATGATGCGAGGTGTAGGCAAACAGGAGTCCACCACCCGTACTGTTTCGTTTATTGGTGATTTTAAGACCGACAAGGAAGCTCGCCGTGAGTTTTTAAGTGCGGTTCCTGAAAGTTATTGATCTGAGTATTTACCATGTCATCCATTTATCTTGCTGGTCAGGGACAACTTTCTCAGGGCGACGCGACTATTGACTACCCTCGTCCTGATCGCTTGGTGAAAGGCAACCCAGAACGCCTGACTTATAGCCTATATGAACATCCACACATGAGCTGTGGAATTTGGCAATGTGAGGTCGGGGCATGGAATATTGTATTTGCTGACAATAAACAGGAATTTTTTCAGGTGATTGAGGGTACTGTACGTATCCATGATGCACAAACCCATACGTTTATTGAAGTGGCTGCTGGAAAGGCAGGTATTATTCCACCTGCATTTATTGGCACATTTGAAGTACTTGAAGCAGTTAAAAAGTATTATGTGATTGTGGAGGTTTGATCAATTCCGAATACCTTGATCAAATGCTTTTCAAGTCTTAGAAAAACCAGGCATAACCTAGTCCAAATTTCGTCCAATTCTTATGGTCTTGCTGTTCAAAATCCCAATTTAATCGCAGGGCGTTGTTTGAATTAAAGCTATATTGAAGCTGTGTGCCCACTCTTAAATTCCATTGGTTTTGATCCTGCCAATACGGTAACTCAATTTGCATCACACTATTCACGTGGTCTGACCATTGATTTATACAGCCTACAGTTGGCCCCAGTCCAGCACGCCACCCCTTATCCAGAGAACGCCCACCTTGTAGATGTCCCTGTAATTGGGCATAACAGAGATGTTGACGATCATAATCTGCCAGACTATATCCCGTCTGCATATTCAGGTTAACCACTCCATGCTGCTGATCTTCATTAAATTGCCCATTATCGATTGCTTCCTGTTTCCAGCCAAAATTAAAGCCCCATGTCAATGGTGATTTAAACGGTTGAATCGGATTATAAGAATTAACAGACAATAGGTCTAAATGTTCAAGCTTGAGTTTGTCATCACGATATTGAAGTCCGCCATCCAGAAATAGCAGTTGTGTTCCCAAGCGGTAGCCGCCCTGTGGGTCAATCAAGTCGTGATAGGCCTGACGATGACCTATTTCCACAAAACTTTTTCCCTGCACCTCCCCCGCATTGACAGAAACATTACGGGCATGATGCCCCTCAACAGGTTGCATTCTTGGTCGTACAGGTTCATGACGTTGTTTATCTACATCAATCTGACTCCGTTCAGCCAGAAGTTGCCGTAACTGCGGCTGGGCAAAGTCAGCATCAACTTTACGACTAATATACTGCAAATATAAATCATCATACGCCATTTCCAGAATTTTTGCCTGATCCTGAACACTATACGGATTTAAAGCTGCTGAAACTTGCTCTGCTGGCAGAAAAGCAATCTTGTGGGCAACTTTTGCCAAAGCTGTACCATGTTGCTTGGCTTGGGAAAGAAGTTGGGTTTCCAGTGCTGGGCGATAAACCACATCCTTAACAAGGTTTTGCTGATCGACAGCCTTTAAGGTTTCAATTGGAATCGCTGCATAATTAAACTGTTTTTTTAAGTTTAGGCTTGGGCGAACCAGATCAATCAATCCCAGCAAACGATAGGCACAGTTATCACTGGCAAAATAATAGGGAAAACTGACATGCTGCATTTCCCAAATATGCTCGACCAGAAAACGTGTTTCATCAGGTGTTAGGTTTAGCTCATACTCCCACAAGTCACGGCTTTCAAAATCACCATATTCTTTCACCTTGCGATAATATGGCATCAGGGAATATTCACCTGGATATTGCCCTGTTAATCCTTTCCATGCATAAGACCAGTTATCTTCACCACTTACTGTGGCGGCATAGTTCACCGCATAGGACACCAGATTTAGTTGTTTCTGATCTTTTGGGTCTAAACGCAACAAGGTATGCCCAAACATTGAACTTGGATTGCCCATAAAATCTGTTGCATAAATCAAGGTTGCTTTATACGGTTTGATTTGATTCATCCATTGGTCAAATTCAGGACAATGAGCTACTGGAAGTTGCTGTGGATCAACCCTAAGTTGCTGTATCAACCAACGACTCCGTGCTGGAAATTTACAGCGAATCGACTGGTTATCAGGTGCGGAAATAAATAGGGCTTGAATATCAGCCTGTAATTCATGCTTTAAATTTGTTTGGCCATCTTCAGCGTAGAAATAACCTTTATATACCACCTCGCTTTTTTTTGCCTGATCTGCATACATCAACCGCTGCCAAGTGACCTGTTGATCAAGTTGTTGCTGTTCAGCATGGTTGAGGTAATTCTGGATATGGGGTTCAATTGCAGCATATGTAAAATTACACATCAAGGCAGTCATCGCGCAGGTAACTAATTTCATTCAGCAACAAATATTTTAGGAATCATTAAAATTGAGTATAAGAAAACCCTGCCATCAGGACAGGGTTTTCTTGGTTCAACACATTAAACGTAAGCTTTAAGAACTGAATCTTTCGCCATTACGCTTTGTAAAGAGTCCAAAACCTGAAGTGTATTTTTGTTTTTGCTTGAGTAGATTTCAGCAAAGTTGGCTTTTGAAACAGCAAAGAAACGCGCCTTGTCTGTTGGTTTAATTTGCATGAGTTCAGCAAGTACATTTAAGCTTTCGCCCTGCCCAACTGCCATATCACGCGCTAAAGATTCAGCATTTTCATTGGTAAAGGTAACGACCTGAGCAGTGACTGTACCACCCTGACGGCATCCTAAAGTACCAAATGTAATCCCAAGCAATTGGTTGGTAAAAATACCATTGGTTGTTGCAGCAAGAATTTTAGGTGCAACACCTTTTTGTCCCGCCCAAATTTGTGTACCAGCACCGCAACCAACATCATTATCAGCCATTGCTACACTTGATCCAGCTGCCAATAAAGCTGCCAATGCAATTTTTTTCAACATAGGAATGATCTCCAGTCCATTATTTTTGATATTTGTTATCACTATTGTGTGGTGTAGTTTCACTTACACTTAAATTAAAATAGCGGGCTTAGTTTGTTTTAGCAAATAAAATTTGAAATAAATCTGAAATATTCATAACAAAGATGAATCAATCAAAAATCGCTGGGAACAGATGAAGCATTCTTGCCTAATGCAAGTGCCAAGTCCCATTTTGATCACGCTCACCCAGTATTTTTAAGACCAGAACCAAGCTTAACAATAACAGTAAATACCAGGAACCCAGTTTCCCCCAGCCGACCATATGCCATGCATCAACCTGACTTGGATAAAGCCAGATTTTATAGAAAGTACTAATATTTTCAGCAATCCAGATCAGGAATGCGAGTATCAGCAAAATCGGCAGCATAGGAACCTTGAAACGATGTTGGGCGAGTTGAAAATATAATTTTGTTTTCCAGAAAATCACCCCACTCCAGATAAATAATCCCATACGAATATCAGGAATAAAGAATTTGGTCATGAAATTTAAATAAGATAAAACTGCCAGACACAACATATTGCCAAACTGGGGGAGATTTTCAAAAGACACCTGATACAGGCGGAGTGACCTTGCAAAAAAGCTGCCTACAGCCGAATACATAAAACCCGCAAATAGTGGCACCGTCAGCAACTTGAATATTGCAGGCTGAGGATATTGCCATGATGCAATCGCAGGATGAGTCAGAAAAATCTCCATCCCCATCGCCATAATATGGAATAAAGCAATGACCTTGGCTTCATCCCAGGATTCAAGTTTTAAATACAGTAGACAAATCTGGATAATCAGCGCATAAAACAACAAATAGTCATAACGGTAAAAACCGTAATATTCCTGACTTCCCATCGGTGCAGTCATTGCAAAAGCAATTAAAAGCAGCAATCCAAATAAGGCAGCCGAAGCTGCCCTACTGATAAAATTGAGTAGTAATACAATCAACTGCACAAAACTGATCCTAGCGTGTTTAGTCCTGAAATGCCTTTTAAATATCAGCCTAGATATTTCGCGCTATATTCATGTACGGTATCCACAAAAATCTTCGGTTGGGCTGGATCGACCCATTGGGTAATACCATGCCCTAAATTAGCGACATAACCTGTTTTTTCACCATTGCTGTAGGCATCATCCAGCATGGCTTTAACCGCTTTTTCAATGGATGCCGTCGAACCATAAAGCGTAGCTGGATCAAGATTCCCCTGCAAAGCAGCTCGTCCAGCAACCACATCTCTTGCAGTATAAAGTGGCGTTGTCCAGTCCAGTCCAAATGCATCTGCACCTGTTGTTAGCATTGCTTCCAACCATTGACCACCACCTTTGGTAAAGACAATAATCGGAATACGGCGACCATCTTTTTCACGCTGAAGCCCAGCAATGATTTTGGTCATATAGTTCAATGAAAATTCAACATATTCCCGATGTGCCAGCGCCCCGCCCCAGCTATCAAAAATCTGGATGGCCTGTGCACCCGCATCAATCTGTGCATTGAGATAATCAATCACTGAATCTGCTAAATGATCAAGCAAGGCATGTAGAACTTCTGGCTGTGCATACATCATATTCTTGGTAAAGCGGAACTCCTTGCTGGAACCGCCTTCCACCATATAGGTCGCTAAAGTCCATGGGCTTCCAGAAAAACCGATTAAAGGCACTTGCCCGCCTAAAGCAGATCGAATGGCTGAAACGGCATTCATGACATAGGCTAGGTCAGACTTGGCATTTAGTTTCGGTAGATTCGCGACATCTTGTTCAGTGCGTACTGTTTTATGAAACTTTGGCCCTTCCCCCGCCTCAAAATACAATCCCAACCCCAATGCATCAGGGACGGTTAAAATATCAGAAAATAGAATTGCGGCATCCAGTTCGTAACGGCGTAAAGGTTGCAAAGTGACTTCACAGGCAAATTCTGTATTTTTACATAGAGATAAGAAATCCCCCGCTTGCGCACGGGTTTCTCGGTATTCTGGTAAATAACGTCCTGCCTGACGCATCATCCATACAGGTGTAGTGTCTACAGGTTCACGTAATAAAGCTCGTAAAAAACGATCATTTTTCAACGTTGTCATTACCAATCTCTAAATTCTTTCATGTGGAACGCATCATAACAAAGTTAGCCTGGAATTTATAATTTCAATTCCATACAAACATTACACCTTTAAAATAAAAATTTCGCTTTGACACAAAACTGCTACTGCAAGCGTAATTATTTTCTGTAATACTTGTAATATCTTATATCTCAATATGAATAATTCTTAAGGTTAAATTGCATGTTTGTTCGCTCATTACTCGCTGTGAGTTTAAGTTCTATTCTTATCAATGTTGCTTTAGCTGCACCAACAACTGAGCAACCTTTAAATCCCAAAAAAATTTCAACCTCAGTTGAAGATCCAATTGATCCTTTAGCAATTGATGTTGCGTCATCTTCAAGTGCGGTCGCGCAGGCAGCCTCAGAACCACAGGCAGACACACAGGCGGCGGCTTCTGAACCACAACCCAATAATGCCGCCTCAACCGTTTCCCAGAATCTGGAAAAGGCTCCAGATTCAGCAGCAACATCTAAATCAGTGCCTACAGGCTGGAATCTAGACTCACTTAATAATGCCGAGTGGTCTGAAAATATGCCAAAAGGCCAATACCCTGCCTATGCACGTGCCCATGTCATGTTGAACAATGCACATGCCTCACCAGGTGCGATTGATGGCGCCAATGGTAAAAACACGCTGAAAGCGATTGCGTCATTCCAGCAAATGAATGGCATCACCCCAACAGGTGAACTCACCAAGGAAACATGGGATGCACTGGTTTCCCAGCAAACCAAACCAGCCTATGTTGAATACACCACAACCGATGCTGATTTTAAGGGCCCTTATGCAGACTCAATTCCATCAGATTATGCGCTGCAAGCCAAAATGAAAGGCCTTTACTACACACGTGTGACAGAAATGCTCGGTGAAAAGTTTCACATGGATGAAAAATTCCTGAGACAGCTCAACCCAACCGCAACATTCAAAAAACCAGGTGAAAAAATCGTTGTTGCCAATGTGCGTAACGACTTGCCTGAAGACATCCATTTAATTGTGGCACATAAAGGCGCAAAACAGCTTTATCTGTTTAATAGCCGTAACCAGATGATTGCATCATTTCCTGCGACAATTGGTAGTTCTGACACTCCTTCTCCAACAGGTACCTATAAAGTGGTAGGTGTTGCGAAAAACCCATACTACAGCTACTCACCGTCAAACTTTGTTCAGGGGAAAAACCTTAAGCCACTGACCTTGCCGCCTGGTCCCAACGCACCTGTGGGCAATATCTGGATTGGTTTAAGTAAAAAATCATTTGGTATTCATGGTACGCCAAACCCATCATTAATTTCCAAGACCGCCTCACATGGTTGTATCCGTTTAACCAACTGGGATGCCAATGACTTGGGGAATAAAGTCCGTTCAGGTGTAACCGTAAAATTCCTTGAATAATTTCAGGGTTATTCCAAGTAAATTAAAACCGAATATTATTCACTAATATTCGGTTTTTTTAATCGCCAAGTTTTATTCAACAATAGGCAATGGTTGATAATAGATTTGATTACGACCTAACTGCTTGGCCCGATATAATGCCTTGTCCGCGGTCTGAATCAGAAAATCCTGACTAATTTTAGGATTACCATTAAAAACCGTAATACCCAAACTAATGGTGACATAGTTAGAGACCAGTGATTTCTCATGTACAATCATTAATCGGTCAATGGCACGGTAAATATTGGTTGCAACCGCATAGGCACCTTGGGCAGAAGTCTCAGGTAACAGCACCACAAACTCCTCTCCCCCATAACGTGCAATAAAATCCATATGGCGAATCGAACTTTTGATCGTTTTCGCGATTTCAGAAATCACCTGATCACCCATCTGATGACCATAAAAATCGTTGTAGTTTTTGAAATAATCAATATCGATAAACAGTACAGATAACGACGTGCTTTCCTTACATGCCAGGTTATAGTAATGGGTAAACATTTCCTCAAAAGTACGACGATTCGACACATTGGTCAGTTCATCATGCTGACTTAGATGGAGCAGTTCGGAGGCTTGTAAGCGTAAGATTTTCTCATCAATCTCAGATATTTTTGATTTTATAAAAATCCGTCGCTCTTTAGAAGTCAGCATTACACTGATAGAAAAACCGAGGAGCAGGCTTCCAATAAAGGTCCGACCAATCATCAAAAGGTCATACGGAATATTTAAAAAATAAAGAAAAAACAGGGTAACAATTGCCGCGAAAGAACCGATCCACAACATATGCAAAGGTTTGATACCACTTAGTATAAAGCCCAGCATGTATAAGAAAGCAACCAGCACCATTGCCTGGTTCTGCAACACCACATTGGAGACGCCGATCATCAACAATGAAGTCAGTACAATGGTAAAAAAAACAATCGTGCAGGCGGCTGGATAAAAGAAAGTTCTTAGGTTTCTAAAGCGGGAAAAGGCCCAGAATAAAAACAGTGCGGCCCCCACAACAATTAAACTTAAAATGCTGTAGATAAAATCGAGGACAAAATGTGGACTTTCACGAAGAACAAAATAATTGGATGGCAAGATCAACAGTACGAAAATGGTATAGGTAATCACACCCTGACCAAAAAACTGAATGGCATTGACACGTGTTCGGTCAATATTGAATGCCCAAAACTCATCTTCCAACTTTTTAGGGAGTAGGGTCTGCTGGTTATTTGATTTAAAATGCTGGGCAACAAGCTGCTCTAGATCTTCTTTTGACCTCCGTAATTTATCAAGATCATACTGGTTATCCATCCTCAATACTCTTTTTATAATGCACTATTCTTATGCCGCATAAAAATAACACAAAATCGCATTTTGTCATGTGCTTTGGTTAACCACTTATCCGTAATTGTAGTTACCATTTTCACACTATATGCATTATTATTTGTATTATTTTTAAGTTTGAAGTACGCCTTGAATACTCTTACACTTTTACAACCAGATGATTGGCACGCACACTTGCGTGATGGTTTAGCCCTAAAACGCACTGTACCTGATTTGGCAAAACAATTTGCACGCGCGATTTGTATGCCGAACCTTGTTCCACCAGTCAAAACTGTAGAAGAAGCTTTAGCATACCGCGAGCGTATTCTTGCCCATGTGCCAGAGGGACTCCATTTCGATCCACGTATGGTGCTGTATTTTACTGATCATACCCCTCCAGACGAAGTTCGTAAAATTAAAGACTCTGAATTTGTGAATGCCATCAAGCTTTATCCTGCTGGTGCCACCACAAATTCGGACAATGGTGTCAGCGATATCCGTAAGGTGTATGCGGTAATTGAACAGCTTGAAGAACATCAGGTGCCTTTATTATTACATGGTGAAGTGACGCACAACCATGTTGATATTTTTGACCGTGAAAAACGTTTCCTTGATGAAATCCTCTCACCACTACTCAAACAGTTTCCAAAATTAAAGGTGGTATTGGAACACATTACCACCAGCGATGCAGCCAATTTTGTGCTTGAGCAGGATCGCAATGTTGCCGCAACCATCACTCCACAACATTTATTGTTTAACCGTAATGATATGTTGGTTGGCGGGGTCAAGCCACATTTTTACTGCCTGCCAATTTTAAAGCGTCAAACTCATCAAACCACATTACTGGAAGTTGCAACCAGCGGTAATCCAAAATTCTTCCTAGGGACAGACAGTGCACCTCATGCGCAAAATGCCAAGGAAAATGCCTGTGGTTGTGCAGGTTGCTATAGTGCACCGAATGCAATTGAATTGTATGCTCAGGCATTTGACCAAGTGGGTAAATTAGAGCGCCTAGAGGGTTTTGCCAGCATATTCGGTGCTGACTTCTATGGTTTGCCACGCAATACCTCTACCATCACGCTGGTCAAGGAAGAAAATACCGTAGCTGAATCATTTGACTATCTTGATGGTCAGAAAATTATTCCACTTCATGCAGGAAAAACACTGCAATGGAGAAAAGTGTGACACAAGCAGAAAGTAAAGCCCCTGTGATTGCCCAGCGTTTTCGTGGATTCCTACCTGTTGTTGTTGATGTGGAAACAGCAGGTTTCAATGCACAAACCGATGCACTTCTGGAAATTGCATGTATTCCAATTGTCTATGATGAACAGGGGCAATTTGTTCCTGGACCATCATTTCATGCCCATATCAATCCTTTTGAGGGAGCGAACCTTGACCGCCGTTCTTTAGATTTTATTGGGATTGATCCATTTAACCCAATGCGTGTGGCAATGGCAGAAGACGAACGTGGTGCATTGAAACGTATTTTCAAATCATTGAACGAGGTTCGCAAGGCACAGCATTGTACCCATGCTGTTTTGGTCGGACACAATGCCCATTTTGATTTAGGTTTCTTGCAGGCGGCAATTACCCGTACTGGAACAAAGAACCAGAATCCTTTTCATAGCTTCTCTGTGTTTGATACCGTAACACTCAGTGCGGTCATGTTTGGTCAAACTGTCTTGGCGCGAGCGTGTATTCAGGCGGGGATTGAGTTTGATGGTAAGGAAGCACATTCCGCCCTATACGATACCCAAAAGACGGCTGAACTGTTTTGTTATATTTTGAACAAACTGTCACCCCATCTTCTTGACACTTTGGTGACAGAACCCTAATATACACCCACCTCAAGAAGTCCCTATCGTCTAGAGGCCTAGGACATCGCCCTTTCACGGCGGTAACCGGGGTTCGAATCCCCGTAGGGACGCCAAATATTAAAAAGCCACTGCATCAATGAGACAGTGGCTTTTTTATTTTTCATCATTTACTTTAAAATTTAAAAAAGAACTCATTGTTATTCTTAGCTTATTTTCTATCCTCATCTTATAATGTGAATACTAAAACTTATTAGTTAAACAAGATATGCAGATACGTTTATTTCATTTGGAAAATTCACGCTCACAACGTATCATCTGGTTTTTGGAAGAACTGAATCTTGCTTATGAATTAATAATCAATCAGCATTGCGATACTGATAAAAATAAAAACTCACCACATCCCTTATCAAAATTTCCTGCGATTGAAATCATAGATCAAGGACAAAGTTACGTTCTAGCAGAAACAGCTGCAATTATTGAATATTTATCATATTTCAATCCTAAATTGGGGCAGTCAGAATTAAGCGGACAACAATTACAACATTTTTATTATTGGAAAAATTACTGTGAAGCAACTTTAATACCCGATCTGTTGCTCAAGCAAATCTTTAAACAGATTGTGCAAAGGACTCCTTTTCCTGTTCGTTTCATTTCTAAATTTTTAAAATATGGCTTTGATCAAGGCTATTTAAACGCTTCATTACAGCGACAAATGTGTATGGTTGATGAGCATTTAAAAGATCATGTCTGGTTTGCTGGAGATCAATTAACGCTTGTCGATATATTAATGTGGTTTCCGTTATTGGCTTGCTCTCAAAATCTAAAGCAATTTGAGCATATCCAACGTTATCTCCAACAAATAGAAAACAGACCCGCCTTTAAAACTGCTCTCATTAAAGGACAATGGTCTGCTTCTACTTTCCAAACTTATTGGACAACAGCGTGGTAAACCAGCTTATGCTGATTTACGTGAATTCACCTGTCCTTTGATCACTGCCTTAATATTGCCTTTGGCATAATTCAGGAACACCAGTAAAGGAGATAATTTCGGATTCGGTTTTTTACCCTGACCAATCGCCTTAAATTGCGCTGCGTACCAGATAATTTCCATAATGGCCATTTTATCAACCATTGGAATACCTGTTTTAATCTGGTTTACGGCATAACGCACATCATTGCCTGCAATTAAACGATCAGTTAAATCGGTTTCAACTGCCAATGGACGGGCAATACCGATAAAGTCACATGCACCACTTTCAAGTGCAGCATTCATACCTGCAACAGTACGAAAACCACCTGTTACCATCAACTTACACGATACATGCTGGCGAATCTTTTCGGCAAACTCCAGAAAATAAGCCTCACGTGCAATGGTGCTGGCTTTACGTGATTCAGCTTTTGCACCTGCCATTGCAGGGGCTTCGTAGGTTCCGCCTGAGATTTCAATAATATCAATACCCGCAGTATCAATTGCCTTGAATACAGTAATGACATCTTCCTCAGTAATCCCGCCACGCTGGAAATCAGCAGAGTTGAGTTTGACTGAAATAATAAAGTTCTCAGAAGTAGCAGCACGTACCGCCTTATAAATTTCCAGCAAGAAACGGCTGCGATTCTCAATTGAACCGCCCCATTGATCAGTACGTTTATTGGTCAGTGGCGATAAAAATTGACTGATCAAATAACCATGTGCCCCATGTAATTGCACGCCCTCAAAACCTGCTTTTTCACAAATCGCTGCTGCTGTGGCAAAACGCTGGATAATATCCAAGATTTCTTCATGTTTTAGTTCACGCGGTGTGCCAAACATGGTGGCTAACATTGGGCTAAATGGCACAGCCGAAGGTGCAACAGTTTCCTTATTCAAACCTTTTGGACATTGACGACCTGGATGTGACAATTGAATCAATTGTACCATTCCATATTTTTTACCCACTGCCGCCCACTGTTGTAATTTCGCCAGATCACGTTCAGTTTCCACTGCAACCACACCTGGCTCATTCTTGGCTGCGATGTTGACCATGACATTGCCTGTAATAGCACAACCTAAACCACCTTTTGCCCAAGCCTCATATAAGCCGATATGCAAATCATTCGGTTGCCCATCATGATTGGCAAGCGCTTCACTCATGGCACCTTTGATAATGCGGTTTTTAAATGTGGTATTACGAATCTGGATACTGTCTGCAATCTGACTCATGGTCATCCTCTGCTATAATTAGAGCATTTACTCTAATTTAATCTGATTATTGTTGATGTTAAGCTATCTTCCGATAAATTGACAATATCATATGTCAGTTTAATTACAAGATGCTCAGTACTGGCTGGCTGCGATTAACTGTCGTGTATATTCAGTTTGAGGCTGGGCAAATAATTGCGTGGTTTGTTGATACTCAAGGACTTTGGCCTGATGCATCACCATTACTTTTTGGCAAAGTGCTTGAATGACTTGTAAGTCATGACTGATAAAGATGTAACTGATCTGGTCTTGCTGCTGTAATCGGCGTAACAATTGAATCATGGCACGCTGTGTACTGCGATCCAGTGCAGAGGTAGGTTCATCCAATATAATGAGTTTGGGTTGCAACACCAAAGCCCTTGCCAATGCCACCCGTTGTCTTTGTCCACCCGAAAGTTGATGTGGATATTGATGCTTAGCGTCTATTGATAATTCAACTTTACTGAGTACCTCTTCAATTTTAGTGGTGATCCGTGCTTTGGAAATTGATCTAAGCTTTAAGCCCTCCCCAATGATCTGTTCAACTGTCATACGTGGATTTAAACTGCTCAAAGGGTCTTGAAATACGATCTGAAAATCGCTTCGTAAAGGTCTAAGTTGTTTTTGATTCAATTGGTTTAAATCTTTGCCCTGAAAAATAATGTCTCCCTCACTGGCGATCAGACGTGCAATTGCCAAAGCTAAAGAAGATTTTCCCGAACCACTTTCCCCCACAATGCCTAAGGCTTCACCCCGCATTAAGCTCAAATCAATCGCTTCTGCTGCCACTTTATAATGTTTAACACGGTTGAATAAGCCGTGTTTAATTGGATATTTTACCGTGACATTTTCAAGCCTTAATAACGTTTCTGCTGGCTCTAATGCCGAAGCCTTTCCAAAATCGTGATTAAGCAAATTCTGTGTATATTCAGTTTGGGGAGAACCAAAAATTTCAGTGACTGTGCCCTGTTCAGCAACTTGCCCCTGATTTAGAACCAGCACCTGATCTGCATAACGCCTGACCAGATTGAGATCATGGCTAATCAAAATCATTGCCATATTGCGTTGCTGTTGCAGTTTTTTAAGTAATTCCAGAATCTGCGCCTGCAACATCACATCTAGCGCAGTGGTTGGCTCATCGGCAATTAAAATATCAGGTTCCAAAGCCAGTGCCATTGCAATCATGACACGCTGTCGTTGCCCACCCGATAGCTGATGTGGATAGCATTTTAGAATCTGCTGAGCATCCTCAATGCCCACATCATGCAGCAAATGGATGACTTTCTGTTGAACTTGGGCTTTGGAGAGACCTTGCAACACCAAACTTTCACCAACGATCTTTTCCACCTTGTGCAATGGATTGAGTGCAGTCATGGGTTCCTGAAAAATCATGGCGATTCGCTTACCACGAAGCTGCTGTAATTGATGCTGGTTAAGCTTTAATAGATCATCATTTTCAAATTGCACACTACCTTGCATAGTCAAAGTTTCAGGCAATAAACCCAATAATGCCAAAGCACTGATGGATTTACCCGAACCACTTTCACCCACCATTGCCAACGTCTGAGCTGGATATAACTCGAAATTTAAATCATCCAGCAAGGTCTGCCCTGTTTCATTGGCAATGCAAAGCTGCTGCACTTTTAACAACGGCTTAACGTCTTGGGTCAAATGCATCACGTGCCGCCTCCCCAATATAAATCAGCAAAGACAATACAATCGCTAAAGTAAAGAAACCTGATAATACCAGCCACGGCGCATCCAAATTATTTTTACCCTGTAATAATAGTTCACCTAAAGATGCAGCATCAGGCGGCAGACCATAACCCAAAAAATCCAGCGCAGTTAAGGCAACAATATTGGCGGTCAACATAAAGGGAATCTGCGAAAGACTGGAACTCATGGCATTGGGTAAAATATGCTTAAAAATAATCTGAGCATCACTGACACCCAACGCTTGCGCAGCCCTGACATAATCAAAATTTCGGGCACGCAAGAATTCAGCCCGTACCAATCCAACCAGTTCTGTCCAGCCAAACAACAGCATAATCAAGAACAGCCAATACACGCTAGGGCTAAACATACTCACCAGAATCATCACGATAAACAGCATGGGCAAACCGCCCCACACTTCCAAAATACGTTGCCCAATCAGATCAATCCAGCCGCCATAATAGCCTTGTACTGCCCCAACCATAATACCGATGACAGCCGAACATACAGTCAAAGCCAGCCCAAATACTAATGAAATCCGTAAACCATATAGGATTCGGGCAAATACATCTCGCCCCTGATCATCAGTTCCGAGCCAGTTTTGTACGCTTGGTTTTGAGGGTACAGGCACGGCAAGGGATAAATTAGGCGATTGATAGAAAAATGGCACAGGCGGTGAAATCATCCAGCCCTGTTGCTGAATCAACTGTTTGACCGCAGGGTCTTGATAATCGGTTGCAGTTTCAAATTGCCCACCGAAAGTCGTTTCTGGATAATCTTTTAAAATTGGAAAATAAAATGACTGCTGATAACGCACCAATAAAGGACGATCATTGGCAATAAATTCCGCACATAAAGACAAGATAAAAATAATCAGAAATATGATTAAACAGCGAAAACCCAGTTTATTTTGCCGAAAACGATGGAAGCGTTGCTGCATTAAGGGGGACATTATTTCCCACCTCTTGCTTCAAAATCAATCCGAGGATCAATCACTTGATAAAGCAAATCGCCAATTAAACGCAGGATCATGCCAAACAGGCTGAATAAAAATAAGGTGCCGAAAATAACAGGATAATCACGCTGAGTAATCGCTTCAAACCCTAATAAACCAATGCCATCCAGATTAAAAATAATCTCGATAAATAAATTACCGACAAAGAAAATCCCAACCAGTGCTTCAGGCAAAGCTGCCACAATCACCAAGATTGCATTGCGAAAGACATGACCATAGAGTACCTGATGATCACTCAAACCTTTAGACCGTGCTGTCAGCACATAAGGTTTTTTCAACTCTTCAATAAACGAATATTTAGTCAGATAGGTCAAGGCTGCAAAACTACCTAATACCATACTCAAAATCGGCAGACACATATGCCAGAGATAATCTTTAATTTTTTCTAATAGACTAAGTTGGGCAAAATTTTCTGAAACCAAACCTTGTAATGGAAACCATTGCAAATAATTGCCACCCGCAAAAAATACAATCAATACAATGGCAAACACAAATGATGGAATGGCATAACTGACAGCCAATAACAAGGAAGTTGATTGATCAAACACCAAACCATTCTTTTTAGCTTTTTTCATCCCCAATGGAATCGCAATCAGGTAAATCAGGAAAGTGCTCCACAACCCTAAAGACAAAGTCACAGGCAATTTTTCATAAAGCAGTTGGGTAACAGGTTTATCTTTAAAAAAGCTTGTACCAAAATCAAATGTTAAATAGCCTTTGATCATCAACCAGAAACGTTCATGTGCAGGACGATCAAAACCATATTGTGCTTTAATTTTATTAATCATTTCAGGACTGAGACCACGTGCGCCCTGATATTGTGCCAAGTTACTTAGGCTGGACGAAGAACTTGTTCCTATGCCTAAACCCTGTGCATTTTGTATTTGCTGGATGGCTTGTTCGACAGGTCCACCTGGTGCAATTTGCACAATGATAAAGTTAATCAACACAATGAAAAATAATGTGGGAATCATCAATAACATTCTTTTCAGAATATAGTGAGACATTTAAATATCCTTGATTATTTTCATTGGTGTTTTTGGAACGATTGATTTAGCTTGCTGGCTTTATCTGCATCCACCCACCAATATTCCCAACCCACTGAAAGTTTTGGTTTGATCGTAGGCTGCTGATAGATATCCCAATAAGCAAACCAGCGTTCAGGCTTGCCATAGGTCAAAATTTGATAATAACCTGCCCGTAATAAACGATCCAGCACATGGGTATAGAGCACCACCTCATCACGAGTTTTGGCGGCGACAATCTTGTCAATCATCTGATCAATCACAGGATTTTTGATACCTGAATAATTATAGTTATTCGACTCATCTGCGGCAGCACTGCTCCAAAACTGCGCCTGTTCTTTCCCTGGAGTCAGCGTTTGTGGCATTTTCATCACCATCATATCAAAATCCTGATGGCGAATTCGCTCCATATATTGTGGAACATCGACTTGTCGCAGATTAACCTGAATCCCCAAACGATTCAGGTTACGCACAAAGGGCATCAACTCCCGTTGTGGATTTTCCAGTTGCATAAGTAGTTCAATTTGAACCACTTTACCCTGCCGATCATATAACTTGCCATTGCGAATCACATAGCCCACATCTTTTAGGATTTTTTGGGCAATCAGTAAATTCTGACGGTTAAAACCACTGCCATCCGATATAGGATAACGCCAATCGGCCAAAACCCCTTGTCGCATCACAGGATCAAGCTGTTTCAAAAAAGGTTGAATGATGTTTAATTCTGCTGCACTTGGCTTACCTGTTGCAGCCAAATCGGTATTATCAAAATAGCTTTGTAAACGTCGGTTTTGATTAAAAAATAATGCTTTATTTTGCCATTCAAAATCATAGGCATAGGTTAAGGCTTTGCGCAAATTAATATCATTTAAAGGTGAACGACGAATATTAAACACCAGACTTTGAATATCCAATGGTGTGCCTAAACGGGCTTTATACTTTTTAATCCAACCCGATTGCATCGCTGGAAAATTGTAAGCGGTCATCCAATTACGGATATTTTTTTCTTCATATAAATTAAACTGCCGAGATTTAAATCCCTCAAAACTGACCTCTAAATTACGGTAATAGATATATTTCAGCCGATCAAAATTATAACGCCCTTTATTGACAGGCAGGTCTTTTGCCCAATAATCTGGATTACGTTTATAAGTAATGCTACGTCCCGCATCAATACGCTCCACCATATAAGGTCCAGACCCTACAATCGGCTGCAAAGTAATACGGGTAAAATCCTTATTGCTCCAGTCCTGCTTGGAATAGATCGGTAGGCTTGCCACAATCAGCGGCATCTCCACATTGTTCCTGGATTTAAAAATAAATTTAACCTGATACCTGGAAATGACTTCTGTTTTTGCCAAATCAGATAAATACATTTGAAAACCCAGATTGGCTTTGGTCTGGTAGGTATCAAAAGTAAATTTGACATCATCTGCGGTGACAGGCTGACCATTATTAAAACGGGCTTTGGGATTTAAATGGAAAATTATAAATCGTAGATCATCAGGATCATAACTGACTTTTTCGGCCAATAAAGGATACATCACCCGTGGCTCATCCAAAGATCGATCCATCAAGGTATCAAACAGATAATTTACACCCTCCGTGGCACTGCCCTTACCATTCATGCTATTTAAATTGTCAAACGTTCCCAGACTGGATTGGCTAAGCACTCCACCTTTCGGTGCATTGGGATTGACATAAGGCATGACATTTAAATTTGCATACTTTGGGGTCACATGCATTGCCAAATAAGACGTGCTATGTACGGCTGCAAATGAGAACTGAGCAAAAAGGCTTAGTCCATACAATAGACTAAGCCTCTTGGTAACAAGCAATGCAATCATGCGTAATTACAGGTTCGGGACTTTAATCACATCACCAATACGCAATTGAGTTTTTGGGGTTAGGTCATTCATCTCAGCCAGTGCATTAATTTCCATACCATACTTACTCGCCAAGCCAATTAAGGTATCACCACGTTTTACCTTGTACTCTGTCACCGTCTTTGGAATGGAGATACTCTGACCACGTTGCAGGCTGGTATTGGCTTTCAGGTCATTCAACTCGGCTAGTTCACGTCCAGACATGCCTAAACGGCTGGCAATGCTGTTCAGTGACTCACCTGCTTTGACTATATATTTTTCAGTGTTCTTGCTTGATACCGACTTGGTGTTGGCACTATTTTTACTGTTATCCGCTTTGGCAGATTCAGTTTTCGGTAAATCACCTGTCAGTTTCAGTTTTTGTCCAATACGAACGTTACTGTCACGAGACAAGTTGTTTAAGGCAGCAACATCTTCAAGCTGTAAGGCATAGCGGTTCGCAATACTGGTTAAAGTATCGCCAGACTTCACTGTGTAAGTATCTGGCACACTGTCTTCTTTGGCTTTGGTATTGGCACTGCTATTATTTGCTTTGGATGATACATCACCCGTAAGTTTCAAACGCTGACCAACACGCACACCAGCCGTTCTCTCCAGTCCATTCAAGTCAGCAATATAGTTGACGGTCAGGTCATACTTGCTGGCAATCGCATTGAGGCTGTCGCCAGACTGAACCACATATTGCTCAGGAACAGTTGAACCTGCTGGAATCTTGATGGTCTGCCCTAGGCGAACCCCACTACTGGACTTCAGCTTATTTAACTCAGCCAACTCATTCAGGGTGATTTTTGATTTTGTCGCAATACTGGATAAGGTATCACCACGTTGAACCGTGTAGTTCTCAGTCTTGTAGCTGGTTGATGCGCTTACATTTTCATACTTAACCGTATTTTTAGGCTCGACATTATCCTCAGTTTGTGACACTTCATGCAGGGGCACATTAATTTTCTGCCCGACCAACAAATTGCTACCCGATGTCAGTCCTGGCGTTAGATCAGCCAGCTCCTGATTCGACAAGGCATAGCGGTCCGCAATCAGTTTGAGATATTCACCACGTTTCACTGTATAGGGCTTGGTCGCCACTTTTTGGGCTGTGGATATCTTTGTGTCTGGCACACGTACGGTTTGTTGATTGTTACGCGTATTGGTTTTAGGCTCAACCAATGTGAGTTTTTGCCCTACAAACAAGCCATCCGTTACAGAGAGATTATTATAGTCAGCCAGTTGTTTGAGGCTTAGATCAAAACGCGCCGCCAAATTGGTCAGGCTGTCGCCTGACTGCACCACATAACTTTCTGGCTTGCTTTCCACTGCTTTGGAGGTATCAGCTTGTGGTTTTGCATCATAGAGATACAGGCTTGCTCCGACAAACAGTGTTCCTGTTGGATCAATCTGGTTCCATTTGGCAATGTCACGCCAGTTCACCCCATTCTTTTGGGCAATTGAGGCCAGCGTATCGCCAGGCTGAACGGTATAGGTACTGCGCTTGCCTTTTGGCGCGACCACAACAACATCGGTATCGGTCTTGATGTAGGGTTTACCCTGATTACGCTTGGCATCTTCACTATTGGCAATTTCTGGGCTTTCAGCCAAGGTTTTTGGATAAGCAAAGCCCTTGCTGACTTCCTGACCTTTCTGATCGGCAACCGATTGGCTGGTCTGAATGGCGGTCAGCTTAATCTTGCCATCAAATGGATCAACAATTTCTGTTCCCTGTGGAGCAATGGCCTTAATTTCAGCAACCACCTGATCTTTTTCAGCCTGTGTTGCCTGCGGTTCCAGAACTTGTGTTACCGTCTTCTTCTCACCCTCCTGCTTCACCGCAGCAACAATCTGCTCACGCTCCTGCACTGAAATTGGCGGTTCAATCCTGACAGGTTTAACATTTGGTGCTGGTGTAATCGCCACAGGAATACGCGGTGCACTCGGCACATCCGCCGCCGCGGCAAAAGAGGCCAAGGCATTTGAACCCATAGGGGTGGCAATCTTGGTCGGCGTTTTTGTTGTTGTGGTAACAGGTACAGTATTGGTCTTCGTGGTTAATGGTGGCGGTGGTGTGGTGGATGGCTTAACAATTTGCCCCACATTGCTTGTAGTTGAGGTGGTTGTACGTACTGTGGTTGAGCTGGTTAATGGGTTCATTGCAGGTGGCGGCGCACTACTTGCCCAGAATCCACCAGAACCTGCCTTGCCAGAACGTAATTTTGCATCAATCGATGGACTTAAATCCGCAGGAATCAAGATGCGCATTGGACTCATCGGGTCAACCATCTCACCACGGTAGGCGGGGTTCAATGTATACAGTTCAGCACGGCTTAGCCCCGTAATTGAAGCAATCTGGTTTAACTCAAGCGGCGCGGACAAGGCAACTTCACGAAAGTGAGGTCGGTTGGCAATTGGAGGTAATGCCACACCATAAGCGCCTGGATTTTTAATAATTTGTGCAACTGCCAGAAAACGCGGAACATAGTTCATGGTTTCCTGTGGCAATTTCAAGGACCAGTAGTCGGTTGGCAACCCTGCCGCCTTATTACGGTTAATTGCCTGCTGGATTCGGCCTGGCCCTGCATTATAGGCAGCCAGTGCCAGTTCCCATGAACCAAATTGATTATATAAGCTGCCTAAAAACTCATAAGCGGCACGTGTGGACTCGACCACATCACGGCGGCCATCATATAAACTGGTTTGCTGCAAACCGTAGATACGTCCCGTACTTGGAATAAACTGCCACAAACCCGCGGCTGCCGCACTACTGGTTGCCGCTGGGTCATAAGAGCTTTCAATTACGGGCAAAAGTGCCAATTCAGTCGGCATACCACGGCGTTCAGCCTCTTTTACAGTGTGGTATAAATAACGGCTGGCACGCGCACTTAAACGGTCCAGATAAGGTTGACGGGAAATAAACCAGCTACGCTGTGCCTCGATACGCGAATCCCAATGGTTTAAGTCCATCTTGAAACCCACAGTCATCCGTTTCCAGACATCACCATGTTTCAAGACTAAAAGACGGTCACCCTCCACCGCACGCATATCGGTTGCGGAAAGCAGGTCTTCCAGAGAATCCAGACTGCTTGCATCCAAAAAGCCTGAACCCACTTGTTTTGAAGATGAAACCTTGCTTGTCTGAGGGGTTGATGAACAACCTGTGGTAATTCCCAACGCGGCTAGAGCGGAAGTGAGTACAGTAATTTTGAATAATGATGTTGCAGATGTTTGCCACACCAATGTGCTCGATTTATACATAAAAACTTCCAGTCAACTCACGCTAGTTCTTTTTCAATTAGCCATTGTAGTAAAGCATGCCGCTTAGACAAGGCAATAATTTAGCGTGATTTGCATGGAAATGTTACAAGAAATTAAAAAATATGTGTTTTGTAACGTCCAGAGGAAGCATTTCACCTTACAATACAAGAAATAGGATGGAAATGCTAAAATCTTCCATCCATACGGGCAAACTATAGTGTTGCTCCAATTCCTCAAGGTCACAGCAGAATATTTGTCTAACCCGATTTAGATGGCAATGCTGGAAACTTTTTATTCCATTTATGATTTAGGTTCAAATATGTCACAAACAATCACACTCTATGTTGATGGCGCATGCAAGGGCAACCCAGGTTTAGGGGGTTGGGGTGCATACATCATTACCGAACAGGGTGAACACAAGCTGTGTGGTGGCGAACCAGAAACAACCAATAACCGCATGGAACTGACTGCTGCAATTGAGGGAATTGCCTTTTGCCCAACTGATGCACGCCTGATCATCTGGACAGACTCCAATTATGTCAAGCAAGGCATCACTGAATGGATTCATGGCTGGAAAAAGAAAAACTGGAAAGATGTCAAGAATCCAGACCTCTGGCAAAAACTTGATGCAACCTGTGTTAACCGTGAGATTGAGTGGAACTGGATCAAGGGCCATGCAGGTCATGCTGGCAATGAGATGGCGGATCAACTGGCCAATCTGGGTGCGGAACAGACTGCCAAGCAACTAAAATCCACAACACAGGCTAACGCTGATACAAAAAAGCCTGAACCAGATTGGCTTCTGGATGACCCTTTTGGTTTGGATATGATGGCAGATCAGGATGAAACCGAGGAAGAACTTGAAATAGAACTAAACGTTCAGGACAGTACGACTGAAATGAAGATATTGCCCGACACCTCAGCAACACCAGCAGGCAGGCTACATCCACAGATTGTTGTGACTGAAGCCAAGTTAAGTCTTCAAGGTCCCCGCCAGTTGATTCTGGATACCGAAACCACAGGTTTTTATTATCAGGATGGCGACCGCATTATTGAGGTGGGCGCGATTGAAATGATTAACCGCAAACTGACAGGCAGCTCGATTCATATTTATATCAATCCTGAAAAACCTGTTGGTGACTCAGAGGCAATCCACGGCATCACCGACGATTTTCTACAAGACAAGCCCAAATATGCAGAAATTGCCGATACGCTGTTTGATTATTTAAAAGGTGCCGAGATCATTGCACACAATGCAACTTTCGATATGAACTTCCTCGATATGGAGTTCAAGCGTGCTGGCCTGCCCTTACTTTCCGACGTGTGTGAAGTGACCGACACATTGGCACTGGCAAAAAATAAGCATCCTGGCCAGAAGAACTCTTTGGATGCCTTGGTGAGGCGTTACGAAATTCCTGCGCGGGACCGTACTTTCCACGGTGCGTTACTGGATGCCGAGATTCTGGCAGATGTCTACCTTGCCATGACAGGTGGACAGGTTTCCTTTGATATGGATGCCCTGTCACAAACGGAACAAAGTCAAAATAAAACCACCCGTCAACGTGTCCAAATTGAGCTTCCTGTCATTTATGCATCAGGCGATGAATTGGCTCAACATGAGACATGGGTCAAACAATTTGAACAGAAACATGGAAAGCCTTGCTTTTTTGCAAAATAAATTTGCTGATCAATGTTATTTTTTGTATTTCAAGCTTTCAAAGTTACGCTATATTAGCCTATAGAAGATTTAAACCTCCTGTTGCAGGAGGTTCATGGATATAACAACTCAGGAAAGGTGTAGGTCATATGTCTTACCAAACCTCGATTCATTTCGACCCAACGGCATTACTAATAATAAAAAATGAAATCGACAATTCGATTAAATTGGTGGAGACAGCGGTTAATACGCTTGCTGAAGAACAAGCCTTACCTTTTGGTATTGATGACGCACTCAATCAGTTTGAGCAATGCACACAGGTGCTTGCCCTGATTGATATGCCGCATTTGTCACAGATCACCCAGTATTCAGCTGAGTTGATGCGCAAGATCATGGCTCAACCGCAGCAAATCAAGACCAGTGATGTGGTTGCCCTCAGTGAAGGCACCACCATGCTGAAGCGCTATATTGAGTTTATCTGCCTGCGTGAAGTCAAGGTTCCCCAGTTCCTGCTTGATACCCTGAACCGTTTGGAAAAAGCGCTGGGCAAACCAATCACCAAAGAAGGCCAGACCATTCAGCCTTTGCTGGACTGCATCACACCAAACTTTAACCTGCCACAGGCGCCAAGTCTGGAACAATCCCAATATATTCACCAGCTTTACAAGCTATGCCTAAACAAACTGATCAAGCAGGCGGAAACGCCGCTGGACTTGCAGGGCATCAAGCTTGTTGGTGTCTACCTTGCGGGCATGGCTTCAAATCTTCCAAGTCAGCAATACTGGCAACTGGTCAATGTTGGTTTAAGCCACATTGAAGAACTGCTGATCACCGAAGCGCGTTTACGCACCCTGATTCAGGTTGAAACCAATATTGGCAAATTCCTGGCACAGCAGTCTGCCTACCAAAGCAACCTGAGCGATCTTGCAGATATTCTCAGCATCTGCATTAGTCAGGAAGATGATGTTTCCCAGCATATCCGTGAACAACTCAACATTGGCGATGAGTTATTAAGCGATACCCAGTTGCAGGTGCTCAGCCGTCATTTGTATGGCCCTGACTATGAAACCATTCATACCATCAGCCAGTTGATGACCAATGAAATGGCGCAGATTCGTAATGAAATTGAATACAATCATCAAAATATGTCAACTGAGAAAACTCAGGAGCTACAACTGAAGCTGAACCAGCTTGCGAATGTGTTCAAGGTGCTTAACCTGAATGAGGCGGCAAAAGAGCTGATCCAGCAGGCTGAAAAACTCAGTCAATCCAATACACTAACGGATGTGGCTTCAGTACAGCAGTTGATGAACAGTATTTTAGCGTCGATGAACTCAATCGGCATTTTGGAGCGTAACTACACCTCTAGCCGTTTGCAGTTGCGTGTCAACAACATGCATATCTCACTAGACCGTTTAGATGAAGCACATAAGGCGTTGTTGACTGAGACAAAAACACTGATTGAGACACTGACCCAAACCCTAAGCCTGTATGTTCAGGATCCAGCCGCACATAGTCTGGAGGCATTGCCAGAGTATCTTAAGGAGCTATCTGGCGCTGCCCTGTTCCTTGGCAGTTCTGCTCAACAGACAGCATTGTTGACTGCGGCGAACTTTGCCCAGAATCGCTTAAACCAGAATCTGGCTTTGGACGCAGAGCAGGTGAACTGCATTTTAAATGTGGTTGCAGGTCTGGATTTACTGGTGGATAACCTTAAGAATAAACAACCTGTATTGCAATCCATGTTTGATGTGGCATTATCAAGCAGTCAGCAATTACAAAGCATCGCCGCATAATGACTCAGCTCTCACTTGCTTATATTTTTCAACACCAGAAACTGTTAGTTGATGAAAACCTGCAACTGCCAAAGGTTGAAAAGTTAGCAAGTGACCTTCCCATCCATCACAATGATCATGTCATTGCACGTGATCTGCTTGAACATGAATCTGTTCCCGATGGCTATCAACTGATTCCAATTCGGGAACTGATCCAGTTATGGTCCACAACAGAATTCCTACAGGCCAGCCGTGCGGTGCAACTGCTTGAATGGCGGCGTAACCATAAATTCTGTAGCCACTGTGGACATGCCACGGAAATCCATCCCAAAGAATATGCTATGGTTTGCCCTGCCTGTGGCTATCATCAATACCCACGTGTGCAGCCCTGTGTCATTACCATTATCACCAAAGGCAATGATGAAGTGTTGCTGGCAAAATCAGCGCATAAGCATTATGGCAATATGTATGGATTGATTGCGGGATTTGTTGAGGTTGGTGAAACACTGGAGGAGGCGGTGCAACGGGAAACGTTGGAGGAAGTTGGTGTCAAGCTTAAAAATATCCGCTATATGTCAAGTCAGCCGTGGCCATTTCCAAGCAACCTGATGATCGCCTTTCATGCAGAATATGATTCAGGTGACATTCAGCTCCAGCTTGAAGAAATTAGTGACGCACAATTCTTTAAGTTTGACCAATTGCCTGAAATTCCTTTTAAAGGCAGTATTGCCCACAGTATGATCATGCAGGTCATAGAAAGTAAAAAAGCATCCTAAAAGATGCTTTTTTAGTCTTTAGGGTTCTAAAGCTTCTTCGAGAAAATGCAGAATGGTACGCTTGGTCTTGAAATAATGACTCATCAGACTGGCAAGTGTTGCCACAATGGTAATATGACCTGTCTTTGGAATCACGGCGATATGGCTGTGGTTGCCCTTTTGTCTCAAGGCAATATCCAGATCAAGTGTATTTTTTCTTTCCACCAACTGATCCTGTTCCGCCACAAGCAAATAATGCTTGATTCGATTCGGTTCAATAAAGTAATAAGGCATCACCTGCTGATAGGAAATCTTGTGGTCAAAGGCATGTTCGGATAAAGGATCGCCCACATAGTCAAAATGGTAAGGTCCAGCCAGACCCACAATTGCCTTGATCTGGTCTTTATATTTGAAGTTTTGTGACTGGGCTGAATAGACAACCGACATCACGTTAAAGGCCCCTGCCGAATGTCCCATCAGAATCATGTTGTCAGTTGAGATATTCAGCTTGTTTTGATTTTGGGTCAAATAATGAATGGCCTGCGCAAGGTCATCAATAAAGGCTGGAAAGATATGTTCAGGCGCAAGATGATAGTTGATCACCGCAACATCATAGCCCTCACGTGCGAATGTCTCACCAATAAACAAATAATCACGTTTATTGCCATGCTGCCATGAACCGCCATGTACAAAGACAATCAATGGCCTTTGCTTTTTGGCATTTTTACTGCGATATAAATCCAGACGCTGTCTTGCTTTTAAACCGTAAGCCAAATGCTCTTCTTTTTCAAAAGTGTCCTTTGGCGTCAAATAATTGATTGAATAGCTGGCAAAATCATACAGGCGAAATTCCTGATATAAGTTTTTCGCCCGTATCACGTTTTCTTGTACTTGCTGAATAAGTTGCTTCATAAATTAAGGTGCGGTTGGTGTCGTCGTCACGGGTTCATCTTGATCAGGATCAATTGCAACTGGTGTTTCAACTAAAGGCTGTGTTGTCGCTGCACCGACCATTGGCGTGGCAGCAGATGAGTTCATCGTCCCTGAAGATTGATCAATGTTGTCAATCATCGTGACAATTTTACTCACATTACCCACTTTTTGTAAGACATCATCCAAATCTTTCACTTCAGCGGTATTAAGGCGCCCCATCACATACAGCACACCATTTTCAGTATGCACCAGTACCTTACTGTCAGAAACAACAGGCGCTTTCATCAATAAGCCACGCGTGTTCGCCGTTACTGTTGCATCCTGCATGATGGTGCTATAGCTTACTTTATCTCCTACAGTAATGTAGTTATGAACCGCCTTAACATCGCTCATGGCGCGCAGGTTATCTTCCGCCAACTGTTTTAAGTAAGGATCAGGAACCTGGCCAGTCAACAAAACATTACTGTGGAAACTTTCAATATTGATACGTGACTGCTTAAAGCGGTGGTCTAATTTGTATAGGTTAATATTTGCAGTACGCTTGATTGAAGAATCAATAAAAACCTGCCCTAAACTACGTTCACCACTGCTTGTACCAACAGGCGCCGATCCTGTTCCACCAGAAATAAAGCTCGCACATCCCGATAAACTTGCAACGCAAACCAACGTCATCGTTAAACGTTTCAACACTTGGCAAGACTCCCTATCCACTAACTTGTTCAATCTACTGCACTTGTCTTGAAATGACTCAACCGTATCTCAATCCAAAGTAAACGCGTGTTTAATCCATTGCTGATCATACTGCAATTTTGAAAAATCTGGTTGTACTGTTTTTGCAAGTTTCTGTGGAAAATCAAAACAGATCACATCAAAACGACAGTCAAAATTGTAATAATTGGGGTATCTTTGTAAAAAGAACTGCGCCGTCTTAATAATCTTACGTTGCTGTGAATACGAAATCACTTCACAGGCCTCTGCATAACTGCCTGCGGAACGGGCTTTCACCTCCACAAAAACCAGCTCATTGTCGCGTTTGACAATCAGGTCAATTTCTCCAAAACGTGAATGGTAATTTTTATTGACATATTGATACTGCTGGGACTGTAAAAATAGCAATGCCGTTTGTTCTGCCCACTGTCCCAAAAGATGTTTCTGCTGTTCCATTGTGCCCATATCTTATTTTAAAATTTCAATGCTATTTTTTTGCTGCCTGTAACAATAAGGCTGCCTAGAGATTTTATGGTCTTTTAGCTCAATTGCACCTGTGCGTCCAACAAAAGAGAACTGCATCTGTCCAGTTTGCTCCAAGAACTGTTGGCTTATGCTCCATGCATCCCCCCCAAAAGCCAGCAAACGTTGAAATGCCATATTTTCAGGCTGTTCCTTGTAGGCTTCAATCAAGTCTGCCCATTGACCATTATATAGTGCGGGGACATCGCAGAAACTCAGTCCCAAAGGTATGGACTGCCCCTGTTCAATACTCAGGGGTGTCGCATAAATATTTTTCTCAGGTAATGATCCCAGTTGCTCCATCCATTGATGGTCACCCAATAGCAACACGCCCTCTTTTCTGGAGATTTTTTTCGGTAACTGATTGACCATTTCAATATCTGAACCAAACTCAGCCATCAATGCCACTAAAAAAAGCTCAGTGGCTGACTCAGTTCCTGTCTGGCGTAAAACAAATAGTTTTTTCACCCCATCTTTTTTCAGCAGTTGGTTGAGGGCAACCGCATCATCCTGCTTAGCCAGACTATATTGCCAGACGTTGGCTGACTGTGTGTTGACATCATTGAGGGCCAGTACGGGAATTTTGGGACTAAGCTGTATAACGTTTTCAATTTCAGGTCTTGCCAATGGCCCAACAATCAGTCTGGTCTTATTGGTGACTTTTTTCTTAAAAATTGAGTCGATGCTATTTTTTGCGGAATCTACAAAAATAATTTTTTCTTTACTGCCAGATGCTGTATAAGCACTCAGGAAACCACGTTTGATGCTCTGGCCTGCTCGCGCCATCGTGCCAGATTCAGGTAAAATCACCAGTACGTCCGCATAGGCTGGACTCATACATGCTGCCAAACAAAGTAGCAGCCAATATTTTTTGTAAGACATGAGGGAGTTACCTTTTATGAGTGCTCAATTATTTGTTGTAGCAACCCCGATTGGGCACTTAGATGACATGACCTTTCGTGCAATTGATATTTTAAAGTCTGTATCGGTGGTTGCAGCAGAAGACACTCGTCAATCTGCTCAATTATTCAAGCACTATAATATCTCAACTCCGCTAACAGCGTGTCATGATCACAACGAAAGTAACAAAATTGATCAACTTCTCCAAAAAATGCTAAATGGTGAAAATGTTGCCTTAATTAGCGATGCTGGTACGCCCCTGATTAGTGACCCAGGTTTTAAACTGGTTCGTGCCGCTCAAGAACATGGCATCCGTGTGATTCCAGTGCCTGGTGCTTGTGCAGCAATCGCGGCATTGAGTGCCGTTGGCCTGCCAAGTGATCGTTTTAGTTTTGAGGGATTTTTACCTTCAAAATCATCGCAACGAATCAGCCAGCTTGAAAAATTGAAAGATGAAACGCAAACACTGATTTTCTACGAAGCACCACATCGTATTCTAGCGAGCATCCAAGATATGGCTCAGGTTTTTGGTGAAGACCGACCTGTTGGCTTCGCCCGTGAAATTACCAAGACCTTTGAGACCATTAAGAAGATGACCTTAAAGGAATTAGTTACTTTTATCGAAAATGATCACAATCAAGAAAAGGGTGAAATTGTGGTCGTGGTTGGTGGTGCATCTGCGGAAAAAGATATGGAACAGGATAAATTGGATGAGTTGTTAAAACGCTTATTACAGGATTTATCGGTAAAAGTAGCATCACAATTGGCTGCTGATTTGACGGGTATTAAAAAGAAAGTGGCTTATCAACGCGCTTTGGAATTGACTCAACACGATGAATAAAACCTAAGGGGAGATTTTTTTAATCTCCCCTTATCATCTCAAGATGAAATAACAACAATGTATCTTAGGCCTTAGTCATGATATTCGCTTGATCTAGTTTTCGTTCCGTTCTCGCCTGCTTAATCACAACCAAACCAGAAGAAACACCAAGATAAGCAATCACAAAAGCCACCAATAAATCAGGGAACATGGTTCCTGTTCCAAATACTCCTACCGCAGCAATGATGACGGCGATATTGGCGATTGCATCATTGCGGCTACAAAGCCACACAGAACGCATATTGGCATCACCATCACGGAATGCATACAGCATCAATGCCACAACCACATTAACCGCAAGCGCAAGCACACCAATTGCCCCCATAAGCATTGGTTCTGGGGTTACCCCTAGCCACCATGACCAAAATACTTTAACAATCACAAAAATACCAAATGCAGCCATGGTGATTCCTTTGACTAAGGCTGCGGTCGCTCGCCAGTATAGGGTCATGGACAATACAGCCAAAGAGATGGCATAGTTTGCAGCATCACCCGCAAAGTCCAAGGCATCCGCCCAGAGCGACACAGAACGTGCATGTGATCCCCCGATAATTTCGACAAAGAACATCAATGCATTTAAAACTAAAGCAATCCATAAAGCCTTTCTAAACTTTGGACTAATTTTTTGTGTTGGCGAACACGTTGTGTTGCATCCACATCCTGCCATGACTTTTCTCACATAATCTTTTATAGTGATTTAAAACCCTAGAGTAACTCCAGAGTCAAGCATGATCAGTTTTAGCATTGGACAATTGGCAAAAAAATCAGGTGTATCTGTGGATACCATTCGGTATTACGAAAAAATTGGGTTGCTGGACAAAGCCCAACGAACGGCAGGAAATTACCGTCATTATTCGGAACAAATGCTTTCAGAATTGTTATTTTTAAAACACTGCCGAGAACTGGGCATCACCATACAAGATATTCAAAAGCTTAAGGGTCTAGCCGAAGATCCGAATCAAACCTGCATGGAAGTCGATCATCTGATTGATCAATATCTTGCCGAGGTTTCACAGAAGATTAAAAATCTGGAACATCTCAAACAAGATCTGAGCCATCTAAAGCAGCAATGCTCTCAGCATCGCACCATTGAACAATGTGGCATTCTAAAAGAACTGCATCAGCCACTTGAATGTAGCCATGAGTCGCATCAACACAAAAAAGCACCACAATCGTGATGCTTTTTCTATGTCATAACTGACTTAATCTTGATGCTCACCTGGCGGAACTTCAGTAATACGTCCACCACGAGCAAGAAACGCGGCAACCTCATCTTCTAAAGCTTGGCGTTGTTTCTGCTTCGCAGTCACGGTTAAAGTTTCAGCTTCGGCTAGATCAGCGTCATTGGCGCTCGATTCTTCACTCTCTGCACCACTTTCTGCCGCTTTCGCCTCTTCGTCGTCTACAGCAGCGTCTTCTGTATTTTCGTCGTAATCATTCATTTCCGTCATCTTCATCTCCCCACAATGACTCAACTCTCATCATCGCTATTTGGCCATCAGAACTAGGTGGAATTTAGCAAGCTCTTCACATTTAGCAAAGTACAATATTTGTTGAAACGTACTTTTTATGACCAAATTCACTCTGATTTATAAATGATTGTTTAAAAAATATCTACTATTTTTTAACACGCATATTGTGTGTGTTTCAACGCACCTAATCCATTGGCTTGTTGCATAAAACGATCTTTAAACCAATCGAACTGTTCAACCTGTTTCAGACCAAAATTTCTTGCCCAAACAAAGGGAAATAATTCTGAACTTTCAATCCATCCAATCGCAGACATGCTATGCATCATTGCATCATTCTGACCTTTCCGTAAGTGTTCATAACGCAATAAGGTCTGCCCATTCGCCCATGCACCACGTTTTAGATCGTGCAGTAATACATCGCATAATACAGCAGCATCTAAACAACCAATATTCACACCTTGCCCAGCCAAAGGATGAATCACGTGTGCGGCATCACCAATCAGTGCTAAGCCTGATTTGATATAACGCTGAGCGGCACGTGCTTTTAATGGGAATTGTGCTCTGGAACGGACCTCGACCACGTCCCCCAGCATGTGTAGGCTTTCTTGCGTCAATAGTTGCATAAACGCTTGATCGCTGAGTGCTGAATATTCATCCGCACAATCATCTGGTAAAGTCCAAACAATCGACTGCCAATAGCCATTCTCTTGTGAATCAAGACTCGCCATCGGCAAATAAGCCAGTGGACCCGTTGGTAGGAAAATCTGTCGTGCCACATATTGATTTGGTCGTGTGGTTTTAATCGCACAACTGATCGCGGCTTGCTTATAATCCAATACATCTAGATCAATATACGCCTGCTCACGTACAAAAGAATTCGCACCATCTGCACCAATGAGCAACTTGGTTTTTAGTGTTGTGCCATCCGCCAATTGAATTGACCAGCCTTGTGGAATCTGTTCAATCCGAATGACTTTGACTTGAGTTCGATAGTCTTTGAGTTGTTGCAGCATTTTTTGTTGAATCGCAACATTCAAAACACTAGGTTCGACCATTGAACCTAAAGCCTGATCTAGCTGAGGTTGCTGTTCAGAGCTATGTCCAAAATTGATTTCGCCATAGCCATTTTTATTCCAGACCTGCATGCCTGAATAGGGCATTTGACGCACTAAATCATCCCAGACATTGACTGTTTTGAGTAAGTGAATCGTTGCTTGACTGAGTGCCAATACTCGAGGATTCATGACTGCTAAAGTTTTGTCTTGATCAAGTACAGGTGCGGCATCCAATACCGTCGCTTGGACACCGCCTTGCGCGAGTAATAAAGCGGTCAGACCACCAACTAGACCACCGCCCACGATGACCACATCTAACAATTCACTCATGCTTTTAGTCCCATCGCATAATTGGCAACCAAAGGCTTAATTCCTGGAATTACATCAAATGCGATCAAACCTGTATTGCGTAATAATTTAAGAATTGGATTCTGATTACTAAAACCACGCACCACCGAATCACAGAACTTGATCACCCGTTGCTGATCCTTTAAACGTGCTTGCTCATAGGCTAGTAAATTTTCAGGCGCGCCAATATCATCTGATTTTGCCAGTTGTTCCATTAAGAAACGAACCAGTACATCTGCATCACGCAAGCACAGGTTAAAACCTTGCCCTGCGACTGGGTGAATGGTATGTGCTGCATTCCCCATCAGTACCACACGTCCAACGGCTTGCTTATCGGCCAAGACTTGCGACAATGGATAGCTAAAACGCTTACCCGTTTTTTCAAATTTACCAGCACGATCACCATAGGTATGCTGTAAAGCATCAAGGAAATGTTGATCATTGTCTTCACCTAACCATTCTGCTTCAGTGCCTTTTTTTACAGGCCAAACCACTGAGCGACGGTATTCACCCGGTAATGGTAACAATGCCAATGGTCCCAACGCACTAAAACGTTCAAAGCCGACGTGCTGGTGCGGCTTAGAGGTCTGCACTGTGGTCACAATCGCGACTTGGTCATAATCATATTCATCGACACCCACGCCAATGGCTTGGCGGCAGAAAGAGTCGCGACCATCGGCAGCAATCACTAACTTGGACTTTAAGGAATGAATATATTCGCCATTACGCATGGCTTCGATTTGTACCTGATCTGCATCTTGGGTCAGTGACGTTACTTGCACACCATCAATCAATTCAATCAGAGGCTGCTGACGAACTTGGGTCAGCAATACTCGACCTAACCAAGCATTTTCAATCACCTGCCCAAAGCTTTCTACTTTTTCTTGTTCTGCAACTAAACGCGCCTTACCAAAACTCCCTTGTTCTGTAATATGCACTTGCAGAATTGGGGTGGCATGTTGCTGTAAGGCTTCCCACAAACCTAACTTTTGGTAAATCTGTACGCTGCGGCGCGACAATGCGGTGTTCCGTGCATCAAAGCTGGAATGATAAGGCGCAACATTTTCATCGTCATAATTCGGATATTTCACAGCTTCTAATAGCTTTACTGCGATATTAGATTTTGCCAACATTAAAGCAAGGCTGAGTCCAACCATACCTCCACCGACAATGATGACTTGTTGCTGCATAATATTATTCCTTATCAGTTTTTCATGACTTGATGTTTGGAGACTATCTTACTCTAACTTAAATCAGCAATGGAATTTGTACTTTGTTTGGTCTATGTGGTTAAAATTACCCTACATTTTGGAAACATTACATTCTTTCTGTTGAATTTGTTCCAACCTTTTTGGATCAACAAGACTGGTCTGTTTTACTGCTGTAAAATAACCAAATACAGTAAAAGCAAGTACACCCACACACCAGATTAAAAAGAAATAACAACGCCAAGTCGCCCTAAAACCATACACATACTTTGTTTTATTCATTACTTTTTTATTGGGTAAAGGATATTGTTTTAATCTATAAATTTTTAACATATCCCTCCCTTGTATCAAAATACCAACGAGAAGCATAAATAGAGGGGCAAATACCCCCATTCCATACCAAAGCATATGCCAACCATATGGATGGCATAGAATCCAATTGCTTTCGTTTAGCCATGGAAAAAAGATTCGATCTAAAACCAGAAATAGAGGTATTGCCCATAAGCAATGTAAAGCAATAATTTTTATTCGTTCTTTAAATGTATACTGTGGTGCATACTTACTCATTTTATTATTCTCTTTATATTTCAAAAGGCTTAAATCCATTTAAGCCTTTTGATTTTTTATTCTGCCTGAGCCATTAATTGCTCAATTTCTTCAACCGTTTTCACTACATCCTTGGTCAGAACTAACGGTCCATTTTCAGTCACAACAATATCATCCTCGATACGAATTCCGATACCACGCCATTTTGCATCGACGGTTTCATCATCGGGTGCGACATATAAACCAGGCTCTACCGTCACAACCATCCCCGCTTCATAAGCACGCCAGTCTTCACCAATTTTATAGGCACCAACATCATGTACATCCATACCTAGCCAATGCCCTGTACCATGCATAAAGAATTGACGGAATGCTTCGCTTTCAACCAATTCATCCATATTACCGCTCAATAAACCGAGATCAACCAGACCTTGGGTTAAAATTTTAACAGCCACTTCATGCGGATATTTATAGTGATTGCCAATACGGGTTGCATCAATTGCAGCAAGTTGTGCTTCAAGAACCACGTTATATAACGCTTTTTGCTCAGGGTTGAATTTGCCATTGACAGGAAAAGTTCGAGTAATATCCGACGCATAGAACTCATATTCACACGCCGCATCAATCAGGACTAAATCACCATCTTTTAGCGGCTTGTTATTTTCAACATAATGAAGAATACAGGCATTTTCACCACCACCAACAATACTGTTATACGATGGAACACAGCCATTTTTACCAAAGATATAATTCAGTTCCGCTTCAAGCGCGTATTCCATCATCTCTGGTTTTACGCTTTGCATGGCACGGGTATGCGCTTCAGCACTGATATTGGAAGCAATCTGCATCAGCTCAATTTCTTGCGCCGATTTTTTTAAACGCATCTCATCAACAATACGATCCAATTGAACCACTTCTGCGGGTGCAGCGCCACCACGACGTTGTTGTGCATCCGCTTTTTGAATCCACTGGCTTACACGCGCATCAAATTCAGCATTCTGCCCAATACGATAATAAAGACGCTGTTTATTTAAAAGCTTGTCGATGATTTCTTCATCCAACAAATCAATTGCATAAGCCTCATCTGCATCATAAATTTCAATCGCACCATCCATACCCGCACGATAACCATTCCAGATTTCCATCTCACGATTACGTTCGCGGCAGAATAAGCTATAGCTATATTCCTCTCCCTCCGCAAAGGTTTCGATCACAGCAACGGCTTCTGGTTCTGCAAATCCAGTCAGATAATAAAAACTACTGTCTGCACGATATTTATAATCCGCATCGCGGTTACGATACATTTCTGCTCGCGTTGCAATAATGGCAATGCTATTGCTGCCTATGTGTTGAGCAAGAAGATCACGGCGTTGTTTAAAATCGGCTTGACTTAATTTCATATTGTCCTTCTGATGAAGATGAATGACTGTAAGTATCTTTATTTATAAGCTGTTAAGGCACCGCCCGAGTTAACTCGGACGATGTGGGGTAAACATTTCAACGACATTTTGTGCGTCGCCAATATCACCCTGATTCTTACTTTTTGCATGGAAGTTTTGTAGTAATGAGCTTTCGGCTACAGCAATCTTTTTACGGCCAATCGACAGACTCACAGGAATCAGGCGTACAAACTCATACAGTTCCTGATAGCTTTCCTCACCCTCTTCATCATTGTCTGAATCTTCAAACTCAACAGCTGCAACATCTTGTAAATGTTCAATCAGCTCTTGTTCTTCTGCACGAATATGACCAGAAGCCAGACCAAAACCAAGAACCACACCAGCACACCAATCCGCCAATGCCTGAACACGGTCTGCAAGCAAATGAGTGTCGTCTGGCAATAATGGTAGATAATCCAGTTCATCATCCGATAAAGCATGGGAAACATCTTCCGCTTCATCTGTCAGGCTTTCCAGCGCCTCTGGCTGTAAAGCAGGCACATTCAGGGTGTTTAATATTTGTGACCATTCATCGGAGGTCGGCGCCTGTGTCACACAAACTATACCTGTGAGTAAACCATGTAACTCACTTGGGCTTGAAATTTCCTCAATCCCATCAAAATGGGTATTCCATTCCGTCCAACCTGAAATATCGTCTTGCATTCGTTTATCCAATCTCTATACTGCTGTATATATTACCTTTGATTGCAACTCTGTGCGACCTTCGTTATGTTAGAACAATTACAGCGTCTACAAGCGCATATTGGTGTTTTAAAAACACGCTTACATCATTTAGAGCGAGAAAATGTATCGCTCACTGAAGCCAAGCAACTCGCTGAAACTGATCATCATGCACAAGTTGTGCAGAAAAATAGCATCATCACGCAAAAGCAGGAAGAAGTTGATAACTTAACTGAACAACTGACTCAGTTACAAGATCAATTTAAACAACTGAATACTGATGCAACAACTTTGGCTGAACGCTACGGGCGTTTAGAGAAAAGTACCACTGATCTTAAAAATCGCTTTCAGGAAATTCTTGCGGAACGTAATGATCTACGTGTCACCAAGGAAAAACTACAGGCACAGCAACGTCATAGCCAACAAGAAATTCAGGACTTGCAGCAGGACCGTGATCGTTTGTTGCAGAAAAATGAGTTGGCAAAGTCTAAAGTTGAGGCGATTATCCAGCGCCTAGCTGTTCTTGGTACAGCCCAGGATCAACATGCACAAGAAATCCAGCAACTTGCCCACCCAAATGCTGAAACACAAGAGGAGACCTGATCATGAGTGAACCGATTGTTGTCGAACTTCGCCTAATTGAACAGACATTTCGGCTGAACACGACTGAAGAAAAGCGTGAGGAACTGGAGCGTGCTGCTGAATTACTGAACCAGAAATTTCATGATATGCGCCGTAATGCCCCACGTGTTGAACATAACAAACTTGTGATTATGGTTGCGCTGCAAATGGCTCAGGAAGTGTTTAGCCTGAATAAGTCTTTGCAGGAATATGCACATTGTGAACATCTACTTCAGACCATTTTGGAAGATGTGGAACAGACTGTGTAGAAAAATATCTAAATGTTAAGATTATTTGCACAAAGCCCCATCAATTGGTAAGTATCTTTACAGATAATTGATCTGCAAGGATTGTCATCGTGTAAAGATCAGTTATACTAAAACTGTCTCTAGGGTGTTCGCCAGTACGTCTAGTCCCCTGCCGATACTTAAATTTATGGATGTGTTCTGTGTATTTTGAGTGTATGCCTGCCTTGAGTAGGAAACCCATTAAGTATACGTCACCTCCACCTTGAACTCATCGGGTTCAGGGTAACGACCATGCAGCGGCACCTCTGGAGCATTTTATTTTTAAATAAAATTATAATTTAAACCGATAGTCTGGATTAAAACCCAGTTCCTGTTTGGCTTTTATATTTCGATAAATTAAATCATCTTCAACAACTTGATAAATCCCTTGCCCATTTTCAATTGCCAGATATGCAGCATAGGCAGCCGCATCCACATGAATCCTACACGATTCAGCGGCCAAACAACCTGTCGCATTTCCATAGAGTTTTCCATATCTCAAAATGACGGCATCCACATCACTTTGCATGACCTGTTGTTCCAATGCATAAATACCCTCTGCATTTAGCTTTAGTACAGGATGACTGGAATTCAAGTCAAGCGCTGAACTTTCATCATAAAATGGCTGATCGGGAACATAGGCAAATGCGATACTTTGCGCGATAAATCGGCATTGAAGTTTACTTAAGGCTTGAAGCAGATGACGTGTACCGAGTTTACGAATCCTTGCATTATTCAATCTTGCCTGTTCCATTAAAGCGGGATTCAGGCCATAAGGTAGGTCAGTCAGTTGATGGATCACCACATCTGGAGCAATTTTTTCTATAATTTCCTTAATCTGCTGATCATTAAAAATATCAGCAATTACGGGTATAACCCCGATAGCCTCCAGAAATTGTGCTTTCTCAATTGAACGGGTCATACCATAAACAACATAACCCTTTTGTTTCAGGATTAGGCAAAGTTTATAACCTATGGCACCTGTAGCTCCAGCAATAAAAATAATCGGCTGTTTATCGAATGGCTGAGTCGGTTTTTTCATCATCATATCCACATAAAAAAGCGATAGATTAAGTCCGTATTAAAACTATTATTCTATCGCTGATGTTTCTAATCCAGATTATCTATTATTCATCACTTGTTGCACATTCATAATTGCTTGGCTCTTGTGAGCAACGTACCTGCTTCAGCAACTTCATCATATCCTTGTCGTAAAAACCCTCTTTGGTCATTTGAATACGTGCTTCACGCATCAATCTGACATAGCCAGGCTTATCACTCTCATTCAGGCTTAGCCAATATTGATTAGGAATGTCTGCTTCGATCTTATCGACAAATTGAAACGCTGGTGTGAGCTGTTTAGAGATAATTTCCCGTGCAATACTGCCCATGCCTGCTGGAAACTTGTTACGCTGCATAATAAGCGTGCCTGTCACCTGAATCACAGGAAACCTGATAATTCCACCGACCACCTTGCCTGATTTATCGGTCATGCCTTTCCTGAGTTCAAGCGGTTCAAACAAAATGGCTGGCCCTGCCATAATATCCACTTCTTTATTATTAAATTTCCCACCCACACTGATTAAATCCACAGATACAGGCTGCGCCCCGACATTTTGTACCAGTTTCTTTTGTGTTTCATCGAATTGGAAAACGGCAACTTTCTTGCCCGCCGCCTTAGCCAAGGTATTGATATTACGGTCAGTTACGATGATATAGGCCGCACCAAGTGGAACAATACCCACCACCTCATAATCCTTGTTTATCATCTTGTCATCAAATTTTGGATTGGCCAAAACCTGAATCACGGCACTGAGCTGCTTATAGGTTTGCAACGCACCAATTGCATCAATACTGCCTACAAACTTGTTGAACTGTTTGGCGCGTAAATTACTGATTCCTGCGCCATCACAGCGTTTGCTACGGAAATCTTCGGTGAGTACCGCCTCATTGGTATAAACTTTTAAATTCACTAAAGTTGAAGCTGACTTTTTAAGCTTTGGATAATCAAAATCCAGCTTGAATTGCAGATGCGATGGTCGAGTCACATTCATATTCACGCCAAACTGCTTGGCTACGCGGACCATTCTCGGAATTTCAGTAATATAGCTGGTGGCCTGCTCGAAAGCCTCACTGTGCTCACCATTGGGCGAAAATACACATAAGGTGACCTGTTGTGGAATCTGTTGCCATGTTTTTGGATCATTTAACAGTTGCTTGATTTTATTTTGTGAGTGCGCTGAAAGGGTTAAGTCCAGTTTTCCCTCAGGGGCAGCATGGCTGCTATTCATCATCAATGGTGAAAATACCATCACATTTGAGATGAGAAATGATTTCATAAACTTGGTGAATTTATTGTTTTGCATACGTTCCATCCTTAGCTATTTCCCAATAGTTTTATTCAAGTTACGGTTAAAGCATAAAAATAGAATTGACTGTATTTATTTGGATGATGTCAGTTGAGTCAAAAATAAAACCCTATTCTCAGCTTATGAGAATAGGGTTTTATTTAAGGGAATTGACTAAGATTTATTTAATCGTAGCGCATTGACCACCACAGACAATGAGCTGAGTGACATCGCCACGGCTGCAAACATTGGCGTAAGTAATAAACCCGTCAGTGGATAGAATAATCCTGCTGCGACAGGTACACCCAATCCATTATAGACAAAGGAGAAAGCAAGGTTCTGCTTCATATTCTTCACGCCCAGTTTGGCCATATGAACAGCTTGGGCAATGCCCTGAATATCACCTTTAACCAAAGTCACCTGCGCCGTTTGTTTAGCAATATCTGTGCCCGTACCCATAGCAATGCCCACATTGGCCTGTGCCAGTGCGGGTGCATCATTAATACCGTCACCCGCCATTGCCACAATCCTACCCTGAGCCTGTGCCTGTTTCACAATCTCAAGTTTTTGTTTTGGATCAAGGTTGCCATAGACCTTTTTGATACCTAATACTTCCGCCACCATCTGCGCATTTTTTTCATGGTCACCTGTTGCCATGATCACATCAATTCCATCAGCATGTAGTTGGTCAATCACAGCTTTGGCATTGTCCTTAATTGCATCATGAATCGAAACATAGGCAATCACCTCTTGCTCTGACATCAGGAAGCTAATGACATCACCTTGTGAACGTTTTTGATCAAGCTGCTTACTTAAGGCATCACCTAATATTAAGCCTAACTGCTCAATCAGTTTCTGACTGCCAATATATAAGGTCTTGCCCTCAATATTGCCTTTCACACCAAAACCTGTGACATCTCCAAAATCAGTAACATTCAATAACTGGCTTGCATCCACCAACTTGGTCAGGGTCTGTGCAATCGGATGCGTCGAATACTGCTCAATGGAGGCAATCCACAACTCAATTTGCGTCTGGGTAAAGGTTTGAGAGAGTGGCTGAATTTCTTTCAGGCTTGGCTTGCCCTCAGTCAGTGTTCCTGTCTTATCAATAATCAGGGTATTGACCTTACTTAAAGCTTCGATCGCTTCCGCATCTTTAAACAACACCCCTTTCTGTGCCGCACGGCCTGTGGTCGCCATCACTGACATTGGCGTTGCCAAGCCTAGAGCACATGGACAAGCAATGATCAGCACCGCAACCGCACACATCAACGCCAGATCAAACTGTGCCTGGCCAAAAACCATCCATGCAATAAAAGTCAGAGCACTAATACTGAGTACCGCAATCACAAAATACTTTGCTACCACATCAGCAATCCGTTGTAATGGTGCCTTGGAACGCTGTGCATCGGCAACCGTCTGAATCATTTTTGCCAATGTGGTATTGGTCCCCACCGCAGTGGTCTGGATACGGATAGAACCTTGTTGATTAATGGTTCCACCAATCACTCGGTCATCCTTTTCCTTTTTCACAGGAACTGGCTCACCTGTCATCATGGACTCATCGACATAGGTTTTTCCATCCACCACCACGCCATCAAGGGGAATTTGCTCACCCGATGAAATTTGTAAAATATCACCTTGTTTGACCATGGCAATATCGACATCCACGACCTGATCATGTTGAACCAACTTAGCCTTGCTTGGCTGTAAACGTAACAAGGCTTTTAGGGAATTGGCAGTTTGTGAACGTGCTTTCAGTTCCAGAATCTGTCCCAACAAACTCAGCGAAACAATCATACAGGCTGCTTCAAAATACACTGCCACGCCATGCCCTGTTTTGGCTTCAACAGGAATCAGTGACGGGAAAATGGTTGCAATCACACTATAAATAAATGCGGCAAGCACCCCAACCCCGATTAGACTCCACATATTCAGATGGCCTGTTTTATAGGACACCAAACAACGTTGTAGAATTGGATAACCCGCCCATAGCACCACAGGCAGGCTTAACACCAGTTCAATCCAGGGCTGGATATGTGGTGAGATAAAGGCATGGATATGCGAACCCATTGCCAGAATCATCACCAATAAACTAAGTGGCAAGGTTGTCCAGAAACGCTTGCTAAAATCCACCAGTTCAGGGTTTGGTCCCTCATCCAAAGTGGGTTGCATCGGTTCAAGTGCCATGCCGCAGATTGGGCAAGTGCCTGGGCCTTTTTGTACAATCTCAGGGTCCATCGGACAGGTATAATCCATATCCATTGCTCCCTCGGGAACTGGACGCTGATCAGCGGGAGTTAAATAAAATTCAGGGTCATGTTTAAATTTATCCAGACAGGATGGATTACAGAAATAATAGGTTTTCCCTTGATAGTCTGTTTTTAAATCAGTTGTAGTTTTAACTGACATCCCACACACAGGGTCAATCTCGGTTTGAAGATTATCTGCTTCATGCTGGTGTTGATGCTGCCCTCCACCACAGCATGAGGAATTTTTTACCTCTTCTTTAACAGGTGATATTTCTGGTTTAGCACCGCAACATGAATTACTTTTTTGCTCAGTCAGTTTTGGTGCACAACAGGATAAGTTTTCGACAGGCTCATCTTTCTGTTCCAATTCAGTTCCACCACAACACGACGTTTGCTTGACTGGCTTTTCCTTGGAACAACATGATGAAGCTGCCTGCTGCTCTTTTTTGAGGCTTAGATAATTTTCAGGCTGCGTACTAAACTTTTGCTGACAGCCCGCTGAACAAAATAAATAACGAATATCCTGATAATCAAAATAATGCTTCGACGTTTCAGCCACCTGCATTCCACATACAGGATCAGTATATTCATAAACAATTGCTGTTTTCTGACCTGAACAGCATGATGAAGCTTGTTGCTGAGTCATCACTACACCTATCTTTTATTTTTTGATGGTTATAGGATAAAGTCTGTACCCAGGTACAGAGTCAAGCATTTTTTCAGGCTATTTTTAAGGAACAGGCACATGAACCTGACCATTGGTAAACTGGCAAAGTCCTGCAACATCAACATCGAAACCATTCGTTATTATCAGCGTATAGGTTTAATGCGTGTACCTGAGAGCACACACAGCTATCGTTACTACCATCAACAGGATGTGGAAACCTTAAGCTTTATTCAGAAAGCCAAAGATGCTGGCCTACAACTGAATGAAATTAAGGAGTTACTGACCTTAAATCTGGAAGACCGTATTCAGGTAAGGCATGTGGTTGAACAACGCTTAAGCAAGATAGATGAGCGGATACAGGAATTACAGGGATTGAAACAAAGGCTTTCAAGCTGGCTAGATGAGTGTAAAACCACAGAAAATGATTGCTGCCCGATATTGATGGAATTGAAACAGAAATAAAATATATATTTTCGGCATCCAGCATTTAACTATTTGAATATTATTATTTTCATAGTATTTTATCAAAATTTCCATCGCGATGATAATTAAAATGACTTCTTCTTTAATTGTAAAAAAATTAGAAAACCTCAATTCGACTGAGTTTATGCAGAGTTACCGTACACGCTTTAAATCAGCAGACCGAAATCAACATTTTTACATTGCCTCTGCCCTGGATACTGTCAACTTTGATGGCAGTTTTGAATCCTTTCAACGTCTGGATCAAATGCTCTATGCATTTCGCCAAAAGGTGGGTGTACCAGATTTAGATTTTTTAAATCATCAAAATAATTTGAATACTATTATGCTAATTGCCAGTTATATTGGACAATTTATTTGTCTTAAGACTGGGTATGATGAATTATGGCTGGATTATGATGAAATAGTTGAAAATATTTCTAGTTTTCATCCACAAATTCCAGATTTTATTCATAGTTTTGGTATTTCATGTAATACGCAAATTTTTCTACCTATTCAGTTGATTGCAAAATATTTATTTTCTCCCGAAACCCCAGGTATAAAACTCAGTCAAGAAATCGAAGCTAAAATCCTTGATTTACGCTTTGAAAAATATAATGAGGAAGCACAATTCAGCGAAGCCATGCACACATTACAGCATGTCTATCAGTACCAATATCCTTTGACTCGCGGTGCAGCATTTCAGGATTTGGTGAAAATCTCTGATTTAGACTATAGTCTTAAAAGTCTAGATCGTTTTGATGATCTCATGCGAGAAATCCGCCAAAATTATATTCATGACCCACAAAGTTTTTTGAATAACCATCAGGATGAGGCTCCTATTAACTTTATGCTTTTTCTTGGAGGATATTTGGGCCGAGTGATTGCACAAGAATTAGGCACATCTTTACGCTGGTTTCATCCAAAACAAGTCAGCCAAATGCTCAATCAAGATATTCCTAACAATAATATTGGTATGATTCGGATTGCACAGATTAATTCTGGCTTTGCCTTTATCATGCAACATATTACGGAGTTTTTATTTGCCCCGACTATTCAAATCACATCTAAACAATATGTTGAAAAAGCAATTCAGGAAATACAACCACGATGCACAAAAATACATCTAGTAGAAAAAGCATCATCCTCTCATCAAAAATCACCATTTTATGATGCCTTACATCAAGCAGGTACTTTAGCTGGTTATTTATTTCAACATATTCATGGTGTCATACCACGTTCAAGACCCGATGAAAATATACCAGCCATGACTTTACATGATACTTTGTTTCACAGTTATATGGATGGTCATGAGTCTGCATTAAAAGCATTGGATTTTAATATTTATAATGCACCTAATATGGTTGCAGGTTATGAAATGTATGCTTGTTTACCACATTTACGAGTAGATGCGCTTTCAATCCATGTGCGTAATTATGGGGAACATCACCTCAACCTACATTTAGTTATTCCTTTTTATCAGATATTTGACCATCGTGGTTTTTGTATTTTACAACCTTATTTTTCAGCTTCTGACGAAAAAACACTACAACAAATAGCATTGGTTAAACAATCAATGGGCGCTTTTTTTCAGGGAGTAGAAAATTTTGAACAGCCAATTCCAGATGAACGGAAAGTTTGGACAAAACATTATCAACCGCATCGACATCCATACCCTAGAACTTTTTATAAAGAATCTATTCGGATGAGTTAAGATTTAGAATATTGCTGGAGCAGGTAATCCTACTCGCTCCAGCGCTATTAAACAAAATTAAACAAACGACCAAACTACATTTTCATCCCGCTGTTTGAGCAGGAAACTGGTCTGTTGATCATCCTCTACTACGATATGTTGATTCGAAATCATTTTTACCTTAAGTAGGGTATCATTTTCATAGACCAAGTCATTTTTGCCCTCTTTGGTTAGGACAAGCATTTGATCAAGCACAATTAGATTTTTAGATTCCAACATCGTTTTCCCTCTACAATTGTTTAGCAAATTCTGAGTATTTTTATAAAGTCGATAATTTTATATCCTCTCGAATCGTCTATTTATAAGAACTATTCGCACTTCAAAACACTCATTTTAATTATATAAATACATGAAACTGACATCTTATGATGCTATTTCACGCTGGGCATTTTAGCCTATTTTTTAAGCAAGTAAATGTTTTTTGTCGGACATTTGACAAAAAATGTCATTTTGTGCAAAAAAAGGCAGTTCAAATTAATGCTTTAATATCAATATTTAATTGTATTGGCAAAAAAACCTGCATTCTTAAAACCAAGTCACACACATAGACCAAACGTAAAAGCAGCGCTGAATTTAGTTGAGAAGTATCTAAAATTAAGCTGATTTGCTTGACTAAAAGATTCATTCCCGCATCCTGCGCCAACTGTCGTTGCTGCTGTAGCATCTCAATCTGTGATGCACTCAGCAACATACGTCCTGAACAACTGAGACTGAGCAATACCTCCAAAATTGGTTCACACACTTTCTGGCTCAAACTCATCTGGGTAGAAACAAGTTTAGCTTGCTGCTGTTTTTTCTTTGCCAACAGTTGCTCAATACGTCCAATGATACTTTCTTTTAAGGTCCTTTTTGGTTCAGCCAGTTGGTCAAAATCAAGGTTAAACAGTCGAGTCTTGCCATTTTGAGTGATCAACAAACTCATGGGTGATAAAACCAGTTGATGCCCTTTAATTTGGCAGTACGCAAAAATAGAGTGGACCTGTACCATTTGGGTACATAAGCGTTCAAGCTGACGAATTTTCTCTAAGTCTTGTGTTTTCCAGTCCAAACGCAAATGCAATGTTGATCGGTTTTGGTCATAAACCGTCCACCACAAGCATTGTTCAATTTCATCTACTTGAGGACTATCATAAGCAGAGATATTGAGCAGTATAGTTTGATTAATTCCGTCTATAGTCTGTAACTGTTGCTGCCAATGCTGCTGTAATGTCCGCCAATCATTGAATCCGATCTGTTGGTAGAAACTAAAGTCTTCAAGCTTACTTAGGCTATTTAAAGGCAAGGCACGACTTGTTCCTGAGGCAGATAACCGTCCATCTTCACCAAATCGCGGTTGTTGTAAACGTACTTTTTTCTGCATCAGTTGTTGGGCTGTCAGCATCCAGATACTCTGCTGTGACCATGCATTATGGCGGGTAAAGTTTGGGTCATTATTTTCAGCACGCGCCAAGGTGACTTCAAAAGTTTTAGCATTTTCCAATTCTGAAAAATACAGGCTTATTCCGCGTGCTCCCCCAAGCGTCCGCCACCAACGTGCGCCTAAAGGCAAAAGCTCCAAATCAGTTTGCTCATCATTGAACTGATAATGCTGTCGCAGCTTCCCTCTCAATTTTAGTAGCTGTTCACCTTGTGCATGTTCCAACCGATAGAGATAAGCACCCATCTGTGCCAAATACAGTAGCGTATCATGTTCTGAACTGTGCTCATCACGATTTAACAGTCGGCCCACCTGCCCGCTGAGTTGTCTTAGCATTGCAGCTAGACGTGGCAATGATTCACTACGGGCTGACATATTGAGTAAATGCAGTTGACGTGCAGTCATCTCATTGACATGGGATAGACCAAATTCAAGCAATTGCGCCAGATCATCTTTTAATTCAACAATAAACTGGCGTTCACTCTCACTTAAAATCGCAGGGTTCTCTGCTTCACTCAGTTCCAGTTCAGCCCACAATTTTCCTTGCAGACGCTGAACTTCACTTAAAGCAGCCAGATAGTAGGCAGGTTGATCTTTTTCCAGATTGGACAACATACCTGCAAAACCAGCTCCCGCGACATAGATGATGTCCTCAGCCAAACTCTTGATCCGAATTTTTAAGCGGTAGCCCTCTTCCAACAATTCCGTTTGCTGTTCTTGCTGCCAAAGACGAGCCAATTTAATCGCTTTTTGGGTTTGGGCTTTGCCTATTTTCCTGGCAAGTTGACTTAAATCGAATGCCAGAATCTCTTTAATTAGATTGGGTTTATTTAAACTTACTTGAGGCTGTTCACTAGATGGAACAACCGAAATCTCAACCGATTCAGGTGTATTTTGGATCTGATTTTCAGTATTTTCCTGAACTGAATTTTTTAAATGTTTTTGCAGATATAGAACCGCAGCGACAATATGCTTACATGCACCTGTTGCAGGGCAAGTACATGATGCGTTGATCAAGCCTGTAGCCGATAAACACACTTGCTGGCCATCACTCTCAATCATGATCTGTTCAGCTTGCTCAGCCTGTAAAGTGACCTTTTGCGCTTCAATATCCTTTAAGGCACGGCGTACCAAGCCAGCATTGGCATAGGTTGCAAGGCTGTCTTGATCATAAGCCAAATATTGTTGTTGCCAGCTCATTGCATCACCTCGGCCATCCATTCCGCAAAATGTTCAGGTGTTAAAGCTGCCACAGACATGCCTCGTTCATTGAGTTTTTGTGCCATTTGAATGTCATACACTGGATTTGCCTGTTCATCTAAAGCGGCCAAGCCCAGTAATTTTACCTGCTGGCTTTGCAAACGACTGATCGCATTCAGCAAATGCGCCACTGAACCGCCCTCTTCAAAATCACTAATCAAGGTAAAAATAGTCCGATTGGGTTGAGTCACAAAACGTTCACAATAATTCACTGCTTTGGCAATGTCTGTTCCACCACCCAACTGCACCGTTAGCAATACCTCAACAGGGTCATGCGCCATATATGATAAATCCACGATATTGGTATCAAATAACACCAGATGAACTTTAACGGCAGGTAAGCTCGCCAGGATACTGGCACAAATTGCGCTATACATCACCGAGTTCATCATCGAACCACTTTGATCGACACACAACACTACAGTCCAAGGTAAATGACGCTGCACCCGTGCATTAAAAAATGGCTGTTGAATAATCAGTTTATTTAAATCGTGATTATAATGTTTTAAATTTTCCCGAATGGTACGCCGCCAATCAAAGTTCTGACTATTGGCAATCAATGAACGACGAAAACGGTTACGCCGACCATGAATTGCATTGATAAAATTCGGTTTTAAGCGTGCAACAATCTGCTCAACCACTGTTTTAATGATCTCTCGAACAGCCTCACGGGTTTGAGCATTCATTCGCCCACGCATAGTCAATAAAGCCTTTGCCAATTGCGGCGTCGGTTCCAGACTTTTTAAACTTTGCGGATCTTTGAGTAAGGCATCTAACTGATACCGTTCAACCGCTTGGGTTTGTACACGCTCAAAGGTACTTTGTGGAAATAGTTTGCGTGCCTGATTGAGCCAGTTAATTGCAGTGAGTTGTGAATCATCAAGTGAACCATGACGTGATTCTCCTGCTAAATGTCCGCGCTGTTCATACTCTCGGTTATATAAATAATCGAGGGTGCGTTCCAAGCGTAATTGTTCTGCATCGAGTTGTACCTGATTTAATGCTCGATCGCTATAGCGACCTAAAACTAAACGCCAACGGGCTGCAAGGTCTCTAGAATTTGAATCATCCATTACGCTAACCAACCCTGTAAATTTTGCTCAACTAAAAACTGCTGTAGTTGTTGATTTAACTGCACGCCTTGCAACATTTCAGCCTGTGATACCTCACTGATATATTGAGAAATATCCAGACTTGAAACATCATTAAGCTGTGCGATCTGTTCCGCAAAAACTGCGGTTTCTTTTGGTTTAAAATGGGTAAATGCTTGGCGTAGATCAGGCAAAATAGCGACAAAAGCAGCTTCATCCCACTGCAACAAAAGCTGATTCAGTAATTTCGCCATAGCAGGATAACGCAATAATAATTCAGGGGCACTTTGCATCATGCCAGACAGATATGCCACTGCATGTTCAGGGCTTGCACCGATGCCAAAATGTTGCTGAATAGATTGTTGTAGGTTTTGCTCGCTTAAATCACCATCAATAAAACGTAATGCATCCACTGCACCAGCCAACACATCTAGCTTTTGCCAATCGGTATGTAAACGCGCCAGGGTTTGATAGAACTGCGCCAACAAATCAGCCTCACCACCAACCACGCGCTGAATCTGTTTAGACAAATTGCGTAACTGCAACACTTGATTGAGAATCTGCTGCTGTTGATCTGCGGGCGGCGTTGCCAATTGTGAAAGCAAGAACAATGCGCTTGGAATCACCTGTTGCAACAACGCTTTTAGTTCAGGCTGCTGTTGGAAAGCCAGAAAATCCTTACCTGTCCATAAATTTAATAGTTTTTGCCCACATTGAATGACCGAGTCCAAATCAGGATCATTGGGTAAATATTGTTGAACTTCCGCAAAAAGAATTGAAATTTGTTTATGTAATCCCATCAATGCCGCACGGATTAAAAGCTGTACTGCAAGATGTGAAGATCGCCCTTGTCCAGACTGAGCAAAAGTCTCTTTGAGTTGCAGTAACTTATATATTGCAATGGTATTGAGATCACTTCCTAATTCTGACAACTCAATCAATCGAGCTTCAACATGTGGTGTCCATGCATAGTCCCATTCTTCAAAGAGCAAATGTAAACGCCCACCACCGAGAAAATCAGGACCACTGACTGATTTGGCAAAACCGACTTGTAAAAATTCCAGCAAATGTAAAAATCGACTGCGCAAACGATGTTTCTGATTACGGAATACATCCAGTTTCGCGCGTTTGCTGATGGTTTCATCCAGCTTGAAACGATGGATTTTGGCCAACTCATAGACTTGTGCTAAAAGTGGCGGCGTTTGAGTAGATTGAACCACCTGCCCTAAACGAGCCCCACTTAAAATCTGGTGCAGTAAATGCTGAAATGCTTGCTGCCCCTCATCTAAACTGCCTTTGACAAAACTACTTTGGCAAGCATCAATCAAGTCAAAACGGCTAATTAAGTGATGCTCTCTTAAACTGGCTAACCTCATCGCCTGTTCAGTGGCATTTTTAACTGTAATAAAACTACTGTCTAAAATCTGTTGTTCACGCAATTGCCTAGAAAAATCAGCAAGTAACTCAACAGTTAGGGTTTGCCTTTGTTCAACTTCATTTGCAGAATCATCTATCATTTGCTGCCAACAACGTTGGTAAAATGCAGGTGATGGCATCCCTGAAGCATAACCATTTAAAGCATCCAAACGATCAAAACTATAACGAATCAGCCAAGCTTGATCCTCCTGATCAGCTGACTTTATTTTTTTGATTTTCTTTGGTTTTGTCGTGAGAATTTGTGCTGCCAATTCCTCAATTAACGCCAAGGTATGGAAGCCCCCTGTAATAATGCAGATTGTGCCCTTATTATTCTCATAGCACTCTAAAATGCTCTGCAACATGCATTGTTCACGAATCAGCGAGGCATCAGCTTCCAAGACACTGTCTTCATAGTCCAGACGAGACATGGCACACCAAACCAAAACTTCATGGAAAAAGTTTTGCCAGTCGTTCATTTCCTGTTTGGGCTTTAACTCAAATAGATGATCCCAAAGTTCATCATGGTTACGGCAATGCAACTTGTGTGCTAAAGCTTGTAAATACTGACTATGCGCTAAATAGCGCTCTTGCTGCAAACTTCGGCTTTGCCATGTTTGTTCAGCAAAAGCCTGTAACTCATGTTCAACCTGACTGCTCCATGCCAAATCAATAAACTCAACCTTGGCATTAATTTCTGGCGCATAACGTAACGCGACCCATTCAGGTGAATAATCACAAAATGGATAATAGGCAGTACGGGTTTGTTTCTGCTCAGCGACTTCCTCGTCCCCAGTATTATTATTTGCTTCTATGATCTCAGTTTGGCACAACACGGCCAAGGGCGGCTGACTGTCTGGATGTTGTAAATCCGCAATTAAACGGTTAAATGAACGCGGTGCTTCAATCAGCACATGCGTAGCTTGCAACTGCTGTAATGCCTGTAACGTAGCGTATGCACAGGCTGGACTATGATGGCGAATCGGTAAAAAATGAATGCCTTTTTCAGCCAAAGCCTTTTGCCATGCTAGGACTTGTTGTAAGCGTTGAGGTATCGTCATTGCCAAAACATTTTCCCAACATCAAAAAAGGCTTTCCAGGTTACATCCTGTTTCGCCCGTTCACGTGCCACATTATCCATATAAAAACGCATACGCTTGGCATCATCCGCATTATCTTTTAGCACTACGCCAATCAACTGCCGCGCAATCGCTGCGCCATTCAAGGATTGATCACCCAGATAATAGCCCTCCAAAGCCGCTGCATAAGCAATATTCACCGCTTCCGCTGTTGACATCACCGCATCAGGCGTTTTAATTGATGTACCATCTTTGGTTGTGCCTTGGCGTAATTCTTGGAAAACTGTGACCAGTAGATCGACTACAGATTCAGGCATTTGAATCTGATCAGATAAATCTCCTAACTCACGTTTTAACTGAGTCAATACTAATTCACGCTCAAACACAGGATCAGCAATCGGGCGAACGGTTTCAAAATTAAAACGACGTTTCAATGCCGAGGACATCTCATGCACACCACGATCCCGTAAGTTCGCAGTGGCAATAATATTAAATCCAGCCTTGGCATACACTCGACCTTGCTCACCCAACTCAGGAATCATCATGGTCTTTTCAGACATGAGGGATACCAGCACATCCTGAATTTCAGGTGGACAACGGGTAATTTCCTCAAAACGAATAATCTTGCCCTGTTGCATCGCTTGATACACAGGAGACGGCACCAAAGATTTTTCATTTGGACCCTCTGCAAGTAATAAGGCATAATTCCAGGAGTATTTTAAATGGTCTTCGGTTGTTCCCGCAGTCCCTTGAATGGTCAGTCCAGAATCACCGCTAATCGCAGCTGCCAACAACTCAGAAAGCATGGATTTTGCTGTACCAGGCTCGCCCACCAACATCAAACCTTGTTTTCCCAATAAAGTGACAATGGCTCGATCTACCAAGGCATCATCACCATAAAATTTACGGCTGATGGCAAGTTTTTCATCACCTAAAATGAATTGACGCACTGCACGTGGTGAACGTAACCAACCTTGTGGTTTGGGTGCATGGTCATGCTCAGTTAATGTGGATAGTTCTTCTGCAAAGCGTTGTTCAGCACTGAGTTTAATAATGTCTTGTTGATTCATATCTTTACCATTTTCTACCAAGGTGTTTTCTTCTGCCATTCAGGATCAAAACCAGCACATGCCTCAGCAACTTTTAAATAATCAGCATAGGTCTCAGCCAACAACACAGGCGGAACATCTGTCAGATTCATTCCACTGTCACGCCAGGAACGCACATTTTTTTTCTCAAAACTGAGATCGTACAAGACTGCTGCAAGATTTTCTTCAGGCACATAGCTACCACTAAAACGAATCACCGCAGATAAACCGATTTGACTAAATGGCTTAAAGTAACTATCAAATGAGCCACCATCTTCAATCGAAGCACGTTGATAACCTAACTTGGTGACTACACCACGTAAGGTGAAAGTATCGGTCAACCAGCCTTTACGATCTTCAATCAGTTCAGCCTGCGCTTCAAAAACTGGAAGCTGGTGTGTCATTTGTTCAAACAGAAACTTCACTTTATAGTCTTTAAAATGCGCTTGCCATGCCTCAGCATCTTCAGCACTGATCAGAACCACATGCGCAATTTTGATCTGGCTATCTGCCGACAATTCAATTTCATCATCTTCCAGATTTAACAAACTGCCATCATCACTTGGGCGGAAGCTTTGTAAAACCTCACCATCAATAGAAATTTCCAACCAAACCAAACGTTGAATCAAACGCTTCATAATCGGATGTGCAAACAGGTATTCCTGCCAGTCTGCACTGCTCCAGACACGTTCACTACACATCGCTTCGTATAAACGTTGTGTCTGCAAATCAATGACCTGCTTAAATTCTTTCTTACTGCTGCTAAATAATGATTTCGCTTCTTTAATTAAGCCCTCATCATCACCTTGTCGTGCAGCAGGCAGACTTTTGATGATCTTGTCATCTTCATTTTTCAGTACAAATTTGTCTTTATCATCCACATAAGCTGTCAGAACCCGTGAGCCATATTCCAGAGTCAGTACACCTGCATCATCCAAGCCCGCCGTTGGAATAGTACGATCTGCCAACTCATCACTGCTCCATTGATTACGCTCAGCAATTTGCTCAACCAGTTGTTTTGCCAGATTCTGAACCGATGCGGTACGGTAACGACGTGAAAGGCTGAGCAGCAATTGAATCATGAGTGGATCATCACTGACTGAAAAACTACTCAACATTGCTTCAATCTGCGCACGACGTTGATAGTGTTGCTTCATATAATCCTGCAACAATTTCACCGCAACACTGCCCTGTGTTTTAAAGGTGAGTGCCAACATACCTTTGCTTTTTATTACAGAGCCTAGATAGATCGCTAGACGTTCACGTTTAATTTCCTCAACCACTTCTTCCAGCGTGATGTGCTCATAACGCCCATAGTACTCTGGGTACTTTTGTCCCCAACGCTTAAATGAGTCCTGATAGGATGCCAACCGACTCGGTGCTTCTTTAGTTGCGGTCTCCATCGCCTCTTCTAAAGTTGGATTACGTGTATCCTGATAAATAAAGCTTTGTAGTAAATATAGCGAAAGTGTTTGCTGACTCTTTTCATTAAGCAACCCCATATAACGCTGCAACAAGGCATTTGGAATCGGATCTTTTAATTTATCCGCTAAAATCACCCACCACTGGATAATTTTAGGATCAACTTGGCTGCCATCCTGCCATTGCGCTTGGGGTAAATGCTGTAAATCAAACCAGATAAAGCTACTGGCAATTTTACCTTTTAAGCCCTTTTCAGCATCTTTGAGCAAGCTTTTAGGTGAAAGATAAGCACTGATATCCTCTCCTAATTGCTCCAAAGCAGTCAAAATTGCTGCAATAACAACTTCTTTTTTCTCTTTCTTAAGTAATTCATATAGGGCAGGAATCGCAGTCTGATGTTGTAAACGTGCCAACCATTCAATCGCGGTAATACGAATTTCCTGTTTACCATTTTCCAGTGCTTCAATCGCACGTAAATGGATATCAGGTAATTTTCTCAAAACTTCCTGAGCATCAAAGCGCAGACGTTTACCATCCCCCAGAGCAAACTCAAGTAAACGAGGAATAAACTGTTTTGGCAATTGCGGGAAGCGTTGCAATACACCAATTGCATGCAAAGGTTCAAAACTACGATAACGTGATTCACTTTTATCAGGTGATAAACCCAGTGCTTCGGCAATGAGTTCAATATGCTCAATAAAGAATGGGACAACCTTGTCATCATCTGCAATATAACTACTCAAGGTTTCATAGTAATAGTTTTCTAAATAACTCTCAGCGATCATTCGCGCAGGTTTTTCAAAACCAACCTGTTTCATCAACTGCTCAAGCTGACGTAACTCAAGATTTTCGTAATGATGTGGTTTCAGCAAACTATTGAATAAATCATTCCAGTTTATCCAGTTACGTCCGTGATAACTTAAACGTAGCGCATGTTCCAGACCATATTCAGGCAGGTTTTGCAGCTTATTCTGGTGGGTCATGATGTTATAGTGATGACCATGTATCTGGGTTCTTTTCTGACCATTAATTGTGGAAAACAACTGCTGGCTAATCTGCTCTATTTTGAGTTTTTGCAGGTCTTTGTAATTACTTTGTGCCCAGGTACTTTTATAGGATGCAGTCTTATTATCTTCTATTTCCTGCTCAGCACGCTGTCTGGCTTTTTCCAGTAATGCTTGATAATTTTCCCCAATGATTGGGATAAAACTTTCTGGAATCTCCTGCGTTTCGATGGCTTTAATTTCAGGTAAGGTGTAATCAACCTCAACCACCTGCTGCAAGCTTTCAAGACGTTGTAAAGCAGCAATAATCAACACTTGTACCGATTTTAATTTTTCACTGTCTGCGGCTTGTTGCAAAATGTCTCGATTTTGCTCACCCAAACGCGCCAGTAAATCTGCCGCAAAACTGCGCTGCTTGCTGTCACCATTCAACAAGAAATATTGCAAATATTGCTGGCTTTCAGTTTGGTTAAGCTGTGACAATAATACCGTTGCCTGTTCACGAACTGTTTTGCTTGAACTGAGCGCAAGGATAATAATCAGCTCAGTTTGTTGTTGTAACAAGTCTGGATGCTGGGCAATAAACTCTAAAAAAATCCCCTGCGCTGCCGCAGACAGTTGAGGTAAAATCTCCCGAATCTGTTGGGCGTGTTCAGTAAAAAACGCAACACTATCTGATAACTTAAATAAAACATTAAGCTGATCATGATGATAGTTATTGACGCCATCTCGCTCAAACAGTGTTGCAATAAACCCCTCACTGTTATTTTCAGGCTCAGATAAATAAAGTTGTTTTAATACTGCTAGTGTCCAAAGATCACGATGTGATTTTTTCTGGCGATCATCAAAAATTTGATGATTAAAACTACTTAATAAACCATCGACTAGAACATAGCTAAACCACACAGGAGTTTGTTTGGACAATTGAGAGTAATTTCGTTGTTGAGTGGCTGCTTCCAGGAATTTGCCATAACGAATCATTTGTTCGTTACTTAACTTTGAAAAAATATTGATATAAAGTTTATAACGCGCATTTTGAGAGGCTTTACACAATTTTTCCTGAGCTTTGGTCAATTCTGAAGAGGGCCAGAACCAGCCATAGGTGCCAGGACTGCCCAGCAATGCGCAGGCTTTATCTGTCGCTTGTTGTTGTAAGGTCAGTAAAACCTCAGGATTTTGTCCATTTACAACATAGTTTAAAACCTGATTGGGCAATGATGTATCTACCTCAACCAAAGGTTCGACAATCGTGCTGAGCAAAGCCAGAGTTTCTGACTCCAGCGCATTCTGCCCCTGTGGATTGATCAACTGATTCACTTTATTCTTGATACTTTCAAACATTGAATGGCCTCTTATTTTCCCCAATTATTTACTTAATTCTTGATTTCATTTAAAAATCAATTTTAGATTTCTTTTAATGCCCAAATTCTACAACAATACATAACAACCCACTGAATATATTTTTGATGTTTTTATTATAAGGAAAGAGAAAGCAAATACAGCCCAAGATACAGCCTAGTGCGACATTTTTTGTCGTTCATATTATTCTTACTAAGTTAAAAAAACTGCTACTTTAAAGTAGCAGTTTTTTGTTCAGGATGAATTACCAACTTATATTTGTTATGCCTACCCTGTGCATAAGGGTTTGATCAATTGTCCTTTCTTATATTTAAGAATTTCCCAAAAAATCGCGTATTATTCTTCAAAAGAAAACCATTTTTAAATGTTATGAACCAGCCTTTAAGTCCATTAAGAAAACAGCTTCGCCTAAGAAGAAGACTAGTTTCTCCTAGAGAGCATAAACAAGCTGAACAACAGGTTTTAAATCGACTCAGATATTTACCAGAGTTCAAGTCAGCCAAGGCAGTTGGCCTGTATTTACATGCCTTTGGTGAAGTGCATACCCGAAAAATCATCCAGTTCTGTTTTCAAAAAAACAAGCAGGTCTATCTGCCCATGATCTGTAATATGAACCAAAACCTGGTGTGGGTAAAAATCAGCTCCAATCAATATTTAAATAAACGTTTTTCACACCATCCTCTCGGTATGAAAGAACCAATGGCAACGCGTGGGCAGCATGTTTCCACCCTGGATTTACTGATTATGCCTTTATTGGCCTGTGACCAGCTTGGAACAAGAATCGGCATGGGAGGTGGATTTTATGACCGTACTTTGGCAACTGCCCCACATCGCCCTTTTCGACTGGGACTCGCCCATTCTTTTCAATATATAAATGAACCTTTATTCAGGCAAAAATGGGATCAACCTTTGGATGCCCTATTTACACCAACACAGAAATATTACTTCAAACGTTAAATGTATCATCTATATATGCTTTTGCCCAAATCCCAACCAATTTAGTCTTTTTTTTATATTTTCTAACTAAAAACCCTTGTAATTTTAAAAATGCACTTCACTATAAAAAACATGGCAACACCGTTGTCACTCATTAGGAGTGCCCATGTCTGAATATATTTTAAATAATGAAACAAGCTTAGAGCCACAGGTTCCAAGTGTATTACCACTATTAGCGCTACGTGATGTTGTGGTTTATCCGCACATGCAGATCGCGCTATTCGTGGGTCGTGAAAAATCGATCAATGCAGTGGATGTGGCTCGTAACGGTGACAATTTAGTATTTGTAGTTGCGCAAAAAGATTCGCTTACAGAAGAAATTGATCACGATAACCTCTATCAATATGGAACCGTGGCTAAAATCGTACAGGTCGTCAATCATGAAAATGATGAAAACTGCATTAAGGTACTGATCGAAGGCCTGCATCGTTCGAAACTGGAACACATTATTGATGGAGAAGAGTATTTAACAGCTGAACATCATTTAAGCCCGATTACCGTTCCTTTGGATCATGAAGCCCAGGAAACCCGCTTAAATGAATTGCGTACCCTGTTCGCACAATATGCGGAAGCGAAACTGCGTAATGCACGTGAACTGGTTGCAGCGGCAAATAAAATCGAAGACCTGTTACAACTGATGTTCTACGTTGCGACCCGTGTGCCTTTAAACATTGAAGTGAAACAAAAGTTTTTAGAACACGACGAGTTTGAAGCGCATTTGCAGGAACTGATGAGTTATTTGATGAATCAGTCTGCTGAACAGCAAATTGAACAAACCCTACATGACAGCGTTAAACGTCAAATGGAAAAGAACCAGCGTGAATACTTTCTAAATGAAAAAATGAAAGTTATTCAACGTGAGCTTTCCGACATGAATGGCGGTGCTGAGGATGATGTTGCGGAAATCGAGAAACGTCTTGCTGAAGCAGATTTGCCTGAGCACGTACGCAAAAAAGCTGAAGCTGAGTTCCGTAAACTTAAAGCCATGCAACCTGCATCCAGTGAAGCAGCCGTTGTTCGTAACTATCTGGAAGTGATTTTAGATACGCCTTGGAATAAGGCCAGCAAGGTCAGCATTAACCTGGCTAAAGCACAGGAAATCCTTGATACTGATCATTATGGCTTAGATGATGTTAAAGATCGTATTGTTGAATATCTTGCAGTTCAGTCACGTGTGAAAAAACTCAAAGGTCCGATCCTTTGTTTAGTTGGTCCTCCAGGTGTAGGTAAAACCTCTCTTGGTGAATCAGTTGCTAAGGCAACAGGTCGTGAGTTTGTCCGCATGGCCCTCGGTGGTGTACGTGACGAAGCTGAAATTCGTGGTCACCGTCGTACCTATATCGGTGCGATGCCAGGTAAAATTGTGCAGTCATTGACCAAAGTCGGCGTGAAGAACCCATTGTTCTTACTTGACGAAATCGACAAGATGGCACAGGACTACCGTGGTGACCCTGCTTCAGCATTGCTTGAGGTACTCGATCCATCACAGAACAGTAAGTTCAACGATCATTACCTTGATCTTGACCTAGACCTTTCGGAAGTGATGTTCATCTGTACAGCCAACAGTATGAATATTCCTGAGGCCTTGCTGGACCGTATGGAAGTGATTCGTCTTCCTGGTTATACAGAAGATGAAAAAGTGAACATTGCTGAACGTTACCTTGTTCCGAAAGCAATCAAGAACAATGGCCTACGTGCTAAAGAACTGACTGTTCATGAAGAGGCGATCCGTGACATCGTGCAACGTTACACCCGTGAAGCAGGTGTCCGTAGCCTAGAGCGTGAAGTGTCTAAAATTGCACGTAAAGTTGTGAAAGAGGCGGTGAGCAAGAAGTCTAAAAACCTACAGGTTGATGTGACTTCTGCAAATCTTCCAGAATATCTGGGTCCACACAAGTTTGACTTTGGTGTTGCTGAAGATGAAGCACAAGTCGGTCGTGTTAATGGCCTGGCTTGGACTTCAGTGGGTGGTGAGTTACTGACTATTGAAGTTGCAGCCGTAAAAGGTAAAGGTAAATTCATTACCACAGGTTCACTCGGTGATGTAATGAAAGAATCGATTACCGCAGCAATGACTGTTGTTCGTACACGTGCGGATGAACTGGGAATTGAATCATCTCGTTTCGATGAAACTGATGTCCACGTTCACTTACCTGAAGGTGCAACACCAAAAGATGGCCCATCGGCTGGTTTGGCACTGACCACTGCCCTTGTATCGGCATTTACAAGTATTCCGATTCGTCCAGACATTGCCATGACAGGTGAAACAAGTCTTGGTGGTCGTGCGATGCGTATTGGTGGCTTGAAAGAAAAACTTCTTGCGGCACACCGTGGTGGAATCAAGCTGGTCTTCATTCCACAGGATAATGTCCGTGACTTGGCTGAGATTCCAGACAATGTTAAGGAAGGCTTGGAAATCAAGGCTGTGAAAAGCATTGATGAAATCCTACCTTTAGCTTTGACGGATACACCAAAACCTTTGCCAAAAACACCGATTGTAAAACCAGTGGAAGAAGCAAAGGCTGCACGTCACTAATCCTTAAAAAAAATTAAAGAGAGCTTCGGCTCTCTTTTTTTGTTACATATTTTGGTTGAAAAACAACCAGTATATTGCATAATGAAATGGAGTCGATAAAACAAAGGCCAAACTTGACTCATGAACTCATTTTAGTGCCATCTGAACTCCAGACAGATGGCTCTTTGATCGCAGCTCATACGCATGTTGAGCTGCGTTTTTTATGGAGAGAATAATCTGCACTTTTGTATCTTTTATGACAAGATAAACTGTTTGCACCATCCCATGACAACCAGCAGCATTTATAATGTGCTGAATGTGTCGATTTAAACAATCCTATGAAAATTCGTATTCTCACCATTGGTCAAAAAATGCCTGCCTGGGTACTTACTGGATTTGAAGATTACTTCAAACGCATCCAGCCCTTTGTACAAACTCAGGTGATTGAGCTGCCTATGGCGAAACGTGGGAAAAATGACTCTGAGACAGATATCCTAAAATACTGTCAAATTGAGGGTGAGAGTATTTTGAATGCCCTCAGGCCAAATGAGACATTGATCGCTTTAGAAGTAGGCGGGCGCGAACTCAGCACTGAAAAGCTGGCAGACACCATGAAGCAATGGATGCTAGAGGGCAACGACATCGCACTTGCCATTGGTGGCCCAGATGGCCATTCCGAAGCGGTACGCAAGGCTGCGGCCTGGCACTGGTCATTGTCCAAACTCACCATGCCCCACCCTATGGTGCGTATTTTGCTTATTGAACAACTGTATCGTGCGATGAGCATTAACCACAACCATCCTTATCATCGGGCATAGCGCTATACTTGTTCTGATTTTAGAACAATATGTTGAAGTTTAGGTAGTGTCATTCCTTTAAAGAATTTGTCACGATAATCAGGTCTCTCCAATCAGGTGCGCTGTTATGAACTTGCAAACTTTACCAGGGTTATTTATCTCTCATGGTTCGCCAATGCTCGCAGTTGATCCTGAGCAGGTTGGTCCTGCCCTACACCGCCTAAGCACCAATCTTCCAAAGCCCAAGGCCATTGTGGTGATGTCAGCACATTGGGAAAGTCAGGCGCTGGAAGTCAGCACCTCCACTCGACCACAAACCTGGCACGACTTTCGTGGCTTCCCCCCTGAACTGTATCAGATTCATTACCCTGCGGCGGGCGCACCAAAGCTGGCCGAGGAAATACTGAGTCTATTTGCAGAGGCAGATATTGCGGCCCACGCAAACAGCACCCGTCCACGCGATCACGGCGTATGGATGCCGTTGTTACATATGTATCCAGATGCAGATATTCCTGTGGTTGAAATTTCCCTGCCTATTCACATGAATGCGGATGAAATTTATAAAATCGGGCAAACGCTTGCACCATTACGCGATCAGCAAATCCTGTTGATTGGTTCAGGCAGTATCACCCACAATCTGGCTGAGCTGTCATGGCACAACCCTACAGACGTGCCGACCTGGGCCAGTACATTCAGGAATGCAGTGGTGAGCAAATTGACACACCAGAACTATGATGCGGTGCTGGATTGGCCATCATTACCCTATGTCCAGCGCAACCATCCCACACTTGAACATTTTGCCCCACTATTTTTTGCTATGGGGACAGGCCATCGCTTTAATATTGTGCACAGCAGCTTTTCAATGGGTTCATTGGGCATGGATATTTATCGGTTTGATTAAAATTTCATATCATAAAAAGGGACGATCATCATCGTCCCGCCTATAAGGCCATAATTGCTGGAATATTACAAATAAATACATTTAGCAAACTGAATACCTAAACGTACTACATGCTCTTTTTTTAAGAATACTTTAAGCTTAAGACTGTTATTTATTTACTGTCGTTTTGAACATGAAAATCAAATATTTAGTTCTTGCCTTACTTCCACTTTCCCTAATGGCCTGCCAATCAGTACAAAATGTAACTGACAGCGTAATTACACAAATGAATACAACAGCCGTAAAAAACCTCACAGAATATAACTGGACTTATCAAGCATCCAAGGCTTCAAAACCATTGGTTTTAACTTTCAATGACAATCAACAACTGACAATTTTAACTGGCTGTAATGGTCAAGGCGGTACTTGGAAAGTTGAGGGTAACAGCATTGTGACCTCTCCACTGGTGTCCACCATGATGGCATGTGCTGATGACCTGATGCAGCAGGAACATTTATCTTCTGATATTTTCAGTGAAAAGCGTATTCCCTTTGAAATCAGTACGGTCAATGGGCAGGCCATCCTGACGGTCACTGATAGCAAAGGTCAAAAGCATATCTTCACGGGAAGCAAAATGACTGATCGCAACGTACTAACCAACTATACATGGTCATATCAGCCTGCTGATACCAAAAAACCGATCGTTCTTAGCTTTAGCAAAGACCGCTTATCTGTAGATTCAGGCTGTAACCGCCAAGGGACCACATGGAAAGTCGAAAATGATTTAATCATTACAGGTGATATGTTTTCTACTCAAATGGCATGCGAACCTGCATTGATGAAGCAGGAACAATTTGCCGCTGATCTGCTTCAAAAGCGTGAAATCTCGTTTGATGTAAATACCAGCAATCCTGATCAACCAAGTCTAGTGATTAGCGACACCAAAGGCCAGAAATACACGTTCATTGGCACAATGACACCTGAAGCGAAATACCAGTCTGAGGGTAAAACGGTTTTTCTGGAAATTTCACCTGAAACCAAGTCTTGTGTCGGGGTCGCGCCAATGACCTGCATGCAGGTTCGTGAAATTAAATATGATGACAAAGGCATCAAAACCTACGCGGACAAAGACTGGTCATTGTACTATGGTCAAATCGAGGGCTTTAAACACAATCCAGAGCAGCGTGTTATTGTACGTGTGAAGCGTTTTGAAATTAAAAACCCAGCCGCGGACCAGTCCAGTCAGGCAGATGTATTGGATATGGTGGTTGAGCAAGAGTTGGTGAAAAAACCATAAACCCATACCATAAATAAAAAATCCGATGCTTTTAACATCGGATTTTTTTATGGAAAGTCTTTCTTTATTAAAGAGGGATTTTTAATAAATGCCCTGACCTAGAATTGCGTCAGCCACTTTTACAAATCCTGCAATGTTGGCACCGTCCACATAATTAATGCTTCCATCTTCCTGCGTACCATATTTCACACAGTTGCGATGGATTTCTTTCATGATCGCATGCAGGCGCTCATCCACTTCCTCGAACGACCAACCCAAACGATTGGCATTCTGCGACATTTCTAGACCCGATGTTGCCACACCACCCGCGTTAGAGGCTTTACCTGGCGCATAGAGGATTTTTGCCTCAACAAACTTCTCCACCGCATCCAGTGTCGATGGCATATTCGCACCTTCAGCCACACAGATTACCCCATTGGCCAAAAGAATTTCAGCATCTTCGCCATTCAACTCATTTTGTGTCGCACATGGCAAGGCAATATCAGCACGAATGTGCCAAGGTGTTTTACCCTCAAAATATTCAAAACCGTGTTTAGAAGCAAACTCTGAAATACGACCACGTTTTACATTTTTCAGTTCCATCACTTCATCCAGAAGCGCCTTGCTAAAACCATTCTTCAAATAGACCGTACCATTGGAATCAGACAGGGTCACCACTTTTGCACCAAGGAACATGGCCTTTTCTGCTGCATATTGCGCCACATTGCCAGAACCAGAAATGGAAACCGTTTTACCCGCGAAACTGTCGCCACGAGTTTTCAGCATTTCCTCGGCAAAGTACACCGTACCATAACCTGTTGCCTCTGGACGCGCCAATGAACCACCAAACGAGATCCCCTTGCCCGTAAACACGCACGAGGTGTCATTGCTGAGTTTTTTCATCATGCCCGTCATATAGCCAACTTCGCGGCCACCCACACCAATATCTCCTGCTGGAATATCAGTGTTTGATCCTAAATGACGGTACAACTCAAGCATCAAGGCCTGGCAGAAACGCATAATCTCGGCATCAGACTTTCCTTTCGGGTCAAAGTCAGAGCCACCTTTGCCTCCGCCCATTGGCAGTGTGGTCAGTGCATTTTTAAAGGTTTGCTCAAAACCCAAAAACTTCAGGATAGACAGGTTCACTGAAGGGTGAAAACGCATTCCCCCTTTAAATGGCCCAATTGCCGAATTGTACTGCACACGAAACGCGCGGTTCACATGGGTTTCACCCTGATCATCCATCCATGAAACACGGAACTGAATCACCCGTTCAGGTTCAACCAAACGCTCTAATAGACCATATTGAGCGTACTTGGGGTTCTTCTCAATGAAAGGCCATAAACTCATCATTACCTCTTCCACAGCTTGCAGAAACTCTGGTTGATGTGGATCACGAGCTTTAACATAATCCAGGAAGTCGCTTAGGCTACTGTATTTCAATGTTTGACCCTCAAGTCGAATGATTCATAAAAGTGCAAAAAACGCACCAAAATAGTTTAACGCACCTATTTAATACTTATTTTTTTTAATTCACAATATTTTTTTCAATCATATTATTTTTAATTCCTACAAATCAAATATTTAAATAATAAAAATAACGAACATTCCTATAAAAAATACCATGTATCATTTTAGTGCATTATTTAATATATTAAAGAATTTCAATTAATTAAAAAAAACAAGAAAGATATGATTTTTTGCAGGATTGCTTGGTTAAAGTGCAATATTCGCACCATTTTTTATCAACATCCAACGCTTTAAGCCAACTGTTGTTTCCAGTTGTTCACCGCCAACACCATCTATTTTTTGTTATACTATTCCGTCCCATTTTGTTTCCCCTGTTGTTATGTCCCTGTCCCCACCACATTCCCTGATTGTCCAGATAGACCAGCTTTTACCACAGACACAGTGTGGTTTATGTGGGCATCGTGATGGATGTTTACCCTACGCACGATCCATTGCCGAGGGTGAAGATGCGAACAAATGTGTTCCAGGTGGACAGCCTGTTGCGGATGCGCTTGCCGCACTATTACAGCGCCCACAATTGACTGCCGAACCAAGTGTCTGGGAAATACAGGCAGATGGTCGCCCGCAGCAAATGAAAGCAGTGATCCGTGAAGATGAATGTATTGGCTGCACCAAATGTATCAGCGCATGTCCTGTAGATGCCATTATCGGCAGTGGCAAACTCATGCATACGGTGCTGGCAGATTTGTGTACAGGCTGTGAACTATGCATCCCACCTTGTCCAGTTGACTGTATTGATCTGGTGGCCGACATCAAGCCACTGCCAAACAGAGAACAGCGCGTTAAGGAACAGGATGAATTAAGGCATCGTTACTATGCCCATATCCAGCGTGAAGAAAAACGCCGCCTGAATCGTAAAGGCCCGATTGTACGGGCTGAAATTGATACCGAGTTGTTTGCCCAGTTCTCACAGGCACTCAATAATGTGCCTGTGATTACACTGGCGGACAAACCCAAAGAAAGTACCCCAGTTGATGCAAAAACCACGATTGAACTGGCTAAAATCCGCACCCAGATCAAGAAGCTGGAGAAACAGTTAAGCGTACGGGCCGATGAACAGAAACAGGTGCAGTTGCTTAGCCTACAACAACGTTTAAATGAATTGCAGGAAGTCTAAATGCCCGTTAAAAATATGACCAAAAAGCAAATTCAGGTTTTCTTTGAACGCTTACGTGAACAGCGCCCCGATCCCCGTACAGAGCTTAACTATTCATCACCATTTGAACTGCTGATTGCGGTGATGCTTTCGGCACAGGCAACCGATATCAGTGTAAACAAGGCAACCGATAAACTCTATCCTGTGGCAAATACAGCCCAGGCCATCCTTAATCTTGGTGTCGAGGGGCTCAAGGCATATATCAAGACCATTGGTCTCTATAATGCCAAGGCTGAAAATGTGATTAAAACCTGCCAGATTTTGGTTGATCAATATCAGGGACAAGTACCTGAAACACGTCAACAGCTTGAAGCGCTGCCAGGTGTGGGTCGCAAAACAGCAAATGTGGTGCTGAATACCGCATTTGGACAGCCGACTATGGCGGTGGACACCCATATTTTTCGAGTAGGAAACCGTACAGGTTTAGCCGTTGGAAAGAATGTGTTAGAGGTTGAGCATCGTCTGGTTAAGGTGATCCCGAAAGAGTTTATTCTGGATGCCCATCACTGGCTGATTCTACATGGCCGTTATTGCTGTATCGCCCGTAAGCCGAAATGTTTTGAATGTGTGGTTGCAGATGTCTGCAACTGGCCTGACCGCTTTGAGTTTGGTGCAAGCAAGGCCATTGCAACAAAAGACCTCAGTTAATCCTGAGGTTTTTTATCCTGTCGCAATTTTGGATGTAGCTGACGCGATTTTCCATTCTGCCGATTTTCCAGTGCCTGCTGTTTTTGCACATGGCGCAGCATTTTTTGGCTCTGGTACGCCAGAAACAAGAGTAAAGCCAAACTTAAGATCACAACCAAAATAAGAACCACTTTTAGCACAAGCTTTCTCCCAAATAAAAAGAGCCCTATTCAGAGCCCTTTCATCATTCGCAATTCAGGTTATTTATCCAGGATCGCAAACAGGTCTTTTTGTACATCATCAATGGCACGCAGACCATTCAACTTATCATAAGTCGGTGCATTCTCACCAGAAGCGGCACGCCCCTGATAGAAACCAACCAGTTGCTCAGTTTCGCTATGGTAAGACGCAAGACGCTTACGAATGGTCTCTTCCTGATCATCTGGACGCTGTACCAGCTCCTCACCTGTTTCGTCATCCTTACCTTCCACTTTTGGTGGATTGTAAACCAGGTGGTAAACACGACCAGACGCTGGGTGCTGACGGCGGCCAGAAAGACGCTGAACGATTTCTTCGTCAGGCACATCAATTTCGATCACATGGTCAATGCTGATACCCGCAGTTTCCAGAGCCTCAGCCTGTGGAATCGTACGTGGGAAACCGTCAAAAATACAACCATTTTCACAGTCAGGCTGGGCAATACGCTCCTTGACCAAACCAATAATCAATTCGTCTGAAACCAAACCACCTGACTCCATGACGCTTTTCGCCTTTAAGCCTAGTTCAGTACCTTCACGAATTGCAGCGCGGAGCATATCACCGGTTGAAATTTGTGGGACATTGTAGCGCTTACAGATCAACTGAGCTTGAGTACCTTTGCCTGCCCCAGGTGGTCCGAGTAAAATAATGCGCATAAAGAACATCCTCATTTAAAAACAATAAATCTTAAATTGAGCAATATCATACAGCCTTATTGCCCAACCAACATCAAATTAATTATAAGAAAGCAACAAATAAGTGAATTAAACCAGCAAAGAAACCAGTTACACCACCCAGTACAATCAAGATCCACTCATCTTCCTGAAACGCAGGACGCAATAAATTCTGGAATTCTTTCGGCGTTAGTTCACGGATACGGTCCCTAAACATTTGAAAGATTTTTTGTGCGCGGCTGGCGTTCAAGGCTGGGTCACATACAGGTCCCATGGTAATTTCAATTGAGCGATCAATCAAGTCGGTCTTGAGTCTAGCATATTCCCTAGGGCCAAGTGAAAGCTGCAATGATGTACGCACCAGTGGCGTTTCCATAATTTCATTGATATGACGCTTGACAATACGACGGGTCTTGTCCTTTTTACTGCCATACATCATTTCAGTCATGATGGATTTTAGGGTAATCAGGTCCTCGGTCACCACACTGGCAAACACATCAGAAACCTCTTCCTGACGCTTCATGAACGCACCCTGAACATTATAGGTGCCAATCTTCAACACAGGCACAATCCACGGGAACGTACGGTCTTTGGTTAAACGGAAAATCTGTGGATAGCGGATATAATGTGGTTCGATCGGATTGAACACCATCCAGATCGCAATCCAGTTGGTCAGGAAACCCCAGATGGCAGCCCAGAACGGAACAGTCCAGTGCCAAGGCACCACAAACCAGACAATCATCTGGAACACACCAAAAAACATCCCAATCAACGCACTGATATGCCAAATAAAGTTGATTTCCTTTTGCCCCACTTTCAGGAACATCCGCACCATCAAACGGCGGTCACCCTCCATCTGGCTCACCACCATTTCACGCATGTCAACCAGTGACTCAACGTTCATGGTCAGCTCAGTCACCAGTTCCCTTAATGTATTGGGTAACTGTTTATGTGCCTGTGCATAAATACGGCGCTTGATTGAATAAGGCAGGTTTTCCCACAACACCGCATTACGGTCAATCATGACCTCATCAATCAGGTGTTCAAGTTCAAAACCAACCTGCTCACCAATGATGTTTGCCATATCCTCAGGGTCCATCGCTTCCAGAAACTCTCGCAATGAACCTAATTTTGATAGGGTATTGTCAGTAATGATGCCTGAAATACGTCCTGCTTTACGCGGCACAATCCCTTGCCAACCTACAGGTAATGGTCCTAAATGGAATCCCCAGAAATTAATTGGGTAAAACACCATTTTCAAAGCCATCCACACGTGTGCCCATGTTACAAAGGCGGTCACTGGAATGATACTTAAGACTGCCAGATGGTCAGGTCGATTTAAGAAAATCTGCCACAATTCATTGACGTAATCAAACATGCATGACTCTCAAAGTTATTGATACATTATGGCTTATAAAAGATGAACGCCTGCCCTCTCCTACAAACCAAAACTTAAGGTGTATGAAAACTGAAGCACAGGTTCTGCTTTTTTAACAGTCTTCCCATCTGCCCCCTCCAATGGTTCACGTACGCCCGCACCAACACTGAATGTGCTAATCCGTTCATTATTCAACCACACAAAGGCCATATCAGCCCCCACACCCAAATTCGCCTTTACTTTTCCACCATAATTCTTGCTGTCCAGATGACCTGCATACACCCCAACGTAATATCCGTTTTTATCTGTGCCTGTCAGGTAATATGGATAACGGAAGCCAACCTGACCGCCCGCCTCATTGTCATCGTTTAAAAACGCACCCGCTTTCGCATAGGCAATCCCATATGGATTCACCCATTCAAGGTTGGCGTGTAATAATTTTTTGGTTACACCAGCCCCGATATTCCAGGTTGAAACTTTTGCATCCTTTAGTTTAGGTTCAGGCTTAAATGGATTTTCCTCAGCGTGAACCAAACCAGTAGATGTTAAAACCGCCAGCAAAAGGTAAATTCTTTTCATTATTTTCTCCACTTTCCCTAAGAGTGTGTCCTATTTCAAACAGTTTGTGACTTTAACAGAATTATTTTGCTTCTAATATACAAGACCATACAATTTTAATGTCTGCAAAGTCAAAAACTGTCGCACCACATTTGCATGAAGTACTGAAAATTCTACAGTATGATCATTCAACTTACGTTAAAATAGCCAACCGCTCCATTCTTTTATTTTGTAATTAAGTCGACACCGTATGAAACAGCACTTTCCTTTAAAAAACATGCAACAAGAAAAGCGCATTTACAAGGGTCGAATCTTTTTTGCAATCTTTATTGTCGTGACCTGTCTGCTCATCCTGATCTGCCGCTATGCCTATTTGCAGATTGTGCACTATGACGACTTCACCACCGCCTCCGACAAGAACCGAATCCGCCTGCAACCACTGGCCCCTGCCCGTGGTTATATTTATGACCGTAATGGCGTGCTTTTGGCCGACAACTATCCCGTGTTTACCGCCACGCTCAGCCGTGCAGATGTCAGCGATATAGATGACACAATCAACCGCCTGATTCCTGTGCTGGGCCTGACGGAAGAAGATGTGGAACGCTTTAAGAGTCGGGTGAAAACGGCGCGGAAAACTGAGCGGATTGCCATCAAGCTGAACCTGAATGAAGCGGATATTGCCAAATTCAGTGAAGTGAAATATGCCTTTCCTGGGGTAAAGATTGAAACGCAAATGACCCGCTATTACCCACATGGGGAGCTTTTCGCGCATGTGCTGGGTTATGTGGGCCGTATTAATGATAAAGAACTGAAATCTATTGACAAGGATTTATACGCAGGCACCAACCTGATTGGTAAAATCGGGGTGGAGAAAAGCTACGAAGAATTATTGCATGGCACGCCAGGCTATGAATCGGTAGAGGCCGATGCGCATGGCAATATTCTGCGTAATCTGGGACGACAGGCGCCGATTCGCGGCAATGACCTGTATTTGTCGATTGACTATGGCCTCCAGATGGTCGCGGCACAACAGTTGGCGGACCGTCGTGGTGCGATTGTTGCCATGGATCCACGTACGGGTGAAATTCTGGCACTGGTTTCCAGTCCCAGCTTCAATCCCAATTTATTCGTAACGGGCATTAGTTCGAAAGACTATAGTGGTTTACGCGATAATTTAGACCAACCGCTTTATAACCGTGCGGTTCAGGGTGCCTATCCTCCTGGTTCAACCATTAAACCAATGTTTGGACTGGGTGGGATTCATTATGGTCTGGTTGACTGGGGAACGGCGATTTCCGACCCAGGCTATTTCAACTTACCTGGTGACAGCCACCGCTTCCGTGACCATAAGAAAACGGGACATGGTGCGGTCAACCTGCATAAGGCCGAAGTGGTCTCCTGTGACACCTATTTCTATATCCTGTCCTACCGCATGGGCATTGAGAAAATGAATGACTGGATGCGCCAGTTTGGTTTCGGGGAAAAGACAGGTGTTGACCTGCCAAGTGAAAGCAGCGGCTTATATCCAAGCCCTGAATGGAAAATGCGTACCCGCAAATCCAAGTGGCTGAAAGGTGAAACCATTTCGGTCAGTATTGGTCAGGGTGCATTTACCGCAACACCATTACAACTAGCTATGGCGGTTGCCATTACCGCCAACAAGGGATCGCATGTAACTCCCCACGTGTTACGGGAAAATAAGGGTGCAAAAAAATTCACGGTGCACAATGCCCCTGATGGTAAAATTCAGTTCAATGGGACAGAACAAGACTGGCTGAATATGCATGCAGCCATGATTGACGTGATCCAAACAGGAACAGGTCGAGGCATTAAAGGCGGCCTACAGTATTCAATTGCTGGAAAAACAGGTACAGCTCAGGTCAAGAGTATCGCACAGGGCAAACGCTACAATGAAGCGGCCTTGTCCTCAAGACAGTGGGATCACGGTTTATTTGTCGGCTTTGCACCAGCGGACAACCCTGAGATTGCGATTGCCGTGGTGTGGGAAAATGGCAAGCATGGTGGTTCCGCGGCGCAACTGGCACGTCCAGTCTTCGATTACTGGCTGGTGACACGCAACAAGAATCCGCTGCGCCCTGCAAACCATCAGGTCAGTGGAGGCTTAATGACTGCAGGCATCAAGCCAGGCGAATTGCCAAGCGGCAATACCACTGCACCAACAACGGCGCAAACCTCACTGCCAATACCACCTACGGTGACACCTGCCCCAGCCGTTACACCGCCACCGCAGCCAGCCGATGGAATCACTGAATAATGAAGAACCAATTACGCATTATTGGGGGTGAATGGAAACGACGTTCCCTGCCCTTTGCCAGTATTGAGGGTTTAAGGCCAACGCCTGACCGTGTCCGTGAGACCTTGTTCAACTGGCTGATGTGGGATATCCAGAATGCACAGGTGCTGGACCTATGCAGTGGTTCGGGCGCCCTCGGTTTTGAGGCACTTTCACGTGGCGCTGCAAAAGTGGTGATGATTGAACCCAACCCAACTCAGGCACGTTTTTTAAAGGATAATATCCAGTTATTGAAAGCGGAAAATTGCCAGTTGATGATCTCAACCGCGCAGCAGGCATTAGTGAAATTACACAGCGGCTTTGACGTAGTGTTTCTTGATCCACCCTATAGCCTTGATTTGTGGCAAGAGCTTGCCGAGTTGACTGAACCATTGATTAGACCGAACGCCTATATTTATGTTGAGGCAGACCGTGACCTGTCACAGCTAAAACTTCCAGCCAGTTGGCAAAAAATCAAGGAAACCAAGGCGGGTATGGTACGTGCAGGTTTATATCAAAAGATGGCCTAAAATATTCGCAACCAGAAAAAGCGGACCAGTTGACCCCGATCAAATGGAAAGCTGGACAAGTATTCATAGCCAATTCGGTTGGTTGAATTGAGTTGGTAGATGATGCCATATCCCAATGAAACTGAAAAATCATCCAGAGATAAGTTACTGGTGTCACCTGTCAGCATTTTATGGTTGAACTGGTTGGTCTGATAGGCGGTATAGTTGTAAACACGCCAGCGCTCGCCCTGAAAAAACAGGTTATGCAGAATTGAATAATCTGTTTTCTCTTGTTGCGGATAGGCTGAGTCAAACATCTCTTCAGCATCATCATTGATCGCTGTAAAAAAATTATAATCCCCTGCATGACAGGCACAGGAGAAAAATAAGATAAAACAGGATAAAACTGCTGATTGAATACGCATAGCATGTTGAATTAATTCGATGAAAAATGAGCATAACCTGTTCCAGAAAGTTTAAGCAAATGGAACACTAGATTTTCCACTCCATACGCCGCCCATTGGGCACCCTGGCATTTTTTACCCCCTTGAACTGGTTTTCCTGTGCAACCTTAAACCCAATCCTTTCATATAGACTTTGTCCTCTAGGATTTTCACAAGACACATCCAAAGACAAAATCGAATGCCCCTGCTGTTGGGCAAGCATTTTTAGATGCGATAACAAGGACTGACCAATTCCCTGACTACGATATTCAGGATGCACACCAAAATTTGCAATATGCAAACTTGATACAACTGGCTTGGTCACTACAGAAGCTGAATGCAGCGCTCTTGCCAAAACACGAGGTGATCGAAACCGATACATGGCGAGAATATTTTTAACCGTACCGCTATCCATTTTTAGCAGGTCATCTTTTTCATAGCAGGCCACAGTGGCAATCACCTTGTTATCTTTCTCCACCACCCAGTGCAGTTTGTAGCTTGTATATCCATATTCTGATAAAAACTCTTTATGAATAAAGCTTTCAGCACTGATAGGGTCATGTTGATAAATATAGTCAAACAAGGGAATTCCCGCACTATAAATCAGCGGAACACACTCATTCACATCCGTTTTTTCCGCCCTGCGTATCTTCACATTCTGCTCCTCAAACTGATTGTTATATAAATTTTTCATTTTTGTTTTCCCAGTTATATTACATGATTAAAATCAAATATATAGATAAAAATATGCGTTTCATCTCAAAACTGGATTTTATACCGCACTATTTAAGTCATTTAATTGCTTATGTTAGACATAATTAATTTATTTCCAGAATAAATTCTATATACAATAACAATCTTTAAAAATTTTTATTCTAAATATCATGAAGATCTTATTCGTGCTGATTGTGATTGCCCAATTAACAGGATGTGTATTTGGACAATCAAGTGAAGTTAAACGTGCTGAAAAAATTTTGCAGCGTTTCCAGTGTAACAACGTGGAAACCAGTCAGCTTGCGACTTCTTCCATTACCAATTTTTATCAACAGACACTTGCCGCAAACAAAGACAAAGCCAGCACCTATATTGAACAGTATAAAAATGGTGAGGATCTGTTTGACATTCCACTCGATGAAGTTGTACAACAAAAGTACCAGCTCTATCTTCAGGCTTGTCAGGCGCTTGGCGGTGTTGCAGCATCACCTTTAATACCAGATTCAACTCAACAATGATAAATCACCCTGCCTGATGATTTTTTCTTCTCGGATGCGGCATGATTGAAAGACAACTTGGCTTAAAACATTATATTGCGCTTGGGATCATCGTACTTGCCGTAGGGATTGCCAGCATCCACCCGCTTGAGCTTGAGTCTTATTTACTGCATCAGGTGGGCACCGTGTTTATGCTGGTTGTACTGATCATCAGCATGAAAAAAATAGGCATCTGTTTTTCCAGTTTTTGTTTGTACCTGCTTTTTCTATTCATCCATATTGTTGCGGCCCATTATCTCTATTCCTATGTACCCTACAATGACTGGTTAAAGTCCCTGTTTCATTTTGACCTGAATCAAGTGATGGGCTGGTCCCGCAACATGTATGATCGACTGGTGCATTTTGCTTATGGATTATTGCTTTACCCATTTTTTCTCCGTTGTTTTCAGTTCTGGTTTCCCACCGCAAAACCACTGACATTATTCCTGCTGGTGATCCAGTTTGTGATGGCTTCCAGTATGGTCTATGAGTTGCTCGAATGGGGACTATCCATTGGCTTGTCGCCTGAAGATGCGGAAAACTATAATGGACAGCAGGGAGATATGTGGGATGCACATAAGGATATGTTGCTAGCAACCATTGGGGCCATCATTACGGGGTTGATCTATTTAGGCAAAAGCAAAAGAAAAGCACCTTAAACAGGTGCTTTTCTTTGATCAGGACAAATTGATTAAAACTTAGGGTCACGCATCTGAACCAACGTGCTGTTTGCCTTGGCGAGGCTATCAGCGATTTTACCCATCACCGTTGGAATCAGGGTCTCAGCCATTTGTGCCGCCTGCAAACCCAGTTTTTCACCAAATGTAGGGCGTTTACGGGTATTGATCACATAGACATCATGTTGTGATAAAAGACTCAGTAAATATTCATCCGAGGTCTGTAATTTATCCACCAGATTTAATTCACGTGCATCTTCACCATACCAGTGCTCACCTGTTGCAACCTTTTCAACGTTGAGTTGTGGACGGTATTTTTCAATAAAGTGCTTAAAAAGCACGTGGGTCTGCTGCAATTCCTCTTCAAACTTGGCCTTACCTTCAGCAGTATTTTCACCAAACATGGTTACGGTGCGTTTATATTGACCAGCGGTGTACAGTTCAAAGTCCACATTATGCTGTTTCAATAAACGGTTAAAGTTCGGTACCTGTGCAACCACGCCAATTGAACCCACCACGGCAAACGGTGCTGAAACAATTTCATTGGCAATACATGCCATCATGTAACCGCCACTGGCAGCAACCTTATCAACACAAATCGTCACATGAAAACCAGCATCACGTAAACGAACCAATTGAGCCGCAGCCAAACCATAGCCATGCACCATTCCACCTGGACTTTCCAGACGTACAATCACACGGTCATGCCCAGCTTTGGCAGTTGCCAAAATCAGGGTAATCTCTTCACGCAGGGTATCAACCGCGGAAGCCTGTATATCGCCCTTGAAGTCTAAAACGAAGATTTTCTGGTCATTTTTCTTACGAACCTTGGCTTCCTTGGCAAGCTGCTGAACCAGTTGTAATAATTCCAAACGGGATGCTGTTGTTTGCGCAATTTTTTTTCTTTGTTCATTCACACGCGCATTTAAATGGCTAATACGAATTTCAGCAGGAAATTTAGGTAAATGGAATAACATAAAGTAAGTGCTCTTGAGTTCGTCTTTATGCCTCTAAGATGTGGTCTGTTCAATAAAAATTCAATAGTCATAACGTATTTTTTACAACCTGAACCCAACTAAACGACAAAATTTGACGCTTTAAGTTTATGACCTATATACAAATATTCTTTTATTTTAGATACTAAAAATTGTTTAAAAGCAAAAATTTAAAAAAACATACCATACTTGGGGAAGCGACTTATATGACCATGACAACAGAACAGTTACATCTTGATAAAGAACAGATCACGAAAGAATTTTTAAAAATTATTTATCAAGGCAACATAGAGACTATTCTGCCTTTTCTAAAGCAATATCAGCAAGGTAATATTTCAATTTTAAGAGAAATTTTAAAACAAGCCAAACGTTATTGGTATGATAATAAAGACTATCCAAATAATACAGATTTTAATCCAGAGCATCGCTTTTCTGATGAATATTATCGTAGACCTCATCACCTAAATAGGATGATTATTTTAAGTTTATTGGGTTTTGCATTACTCAATTTCAGTGATGCTAACACCACATGGAGATTACTCAATTTCTATCTTGATGATATTATAAAACAAGATCATTTTTTTAATATTTTAAAACAAATTAAACCAAAATGGTTGACTGAATATTTAACAGTTCAAGTAAAAGACAAAGATTTTTCACATTTAAGTTATGCAGAATTACAAATTCTAGAACAACATCAATTGATTGAATTTAATCCTGAATTAATTGCTTTAACGATTTCCAATGTACGTTGGTTAGCACATGATTGTTCACATGCTACTCTACAACAATACACGACTGAACCGATAATTTATCAGCGAGATATTCCAACTTTATTTGATTATGAAACTCGTTTATTTGAGCAATGGCATGGCTCTTGGGAAAATCAAATATTCTTTTGGCATGAGGTATTTATCACATTAATTCATGAGAAAAAACTAGATCGTTTATTCTGCATACAAAAAATATTAGCAATCCAAAGTAAAGATTGGTATAGCCATGCCAAAGCCTTTTTTAAGAAAGTTTTTATGGCAATGAATGTCACAGAGGATGAGCTTTTAACAGTACAGGATTCTATATTTTTATTACTGCATAGTGAATATAGTGCGACCGTAAATTTTGCAGTTGAAACAGTTAAATCATTGGTTCAGCATCCTGATTTTCATATTGAGGAATATCTCACTTGGCTAACATCCATTATGCCAAGAAATGATGTAAAAAATGCAATTAAAATGACCCTACAACAAATGGATATGGTCTTAAAAAATAACAAACATCATCAGGAGGATATTTTAAGTTTAGTGACCGATACATTTTTACAAAATGATTTTAGTTTACAAGAACGTGCAGCAAATATTTTAGTCAAATACTTAAGACCTGAATATGAAACAGTGATTGATAAACTAAAAATGTATCAGGAAAATATGATCGGTGGCATTTCCAGTCAATTTAAATCTTATTTAATAGAACAAGAAGAAACCATTGATTTACCTACAACAGCACAAGAATATGTTTATCATAGACTACAGCCACAATATTTAAAACAAGAACAAAAAATTCAATTACCACAGAACTGGCAAGAACTCCTATTTTTTATTAGTGAGACTTTACAATCAGATAATCCTTTAGATCTTGATATTTTAATGTCAGCATGGCTATTGCTTAAACCACAGTTTCCAAAAGACCATCAAAAACAAATCAAACCGATCATTCAACAAATGGAAAAGAATTGGGCAGGATCAAGTCATAAACAATTTTTTAACATGTTTTTTGTGGAAATTTATCATACACCTGAAAAAGCACCCTCTCCTAAAAATAGCCGTTTATCATGGCATATCAAATTTCTTAGCAATTATTATTATCTTTTAGAAACCTTTGCCCAATTTTCTTATGAAACGCTTGCTGTTCCTTTATTGTCTTTACCCACTCATGCACCAAGCTATATCGATCCTGAAGTTTTGGTACAACGTTTACTGGAATACCAGCAAAAAGAAATCCAGTTTAATTTTGTTGACTTAGCAATTGCACTCTGTCGTACTCCACGAGAAAATATTGATGCAGCAATAAAAATATTACCACAATTACAACATCCACAATTACAACAACTCCTATACTTTGCCTTTGGACAATTAGAAATGTCTCCTGATCTCAGCAATCACGCTGATTTTAAAAAAATGTCTCTCACTGAACAAAGTGCATGGTGGGGATTGTGGGATACTGTCATCAAAACTCATGAACCACAAAAAGATTCTGATGAATATTTAGCCTATAAACTAATACCTTGTTGTGAAAATGTTTGGGTTGAACGAGATAAACCACCAATACAAATCGAATATAAAAAATATATTTCTTTCACTCTACCTAAATATGAGAAAAAACCTCATACTTATATATATCCAGCTTTATGTTTTGATTCACGCAATCATGGTACAGGCGGAAGTCATGATTTAGCCTTTTTCCAACATATTACACCTATCAATAAAACCTTTAATGATCTCGCTTATGCAGCTAATGGCTGTGATAGTGAGGAAATTTTGCATGAATCTATGGTTAACTTTTTCAATATTTTCGCCAAAGAGGATTATATTTTAAGTCCATATAGTTTATTTATTCTTGCAAGCCATAGTTTTAACAAAAACAAGGAAGATCGTTTAGCAATTATCGAAACCTTAATCAGTTGTTTTAATCAACAAAAAATCAATTTAAAAGTTCTAGCTCAACATTATGCAACTTTGATTGATGCAAATTATGCACCTTTAGCTCGTTTTATAGAATGTCTGACTCAAGTAAAAAATAGTTCAGATTTAAATAATTCAGCATTACTACAACTCATTGGCTTAATCTTAAAAACCGTAAAAATTCCAGAAAAATTACCGACCAATTTCAAAAAATTATTTGAGCTTTATTATGAATTAATTGCTCAAGATTACACTCCACTTGATCAAGACACTAAAGCAATTTTACAGGCATGGCAAACTCAATTTCCAACCTTAAAATCTGTTATTCAAAAAATATTAAAACAGGGAGTTTAAAATGTCTGCTACCGATTTAGAAATAGCATATACAACACACAGCCAAATTCAGGCTAAAAATGGTTTACAACAACTGGTTTTGGCTCATCATACCGAAATTGAAGAAGTACAAAATATCCCCTGCTTCTTTTGGGGTAGTATGGTTGAACCCTTAGTCGTAGCAAAATGTTTAGGAACAATTGCTAAAATCGTACGCTCCAGTTATACCCCCGTACCTGTAAAGTTATATGACCCGATTGTCAGCACAGGGACAGAACAAATCCGTTTTGAGGGTTTCTCCTCCTGCAATGGTATTTATGCACGTTTAGATTTATTGGAAAATGCGGTTGAAGGTGAATTTATTGCCAGTGGCACAACCAATGTTGATTTTAATGAACCTATGCTGAATGCTTTAAATGTAGTCAAGAAAAATGAAGTAATGGTATTAGGTGTTGGCGAAAAAGAAGTGAAAGTAAGTACTTCTCAAGGCACAATCACGGAAAAGAAAGTCAAATTACCACAACGCTGGATTAAAGGTTTAACCAGTGTGCAAGTTTATTTAGCTGATATGACAGAAAAATTTGAGTTAAATAAGCTACAAACCATTCAACTGTTACAATCTATTCCCAAAGGTAAAAGTCTATCATCTTTTTATTTAAGTTTTAGAGCCAATCGTTATCAATTTAGTCCAATTGCAACAGCAAATAGTGTTTATATTGGTGGCATTGAGCGTTTACAGTTATTACTCGGTTTATTGCCTTATATTGAAAAAAGTAAAATTTATCAGGCAATTGATGGAGAAAGCTGTGCGATCTGTTTATATTTGTCTCATATGCGCTTTACTCTTGCACTTTCTCCTGCCAATAATCGTGGATTTTCAGGCGAGGGTAATATTTTGGAGAATATGCTGCAAGATATCCCCTTAGAATATATCCATGCTGTGAATGGTTTATGTAAAGCCAATGAAAATTTTAACCCAACATTGCTTTCAATTGAACATGCCATTGATTTTCAAAAAATGGATAGCTTAACGCATTCATTATCGGCAATAGGATTATTAGGCTTTGATTTGCACAATCGGCAGCATTATTATCGGCGTTTACCGTTTAAAATGGAGCGAATCTTATTACTTAACCCACGTTTGAAAAATGCCAAAAACCTAGTCAAAAATAATGGTATACAATTGATTAAAAATAATGTTGGTGATATTGAAGCTCAAGTCACAGGCACTGATGTGATTCATACCGTTATTATTAAAAATGGACAAGCCAAATGTACCTGTGAATGGTTTAATCAACATCAAACCAAACGAGGTTTATGTAAACATATTTTGGCTGTAAAAATAGCAACAAACCCTTAAATAAAAAGAGAAATCAATTCAATGATTTCTCTTTTTTGATTTCTATTTAAGTTGATATATCAACCAAAACGGCCTGTGATATAAGCTTCTGTGAGTTGATGATCAGGCTGAGTAAAGACTTTTTCAGTCGAGTTGACTTCAATCAGGTCACCCAAATGGAAGTAGGCGGTACGGTCAGACACACGCGCAGCCTGTTGCATGGAGTGGGTCACGATTGCAATGGTGTATTGTTCAGACAGTTCAGAAATCAGTTCTTCAATTTTCGCCGTCGCAATCGGGTCCAGTGCTGAACAAGGCTCATCCATCAGGATCACTTCTGGGCTGACCGCAATGGTACGCGCAATACATAAACGCTGTTGCTGGCCGCCAGACAAACCTGTTCCTGGTTGGCTTAATCGGTCTTTCACCTCATCCCACAGACCTGCTTTACGCAGACTGTTTTCAACAATTTCTTCCAGATCATATTTGTCACGTGCCAAGCCATGCAATTTCGGGCCATAGGCAACATTGTCAAAAATTGATTTTGGAAATGGGTTTGGCTTCTGGAACACCATTCCTACCTGTGCACGCAGCAATACCACGTCAAGGTTGGGATCATAGATGTCCTGATTATCCAGTGTCACCTTACCTGTCACACGACAGCTATCAATGGTGTCGTTCATACGGTTTAAGGTACGCAGGAATGTTGATTTACCACAACCCGATGGACCAATGAACGCAATCACTTCATTCTGGTAAATATCTAGGTCAATGCCTTTGATCGCTTCAGTTTCACCATAATAAACATGAACATCCTTGGTACTGATTTTCACTTCACTGGTTTTTGGCTTTTTACCTGAAGAAGCTGTTTCAAACTGAGAGACAAATGCAGTACCTGATTGCTGAACTTGCGCTTCAGATGACGTAAATTCTGTTTGTTGTGGATTCACTGATTTATCCTTTTCTACGGCGTTCATAATATCAATCGTATTCATTGTACTCTCCTCAATTACCAACGCACTTCAAATTTCTTACGGAGCCAGATTGCAAGGCTGTTTAAACCAATCATGAGGGCAAGCAACACAATAATCGCTGCCGCGGTACGTCCCTCAAAGAAATTGCGCAATTCATTACCCTGCCATAAATATACCTGTACTGGCAATGCGGTTGCCTGATCTAGTGGTGTAGTCGGAACGCTGGCAACGAAAGCACTCATACCAATTAACAATAATGGCGCGGTCTCACCCAACGCATGTGCAATCCCAATGATTGCGCCAGTCATAATCCCTGGCAATGCAAGTGGCAATACATGATGAAAAACGGTTTGAACTTTTGATGCACCAAGACCCAGAGCAGCCTGACGAATCGATGGTGGCACCGCTTTTAATGAGGCGCGCGTGGTAATAATCACGGTAGGCAAGGTCATAAGACTCAGTACCAAACCACCCACCAACGGCGCAGATAAAGGCAACTGCATCCAGCCAATAAAGATTGCCGCACCCAGCAGACCGAACACAATCGATGGAACTGCTGCCAGGTTGTTGATGTTCACTTCAATGATGTCGGTCATCATGTTCTTTGGCGCGAACTCTTCAAGGTAAATTGCACTCGCCACCCCAATTGGAATCGAGATGATGATGACGATCAACATCATGAACAATGAACCCATGAATGCCCCAGCCAAACCACTGGTCGCAGGTGAACTGCGTGAATCTGGGCTAAAGAACAGATTGGTATTGAACGTATTGGCAATGACCCCCTCTGCCTTTAACTTATCTGCAAGCTGACGCACTTCTGGATCAAGCTGTTGCTGGTCATCAGGCAGATTACGGTCAATATTTCCAGCGAGCCAGACATCCACATTGGCATCGGCCAGGAACTTAATCTCCTGCTTACTTCCAATCAGGGCTGGATTTGCCAACACCATGTCACGTAAACGATAGGCTTCAGAACTGGTGTACAAACCATTTAAATAATCACGCTGATCTTCAAGCGATTTATCTTTGGACACGATGCCATTCACGATCAGGGCATCCCAGTCCACCATACCCATTTCAGTTTGCCAGGCCACCATACGCTCTTCAAAGTGCGCGGGGGTTTCACCTGCCGTCTGCTTTGGTTTTGCACCAACATTAATAATGGCTGGATCAAAATAAACTGGAACCGTCATGCTGCTTTGCCAGAAAGATGGCAGACCTTTTGCCAGAATACTACCAAACAGCAAGGCAACAAATGCAAGGCCAATCACCACTGCCGAGAAGCCAGCAAAACGGAACGCCTTTTCTTTGCGGTGGCGCTTTGCCAAAGAACTTTGGATTTTTCTTTTGCGCTGTTCACGTTGTTCAGCAGCCACTTGTGGATCAAATACGTTCTGATCCAGAGGAGATGTATTTGATGAACTCATTCGTATTGCTCACGATATTTGCGCACGATGTACAGTGCAATAATGTTTAAACCCAAAGTGATCACAAACAAGGTTAAACCAAGGGCAAATGCCACCAATGCCTGTGGACTGGCAAAATCAGTATCACTGGTTAACTGTTTCACAATGGTCACAGTAACGGTTGAAACGGCTTCAAATGGATTGGCATGCAGCAATGGACTGTTCCCTGCGGCCAGCACCACGATCATGGTTTCACCCACCGCACGGGACACCGCAAGCAGGAAAGCACCTGTAATCCCTGGCAATGCGGCTGGCAACACCACCTGACGGATGGTTTCCGACTTGGTCGCGCCCAACCCCAAAGAACCATCACGCAAGGCACGCGGAACCTGGGTAATGATGTCGTCTGAAAGTGACGAAACGAATGGGATGATCATGATTCCCATCACAAAACCTGCCGTTAAGGCACTGGTCGCATTGATGTCAATTCCCACACTCTCACCGACCATCTTAAAAAATGGCCCAATGATCATCAGGGCAAATACACCATAAACGATGGTTGGAATACCCGCCAATACTTCAATGGTTGGCTTGGCCCAAGAGCGTAGGCGTTGTGATGCATACTCAGCCAAATAGATTGCAATCAGCAAACCAATTGGTACAGCAACCAGTAAGGCAATACCACTCACCATTAAGGTGCCCCAAAGCAGCGGTAAAATGCCGTAGCTTCCCTCTGCATTTCCTGTGGTACTAAAACCTGGGTTCCACTCTGTTCCGAAAAAGAAATCCACTGGACTCACAAAATGGAAAAAGTGCAAGGCTTCTTTCAGCATCGAGAGCACGATACCGATTGTTGTCAAAATCGCGACACCTGAACACAAAATCAGGCCAACATTAATCGCTTTCTCAACCTTGTTACGGGCACGGTATTGCTGGCTCACATGGCGTTTCGCCCACACCAGACCTGCCAAAGCCACACTGATCACGACCGCTAATTTTGCAAAGGAACCAATCGTCTGGAATTTTGCAAGCTGTTGCGCCGCTGCAACTTCATAGGCTGCGGGTTGATCGGTGACCCCAAAACCCGATGCAATTGCCTGCACACGGTCAATCAGCACATCACGCCCTGCCGCATCCATCGTTGCGCTGACAGAGGCTGGAATATTATTAAAGATAATATGCTGTAGCACACTTGGCTCAACCAAGTTCCAAATGATCAAAATTAAAAAAGCAGGAACACCACACCACAAGGCCACCAACGCCCCATAATACACTGGACGAGAATGGAGTGTTGCCGAGTTACTTCCCTTACCTGCCAGATTACGGCTTTTGCTCAGCCCGATTTGATATGCGATTGCCACAAGGGTCAATAACACACCGATAAGTAGCAGATTCATGTAATCTCCACTGTTTTCTCAATTTTCATGATTTGAAAAAACCTAGCTAGATAAAAAGGCTGATGATCACAAGTTTCACCAGCCTCCCTTTTCACAATATTATTTTACTGATTTGCCAGCTTTAAAATCAGCCAGAATTTTCGCACGCTCTTTGTCGCTTAAAGGAATCAGGCCAGCTTTTTCCAGTTTAGAACCTTTACCAGAAATTTTTTTGTTAAGGAAAAACTCTGGATACTGAGCTAAACCTTTGATTGATTTTAAGTGTTCGCCTTTCACGTAGAAGAACAATGGACGAGAAACAAGGTAGCTACCATCCAGCACGGTTTTCTCTGATGGCGTTACACCATTTACAGTCGCTACACGCAACTTGTCACGGTTTGAGTCATAGAAGCCCAGACCAAACACGCCAACCGCATTTGGCGAGGTTTTCAAGCGAGCCAATGTTTCAGTATAGTCACCCGCAACTTCAATCACACGACCATCTTTACGGAAACTTGAACATGCTTTCTTCTGTTCGTCTTTATCAAGGTTCTTGAAGTAATCAAATGATTCACAACCTGCATCAATCATTTTTTCCTGGAACACTTCACGTGTACCGTGGTTAGATGCAGGAATCACCAAAGTGATTGCCTCATTCGGTAATGATGGGTCAATCTGGTTCCATGTGGTATATGGGTTTGGAACCAATTTGCCATTTGATGGAAGTTGTGCTGCAAGTGCAGTAAACACGTGTACAGGCTTTAATTTATACGCCGCTTTTTTTACGTTTGACGCGAAAACAATCCCGTCATAACCAACCTTGATTTCCTGCACCTGGTTTACACCAGCTTTCTTACACGCATCAAGTTCAGTATCCTTGATTTTACGTGAAGCATTGGCGATGTCGATGGTGTTGTCACCCACACCTTGACAGAATTGTTTCAAGCCACCGCCTGTACCGCCTGAACCGACAACAGGTGCCTTGAATTGTGGGAAAGTATTACCAAACTCTTCAGCAACAATACTTGCAAACGGCAATACAGTTGATGAACCAGCAATCTGGATGGTGTCACGAGCTGCGTTTGCAGCCGTTGCTACAGTTGCCCCAGATATAGCGAATGCAATTGCGATATGACGTGGATTTAAGCGCATTATGTGTTTCTCTCATTTATGCAATTTAATTTACAACGCTTGTTACTTGAAGTGTTGTACTTTGGTTAATTGCATTTTGAGTGGATAATATGACAATTAGGTGACAACTTTATGACGCTTTTATGATGTTAATGATTGTAAGCTAGACAAGGGTATTATTGACTATTTTTTAACCAATTATCTATAATTTTATAATCACCTTGTTTCTAATGATCTATAGCAAAACGATTAAAAACAACTCATTACAGATAAATTATAAAAAAAGACCGCCTAAGCGATCTTCTTCTTTTCTACATAACACCCGATTAATCAATCGGCGGTGTATAGGTACCATCTGCAATCGAATTCTTAATACGATCAGCTTCTGCAAGCACAAGTGCAAGCAAATTCTGAACATTTTCAAGTGTTGCAACTGGACTTAAGGTGGTCATCTTCAAAGACTGAACATGACCCACTTTAGTCACACCAATATTCGCTTCACCACGTGCAAACAGTTCATCTGCCACGTTCTGGTTCAGGCTATCGATAAACTCAGCAGGATAACCCTGTGGCACAACACGGAACAACACGGAAGCAAATTGTGGCTCAACCAACAATTCCAGACCATCAGTTGCCTTGATATAGTCAGCAACCTCACGGGTCAACTTCACACCGTGGTCAATCATTGAACCATAAAGTTCTTCGCCCAATGCTTCAACTGTCATCCATAATTTCAATGCATCAAAACGACGGGTCGTTTGTAGTGATTTAGACACAAGGTTAGGTACACCATGTTCTTCATCATAGGCAGAGTTTAAGTACTCTGCTTCATAATGCATAAAGCGATAGTTGGCTTCATCTTTCAACAAGAAAGCGCCACAGCTAATGCTTTGGAAATAATGCTTATGGAAATCCAGTGTAATGGAGTCTGACAATTCAATCCCATCCAGCATGGCACGATGATCATTGGAAAGAATCAGTGCACCGCCCCAAGCTGCATCAATATGCATCCATGAACCATATTTATTGGTAATCTCACGGATTTTCTTGAGTGGATCAATTGCGCCTGCATCCGTCGTACCCGCTGTTGCAACAACACACGCCACGATTTTGCCTTCAGCTTGAAGATGAGCCATGGTTTTTTCCAGTGCATCAACATCCATCTGTGCATTTTCGTTCACAGGAACAGTCACAACTGACTGGAAGCCCATACCCATCATTGCCATGTTCTTTTGCACAGAGAAGTGTGCATTTTCAGAACAGATGACTTTGACGTTTTTCATTGCTTCTGCTGGAATACCATCGCGCTGAACTGACCACGGCTTGCCGTTTTCGGCTTGCCAGTTTTTCGAGATGCACCAGTCACGCGCCAACAATACACCCATCAAGTTTGACTGTGTACCGCCAGAGGTGAACACACCCGCCTGACCTGAGCCGTAGCCAACTTTTTGGCGAAGCCAGTCAACCAGCTGAACTTCCATCAATGAACCCGCTGGGCTTTGATCCCATGAGTCCATTGACTGGTTGGTCGCATTGATCAGCACTTCCGCAATCTGGCTCATCACCATGGTTGGACAGTGCAAGTGTGCTAGTGAATGTGGATGATGTACTTTCAGGCTTTTATTGAGAAAAAGCTCAACCATACGTTGTAATGATTGCTGTACACCCAAACCTTCTTTTGATGGATGAAAAGAAATTGCGGCACGCAAGTCCTTAATGCTTCCACCTGTGTACATTTTGTCGTTTTGCAACCATGCTGAAACGGCATTCACCGCTTCGCCCATTGCCGACTGGTAGTCAGCAATGGATTGTGCATCATTGCAGAGTAACGCTTTACGATGTTCTGCAAAATCAACCATGAATTAGCCTCGTACCGCTTTCAATGCTTCAGCAACCGCTTTCTTGAAGCGTGCAATCACTTCAACACATTCATCCTGATTGATGATCAATGGGCAAAGTAAACGGATCACTGTACCGTTACGACCACCTTTCTCAAGCAATAACTTATTGTTGAAACAAGCCGTTTGAATCGCAGCCGCCAATTGCGCATCTGCTGGCAGAGAACCCATATGGTCTGCTGGTTTGCGCTCATCAACGATCTCAACACCGATCATCAGGCCACGACCACGCACATTACCAATACATGGGAATTCCTGTGCCAGTTTCTTGAACTCAGCCTGTAGGAAATCACCACGCTGTTGCGCATTTTGAGCAAGATTCTGTTCAGTAATGGTTTTTAATACCACCAAGCCAGTACCCATAGCCAACTGGTTACCACGGAACGTACCCGTGTGACCTGCTGGTTGCCAGGCATCAAACTTACGCTTAATACCCAATACAGCAAGTGGTAAGCCACCACCCACCGCTTTAGACATCACCACAACATCTGGCTCGATTCCAGCATGTTCAAAGGCAAACATTTTACCTGAACGTGCAAAACCAGCCTGAACTTCGTCCAGAATTAAAACGATGTTGTGCTTTTCAGTTACTTCACGGATTTTTTGCAACCATTTTACTGGCGCAGTCACCACACCACCTTCACCCTGAATCGCTTCAAGAATAACGGCAGCAGGTTTGGTCACACCACTTTCAACATCTTCGATAAAGTTTTCGAAGAAGTAGGTTAAGGCATCTACACCTGCCTCACCACCCAGACCCAGTGGGCAACGGTATTCATGCGGGTACGGCATAAACTGTACGCCTGGCATTAAGCCATTTACCGCATTCTTCGCAGACAGGTTACCCGTCATTGCCAGTGAACCATGTGTCATCCCATGGTAACCACCAGAGAAACTGATCACTGAGCTACGACCTGTATAGGTTTTTGCCAGCTTGATGGCTGCCTCAGTTGCATCTGCACCAGATGGACCACAGAACTGTAGGCAATATTCTTCTTTACCGCCTGGCAAATAAGCCAAAAGCGCCTCAGTAAACGCATCTTTTAAAGGAGTCGTTAAGTCTAAAGTATGCAATGGCAAACCACTTGCCAATGTGTCCTGAATACTTTGAATCACCGCAGGATGATTATGACCTAAAGCCAATGTCCCTGCCCCAGCTAAACAATCGAGGTACTGTGTACCTTCAACATCAGTAACCCAGCAGCCTTGTGCTTTCGCTATCGCTAACGGTAATTTACGTGGATAACTACGAACATTCGATTCCATCTGACTTTGGCGAGTCAGATAATATTCGTTGGTTGCATCAGCGGCAGGGTTTACGGAAGTAACGCTCATATCGAATTACCATCTCTGATATGGGTAAAAGAAATAAGTCTGGTGACTTGCGGTCGTTTGACTCGGTGCTTTTTAGAATCTAGTGCAGACACAATGTTTTATATCTTTCAACTAGGTGCGAGATGATACCTAATTTTCAAAGAAAATAAACACTTTTTATGCCCGACATTCATCTAATCTTATTGAAAAAATACTTCTTTCCAATAACTATGATGAATTATCATCATACTATGTGACAAGTGAAAGAAAGTATGCTTTTTTTATTTGCAGTTTGTATTTTAGATAAATGGTCAAACACTTTTACCTAATCCACTATTTTTAATCATTTTTTGCTTTATTTTTCTGTTGCAAAACCTCCTTAATCCATTACAAAGACACCACAAAATATGCAGAAGTTTCCCATCACTTCTTTTTAAGATCAAAGCTGTGAAAAATAATTTTTTAATCCTCATTTTCAGGAAAATTTTATGCGTACTTTAGCACTTGTTACCATGATGGTCGGCGCGGCCCTTAGCCCCTCCCTTTTTGCCCATGACACCGAGAACCTGAACTACAATATTGTCAATATTCAGGCCGATGCGTCACGTCAGGTGGCCAATGATGAAATGCGTGCAGTTCTCTATATTGAGAAAAGCCATAAGCAGCCCGCTGAGCTTTCCAGCCAGATTAATCAATTGATGAATCAGGCACAGGCGATTTCGCGTAAATATTCACAAGTTAAAGTCGAAACAGGTGCGCAAAGTACCTACCCTGTTTATGACAATGACAGCAGTAAATTAAAAGAATGGCGTGCCCGTGCTGAAATTCAGCTTGAAAGTAAGGACTTTAAGGCGGCAAGCCAGTTGATTAGCGAGTTGCAGCAAAGCTTCCAGACCCAATCCATCAATTTCACCGTATCGGATGAACAGCGTAAGAAAGTTGAAAATGAATTGATGATTGAGGCCTCTAAAAACTTCCAGCAACGTGCCCAGGCGATTACTCAGGCATGGAATAAAACCCAATATAATCTAGTCAGTTTAAACCTGAATACCAGCAACTACTTCCCACAACCGATGATGCGTGGTGGCATGGCAAAATTTGCAATGGCGGAAGCTGCACCTGCACAGGACATGGCGGCGGGTGAATCAAAAATCACGGTTAGCGCCAATGGGTCGATTCAGTTTAAATAACTATCCAGAATCAGGAAAAGGCATGCAATATGCCTTTTCCTGTATCAATTTACACCTAAATTCTGCAAGGAATCCCAAGCTGCTTTTGCCAGCACATCCCGATAGACTTTAGGTGCGGTGTCTACTTTGCCAGACAACCAGGCCCGACAATAACTTTCAGTTGCCCCAATCACCAGTGACATCATGAGTTCTGCTGGAACTGATTTTAATAAGGCGGCATCGGCATAGCTTGAAACATGGCTGACTATTTTTTGATTTCTTGCTTTATTCTTTTCATTCAATGTCTGTCGGTATTCACCCTGCATCACACTAAAATGGGCGAGCACCAGGAACTGGGCAAACTTTGGCTGCTCAGACACCCAATCGGCATAAGCATAGATCAAGGCATACAAAAACTCTTGTAAAGATTGTGTCTCCTGTAAATACTGCTCCCGTAATTGTGTCTGATCATCCAGCGCGGCAAAAACCAGCGCAGCAATGATTCCATCCTTATTGTTAAAATGATGGTAAATCGCCCCCACGCTACTCCCCGATTTTTCCCGAATCATTTCAATGCTGGTCGTTTCCAGACCATATTCCAGAAAGCAGGACAACGCATCCAATAAGATCTGTCGTTTTAGTAATGATCTACGTTGTGGGTATAAACGTTCCAATAATTGCTGAGCTGCCTGCATAGTTCAATCAGATTTATCAATGGTCGGAACTATTGTGGATGACTTGACCACAACCTGCAAACAGAATTATATTCCGTAAAAGAATTTAATTCTGTTAATGGAAATCTTAAAATGGCTTCAACTTTAGAGTTATGGAATAAAGTCTCTGCCTTACCTGCTGGCAAATGGACATTCACACGCATGCTGTGCCTAAAAGCTCCTTATTTCGGCAGCATTTCGCCCTTATTTGAGGAGCTAAAACCCAATTCCTGTAAAATCTCAATCAGGAAAAAACGTGCTGTACTGAATCATATTGGTACGGTTCATGCGATTGCGATGTGCAATATGGCTGAACTGGCAGGCGGCACCATGACTGAAGTCACGGTTCCCCCTAGCCATCGCTGGATTCCCAAAGGCATGACCGTTGAATATTTAAAGAAAGCGGAAACTGATCTGGTCGCAATCGCCACACCAGTGGACAGTCATTATGATTGGGAAAAGGCAGGCGAGTATCTGGTTAATGTCGATATATTGGATCAGCACAATGATAAAGTTTTCCGTGCAACCATCACCATGTGGATTTCGAAAAAGAAGAAGTAAAAATAAAAAAGCCCTGAATTCAATCTATTCAGGGCTTTTATCTTACTTCAAAGCTTACTTTTTAAAAGGCAGCGCATATTTAAAAATACGTCCAACCACTTCACCAAACTGTTTTACAAAACTCGCATTATTGTAGTTTAGACCATACTTTTCACACACGGCCTGTACTTTCGGTGCAATTTGGCGATAACGGCGTGCAGGAATATCTGGGAACAAATGATGCTCAATCTGATGGCTGAGATGCCCTGTCAGAATATGGAATGCCTCTGACCCCATTAAATTGGATGAACCACGGATCTGGCGCATGTACCAATGCCCACGACTTTCATCTTGCAACACTGTTTTTGGGAACACTTCTGTATCTTTGGTAAAGTGACCACAGAAAATAATGCTGAATGTCCAGATATTACGGATGCCATTGGCAACCAGATTTCCTGTAAACACAGGAATGGCTGATGGCCCTGCAATCAATGGGAAAAATACATAATCCTTAAACAATTGCTTGGCGATTTTCTTCTGTACAGGATTCCACTCCTGCTTAAACTCTGCCATCGTTTTACGCTTATAGACTACCTTGCCCAATTCCAGATTCTGGATGGCGACCCCCCATTGAAACAATAGGCTAAATGGCAAAATGTATAGCGGTTGTATGACCGAAAACCTGGTCCAGCGTTGTTCAGGAAACAGGCGAAATACGCCATAACCAACATCATCATCCATACCTTTAACATTGGTATAGGTATGGTGCTTATAGTTATGGGTTTGTCGCCAGTTATCCGAGGTGCCAACCGTGTCCCACTCATAGGTTTGACCGTTAAATTTAGGGTCATTCATCCAGTCATATTGTCCATGCATGACATTATGGCCCAATTCCATATTTTCCATGATTTTGGCAAAGCCTAATAATCCTGTTCCCAATAGCCATGCAGGCGGAAACCATCCAGCAAACAGTAAGGCACGACCTAGAAAGCTACTATAGCGGATTGACGAATAAACACGGCGAATGTATTTGGCATCTTTTTCGCCCAAATCGTCCAGCACTTCCTGCTTGATTTGATCCAGTTCCCTGGCAAAAGCAGCCAGTTCGGCTTCAGTTAAATTACGATTTTTAGGATTTTGAAAAAATTGATATTTTACAGGCATATTCATATTGTCATTCTCGCTTATAGATCAATCACAAGATCAGATTGAGCTGAATTTACGCAAATCTTGAGTAACTGGCTTGGCTCATGGTTTGCTGAACCATTCAGTAGATTTTTGGTCGAACCTTGTGCCTTGGTGCAGGCACATTTATTACAGATTCCCATACGGCAACCATGCTTCGGCTTGATCCCCTGATGTTCCAGACTGCTTAGAATCGACTGACCTTTTGGAATGGCGATGGTCTTATTGGATTGTGTCAATGTGACATTGATAAAACCCGTATCAGTTGCATTGGTATCAAACTGGCTTAGGCTAAAGGCTTCAGTCTGGATTGAGGCTGCATACTTAAACAATGTTTCCACAGTTGCCACAAAGCCTGATGGGCCGCAGGCATAAACCGTGGTTTCATTTAAAGATTTAAGTTGATCAACATGAGGCTGGTTTAAACGTTGATCCTGTTCCTGTGTATAAAAAATTTGATAAGTAAAATTCGGAAAGTTTTCAGCGACTTCTTTTAGGTACTCAGCATAAGCCGCATCTTCATGCGTTTTCACCCAGTACATCAATTGCACAGATATGGTTTTAAACTGTCTGGACTGACAGAAAGCCTCAATCAAGCTCAGCATTGGCGTAATGCCACTACCTGCTGCAAGCAACAATAACTTTGGTGTCTGAACCTGCTGCTGCATTTCACCATAAGGCTGTCCCAAACGCAGAATATCACCTGTTTGACTTTGATCAACCAACCAAGAACTGACCAGACCTTGATCAACTTTTTTCACCGTTAGGCAGAGATGGTCTGCATCGACCTGCATCAGGCTATAGGTTCTTTCGTAATGACGACCCGCAATTTCCACCGTCACAGGATGATGCTGGCCTGCAACACCACGTTGCACATGGCGGTTACATTGCAAAATAAGACTCACCGTATCCTTTGCCACAATTTGTTTTTTTACGATTTTGGCAAGTGGTTGATTAATTGACCATAAAGGGTTGATTTTCTGTAACCAAAAATTGGCATCATGGCTGTTCATGACGCTTTGAGCCATTGAGTTAAACAGGGAAGCCCTCTTTTCGATTGCTTGCATGCGCAGTTACTCTAGTTGTTTTCTTAATTATTATACATATGTATATTTATTTGTATATACACTTGTATATTTATTCAAAAAGAATTGTAAACATGATTTTTTACAAAATGTTTACCATAAAATGAAAACAGATGGCCTACACCTCTCTTAAAGCTCATCTATAAGATCAGGTTTGTATGCACTGGTGAGGATCAGATTGAGATTGTTTTTTAAGAACTGATCGCATGATGGGGATTTAAATGCTCACGCATAAACTGGATAAAGACCTTGAGGGGTACAGGTAGCTGATGACGATTGGCATAATACAAATAATAGCTATGTGTCTGCGGTGACCAATCTGTCAATAAAGGCACAAGTCGGCCTTGCTGAATATCTTCAGCCACATAGCTTTCCACCATATAGCCAAGACCAATGCCCTCACAGATTGCTTTCATCAGCAAATCCACATCATTGACAATCAATGAACCCGCCACTGCAATTTCCAGTTGCTGCTGGTCTTTTTCAAAGTGCCATGCAACCAGGTTTTGGTCAGCTTTGCGTAGCTGGATACAATTATGCTGCTGTAAATCCTGTGGTGTTTGGGGAGCAGTATGTATTTTTAAATATTCAGGGGAAGCCAGCACCATAATACGTGATTCAGGGCTGGCAACCACCCGCAGCATATCCTTTTCTATCCTGAGTCCATAACGAATCCCTGCATCAAAACGACCTGAAACAATGTCGCTGTCACTATTATCCACCACAACCTCAACCTGAATTGCGGGATAAGCCGCTAGAAATTTTTTTAACAGGGGTGCAAGAATCATCTGGGCAGGAACGCTCGAAACACTTAGCCTCAAGGTGCCAATGGGGGTATTTCTAAAATCATTGATCGACTCAACCGCACTGTTCAATTCAGAAAAAGCGGGGGTAATCCGTGCCAGTAACCGCTCACCCGCTTCCGTCAGTGAAACACTGCGTGTGGTACGGTATAACAGCCTTACTCCCAAGCGCTCTTCTAGGTTACGAATGGTCTGGCTTAGGGTTGAGGGAACAATCCCCAACTGAATGGCTGCCTTGGCGAAATTCCCCTGTTCAGCCACGGCGGCAAAAGCACTCAGTTCAGCAAATTCTGTTCCACGCATTATTCGGTCCAGACGAATAGTTCATTCATATTATATGATATTAACATCCACTTTAGGCAAGCGCATACTTTGGCAAATTTTTATTTGTGCATAAGTTGAATGTCATGGCCGAAAGTGAAGTGAATAAAAAACAGAGCAACAACAACTGGTTAAAACAGAACCGCCGCTTCATGCTCATGCTTGGCCCACTGGTCATTATTGTCATCAGCGCATATTTCTATATTACAGGTGGGCGCTTCATTGGCACTGATGATGCCTATGTTCAGTCAGCACGTACCGATATCAGCAGCAATATTGCAGGGCGTGTCACAGAAATCGCAGTGCATGACAATCAACAGGTTCACCGTGGCGACTTACTGTTTAAGCTAGATGACCGCGATTTGCGAATTGCGGTGGAAAGTGCAAAAGCAGAACTGGAAAATGCCAAAATGCAGGTTGCGGCATTAAAGGCGACTTATTCACAACAACAAAACCATGTACAGGCGGCGCAAGAAACGGCTGACTATTATAGAAAAGAATATGAACGGCAAAAAAATCTGGCGGCTCAGGGTATTTCATCACAGACCCAACTGGATGAGGCTGAACATGCCTATCGCAATGCCCAGCAGCAAATTGCCATCAAGCAGGATGAACGTAAAAATGTGCTGGCCTCATTAAATGGTCAGGTCAATCCCAATATCAACCAACACCCTGCTGTACTCAAGGCTCAGGCTGCGCTTGATCAGGCGGAGCTAAATTTGTCTTATGCCACGGTAAGGGCACCTGTCGATGGAATCGTGACCAAAGTCGATCAGCTTCAATCGGGTTCTTATATTCAGGCAGCCAGTCCCGTATTTGCCCTGATGTCGAAAAATATCTGGATTGAGGCCAACTTCAAGGAAACTGAACTGACCTATATGCACCCAGGCCAAAATGTGACCATCGAAATAGACACCTATCCTGGACATGAGTTTCATGGCAAGGTCCTCAGCCTAAGTCCAGGCACAGGTTCCAGCTTTTCAATTTTACCGCCAGAGAACGCAACGGGTAACTGGGTCAAGGTGGTACAGCGTTTGCCTGTCCGTATCAGTATTGACGATGCAGATGCCAATGTCCGATTACATGCAGGACTCAGTGCATTGGTTAAGGTTGACACACAGCATAGCCGTTTAAAGAGTTTGACTCATGGCTAACCCGAACCCTCCCCAGGAGGATGTGCTTGAGGAAGCCATTGAGGATGCAGGTATGGGAACAGCAGTTCCCCAGCCACCGCATAGCGAAAAATCAGTTTCCGAACTAAATAAAGGACTGATCACAGTTTCAGTGATGGCTGCCACGATCATGCAGGCAATTGACTCAACCATTGCCAATGTGGCACTGCCGAAAATGCAGGGCACATTATCCGCCACACAGGATCAGATGAGCTGGGTGCTGACCTCATATATTATTGCCGCCGCAATTATGATCCCATTGACGGGTTGGCTGGCGGGACGCTTTGGTCGTAAGAAAGTTTTCCTGATTTCAATCATGGGCTTTACCATTGCCTCCGCCCTGTGTGGTCTGGCCACTAGTTTGCCTGAAATTGTAATTTTTCGGCTGTTGCAGGGTATGTCTGGTGCAGCTTTAGTTCCTTTATCGCAGGCCGTTTTATTTGACATTAACCGTCCCGAAGACTTTGGCAAAGCCATGGCAATCTGGGGCGTGGGTGTCACCATGGGTCCCATTTTAGGCCCAATGCTGGGTGGGTGGCTGACCGAAGATTATAGTTGGCGTTGGGTTTTCTACATCAATGTGCCGATTGGCATCATGGCTTTTCTCAGCCTGTCAGCTTCAATGCCTGAAACCGTCAAACATAACAACCCTTTCGATTTCTACGGATTTATTAGCTTAAGCCTTGGTCTGGGTGGTCTGCAAATGATGCTGGATCGGGGCGAACTGAAAGGCTGGTTTGGCTCTACTGAAATTATGGTTGAGGCTTTAATCGCCATTACAGCCTTTTATCTGTTTATTATCCATACCCTCACCCATAAACAGCCATTCTTAAGCCCCAAACTGTTTAAAGACCGTAATTTTGTCACGGCCAATGTGTTTATCTTTCTGGTGGGTGTGGTGCTGTTTGCCACGCTGGCCCTCGTTCCCCCCATGTTACAGCATGAAATGGGTTATCCCGTAATGACCACAGGAATGGTCACAGCCCCCCGTGGTGCAGGCACAATGCTCGCCATGATGCTGGTAGGGCGGCTCAGTGGCAAGGTCGATGCCCGTTTAATTATGGCATGTGGTTTGGGACTCACCGCTTTCTCACTCTGGCAAATGACAAACTTTAGCCTGCTCATGAGTGAAAACCTGATTATTACATCTGGATTTATTCAGGGTTTCGGCATTGGTCTGGCTTACGTGCCATTATCCACCCTTGCCTTTGCCACGCTTTCCCCAGCACTGCGCAATGAGGGAACCGCCTTTTTCAACCTGCTCCGCAATATTGGCAGTGCCATTGGTATTTCAATCGTACAAACCCTGCTGACTCAAAACACGCAAATCTTACATTCACATATGGTTGAGCACATTACCCCGTATAACCTCGGTGATACAGCTTTCTATGCCCACCATCTCAATCCCAACACGCAGGCTGGGTTGCAATCCATCAACCATATGGTGACCAAACAGGCGGCCATGATTGCCTATATCAATGACTATAAACTCATGATGGTGATTACCCTTGCCGTCATTCCCCTGTTGCTGCTATTACGCAAACCCAACCATGCGCCCAGCAAAGAACATACGGTTATGGAGTAACACATGAAATATTCAATCCCTTTGCTGTTGCTATGTACGAGTACACTGAATGGCTGTATGGTGGGGCCTGATTTTCAGCATCCCGATGTCGTGACCCAAACCCACTATAATACGGATGCCGACCTATTAAACGGTGATCAACGACTTGCAATTGGACAACAGATACAGGCGCAATGGTGGACACTGTTCGCATCAAAATCATTAAATGATGTGATTCAACAAGCACTTCAGAATAACCATGATCTTGCCGCGGCCAAGGAAACAGTCGCCCAGGCCAATGAGTTTGTTCAGGCTGAACGTGGGGGCTTACTGCCACAGGTTGCAATGACAGGTACTGTAGGCCGACAGAAATATGGCGCTGCCCTGTTTGGGCCTGCTGACTTTAGTATTCCACCATTTACCTATTACGAACTGGGACCAGAAATAAGTTGGTCTCCTGATCTGGCGGGTGGTAAAAAACGTGGTATTGAACGGCAACAAGCGATGGCCGAATATCAGTTGCATCAGCTGGATGCCGCCTATGTTAGTCTGACTGCACAGGTGGTGCAGCAGACATTGGCGATTGCCACCGCCCAGTCTGAAATTGCCATTACCCAACAATTGATAAATGAGGATGAAAAAAACTTAAAGCTCGTACAAACAGCATTGCAAGGGGGCGTTGCCACCCAGGTTGATGTGTTAACCGCACAAAGCCAGCTTGATGCCGATCGTGCAACCTTACCAGCGTTAAAACAAAAACAAAGTATTGCCCAACACGCACTTGCAATATTGGTTGGGTCTGCGCCCGCAGATTGGACTCCGCCCAATTTCTCGCTCAATGACTTTCATCTACCTCAACAATTACCCCTGAGTTTACCCTCTGAACTGGTACGCCAACGACCTGACATTCTGTCAGCCGAAGCCAACCTACATGCGGCCAGTGCTACCATAGGCGTTGCAACCGCCAATTTGTATCCACAGGTCAATTTAACAGGAAACATCTTACAGGAAGCCCTAACACCAAGTGGTCTATTAAAAAGCGTCAATAGTGCATGGGCTTTGGCAGCAGGCTTAACCGCCCCAATGTATCAGGGAGGTCGTTTAACTGCTGAAAAACATGCGGCTGAACATGGTTATCAGGCAGCTCTGGCACAATATAAACAGACCATTTTACAGTCCTTTGCCCAGGTGGCTGACAGCTTGCAGGCTCTACAACATGACCACGAAGAATTTGAGGCGCAACAACAGGCAGTCAATACGGCGCACTCATTTCTGCAACTGTCACGTAAAAGCTATCAGGCGGGTTCTACAGGTGTTCTACCTGTTGAGGATGCAACACGACAGGCTTACCGTACACAACTGGGGCTGGTGCGCAGTCAAGGTCAGCGTCTTGCGGACACTGCCCAGCTATTTACCGCACTGGGTGGCTCACCTGTTCAGCAGTCGCATGACACGCCAGATCAATCGAGATAAATCCAAGCCTATTTATTTTGCAGAAATATACCCTAGATGAATATGGAGCTTTCCCTGTTTCCCACAGTGGAAAGCAACCCTGATTGATTTACATTTCACAAGCCCATCGACAATCGCTATAATCCCAAGCAGCTTATTTATGTTTTGAAAATGATGGTTCATTCTTCTGTTTTACCACCCAGTCCTAAACCCGCAACAGATGAACAGGATCTTATCCCCATAAAATCTCCTGTACGTTCGGTTGGCCGAAAAGCCACCATTACCAAAGAAGAGTTATTTCAAGCCACCTTGAACCTGATTGGTCCACAAAAGAGCATCTCTTCCCTGAGTTTAAGGGAAATCGCGCGTGAGGCAGGCATTGCACCCAATAGTTTTTATCGTCATTTTAGGGACATTGATGAACTCGCAATCGCCCTGATTGATCGGGCAGGCTTGGTACTGCGTAAAATCATTCGTGAAGCGCGCCTACAGGCGGTATTGCAACATAGTATTATCCGCAGTTCAGTCGAAGTTTTTATTCAGCTTCTGGATGCGGATGAAGGTTATTTGGGCTTATTGTTGCGTGAAAGCTATACGGGTTCAACTTCCTATAAAGAGGCGGTAGACCGCCAGCTTTCATTCTTCCAGCAAGAGTTGCACGAAGACCTGATTCGTCTGGAACAGATCAACAATAACAGTCACATGCCACATGCGGATATTGCCGCCAAGGCCATCACCCAACTGGTGTTTAACATGGGTGCGAAAGTGATTGACCTGTCTGCTGAACAACGGATTGAAGTCGCTGAACAAACCATGCTCATGATCCGTATGATCCTGACAGGTGCCCGTCACTTAACAGAAGAACCGCTCTAGTTTTATATTTCCGTGTGGTGCAGCCCTTACTTGTACCACACTCAATCAACCCACTTACATTTCTTCCCATATTCCCCTCTTTATATTCCGTACAATATTCAAACTGATACAAAAGCAGCCAAAATCGAAACATTCAGGCGTATTTAGCGGCGTAAAATATTTATCGAAATAAATGGTTTTGATCCATTTTCATTCTTATTAAAATTGAAATGAGGTAACTATGAGTTCTTCAGCAGCGAAAGCTTTAAAAGTTTATACACGTAATAATTTAGATGATTCCATCAAAGAAGCAACGGTCAAAATATTAAATCAAATACTTGCAAATCTTATTGATTTATCCTTGCTCACCAAGCAGGCACACTGGAATATGCGCGGTAGCAACTTTATTGCCGTACATGAAATGCTGGATATGTTCCGCACCTCATTGATCACCCATCTGGACAATGTGGCTGAACGTGCTGTACAAATTGGCGGTACGGCACTGGGAACGACCCAAACGGTATCGCAAACATCGCATTTAAAACCGTATCCTGTGGAAATTCATGCGGTACAGGATCATTTGAAAGAACTTGCCGATCGTTATGGCGTGGTGGCAAACCATTTACGTGACACGATTGATAAGATTCAGGACCCGATTTCTGAAGATATTATCCATGCTGCCTTGGAAGACCTGGATCAATATTTATGGTTCCTTGAAGCTAATATCGAACAAAAGTAATTTCTGTTCAGCAATAAAAAAACGAGGGTCAAATGATCCTCGTTTTTTATTGCATGGTGATGATTTAAGGTTTGACCACCACCAACACCTGAATCGCTTCTGGGGTAACAGAAAGACTATCCAGTAAACCCAAGCCTTCCTGTTGGAATTTCTGTAAACGCTCAATTTCATCCTGACGGATGCTTGGATTAAATTGCTTGAGATAAGTTAAACGGTCAATTTCATATTGCCACTTGTGACCATAATGTCCTTTCGCTTGCTCAATTAATTCTGGCAATGAGGTTTTGGCAATCTCCAAAGCTTGCGCATAGCGGGTTTCAATCACATCACGACGGGCTTTCACCACCTGACGACAGCTATTGCCATCCAGATGATGCAAATATGGACGTAAAATGCTTGGATCAATCTTGGTTGACAAGTCCTGACCATTTTCACTCAGCAACACACGAATCAACTGTTTCGGCAGGCTTGATGGCAAGTTCAATGCCTTCGGCGCAACCACATCAACCTTAAACCACACTTCCAGTAACACCGAACCTTGCTTTAATGCATTCGATTTCAGCAAAGCCACATTGGTACTACCAAATGACTGTGTACGGATCATTTCCATGACACTTTCAATAAATGGATGTTCTAGTGTCAGATATTGTGCATCTTCACGGATTTGTGCCTGATCACGATAGAACGTTGCGGTCATGCCCTCTTCGTCCAGGGTTAAACCCTGCACCTGCATCTGGTCGGTTGGCTTGATAATGACCGTACCATTGCTTTGCTCATCAAAGTCAATATTGGTCGATGACATAAAACGCTTTACGAACATTGGTAAAGTGGTGTTGTCATCATAATCCTCAAGTGCCTGTACAATGCCCTGTGCCACAACTGGACGACAAGAATTGTACTCAAGCAAACGGTCACGGCCTGCCTGTAACTCAGCTTCCAACGCCTGACGCTGTACATTGACTTCTTCAAGCAAGTCTTCAAAAGTCTGACCTTGATCTGCCAATAGACAGTCTTTCAATTCAACAATAAAGTTCTCTTGCAGCGTTTGTGCTGTTGGAGAAATATTGCTGAAAATATTCAGTGCTTCGTTATACCAGCGGAACATACGTTCCTGCGCTGTACCGATCAAATATGGCACATGAATCTGGATACGGTTTTCCTGGCCAATACGGTCCAGACGGCCAATACGTTGTTCCAGCACATCAGGGTTGGCAGGCAGGTCAAACAATATCAGGTCACTGGCAAACTGGAAATTACGCCCCTCTGAACCAATTTCAGAACAGAGTAGAATCTGCGCACCATAGCTGTCCTCAGCAAAATATGCCGCCGCCTGATCACGCTCTAATAAACTCATGCCCTCATGGAACATCGCGGTACGAATACCCGCATGTAAGCGCAATACATTTTCCAATGCCTCCACCACAGGCCCACTACGTGCAATCAATAAAACTTTCTTATGTTTTAAATCCTTGCGTAGCACTTCCATCAACCAAGGCACACGCGGATCATTTTCCATCCATGCGCCATCCAGTTGGCCTTCTTCTGGCCACATCTGCTCACGCATTTTGCCATCAAATGACCAGTCTTCTGGGGCTGGTAACGGTGCTGGCTGGCAATCACGGCCTGGGAAACCCTGAATCGCCTCACGGGTGTTACGGAACAGGATACGACCTGTACCATGACGATCCAACAGTTCGTGAATCGCACGCATACGCTGTTCAGGCTGATCATCAATACGATGACCCAATAAGCCCTCAAGTGCGACCAAATGCTCTTCAGTCAAGGCCTCATCTGACATCAACACTTCAGCCACTTTTGCTGTTTGTTGATATTGCTCTTCCTCATCAAGGAAACGATCTAAGCTACTAAAACGTTGCGGATCAAGCAGGCGTAAACGGGCAAAATGGCTTTCCACACCCAACTGCTCAGGGGTTGCGGTGAGAAGCAGGACACCCGCCGTTTGTTCTGCCAGTTCTTCGACCAGATCATAACGGTCATTGCCGCCCTCTTCTTCACTCCACATCAGGTGGTGTGCCTCATCGACAACCAATAGATCAAAACCTGCTTCCAAAGCCTGCTCACGCAGGTCTTCATGGTCAATCATCAAATCGACACTGGCAATAATGCATTGCTCAGTCAGGAATGGATTCAATTCAGGATCATGCTCTTTAATCGAAGCAGTACGGGTGAGGTCAAACAGGGAGAATTGCAGGTTGAAACGGCGACGCATTTCAATCATCCATTGATACTGCAATGAATCAGGCACCAAAATCAGGATACGTTCTGAACGGCCTGTCTTGAGTTGCTGGTGAATGATCAGGCCCGCTTCAATGGTTTTACCAAGCCCAACCTCATCCGCAAGAAGAACACGGGGCGCAAAGCGCTTACCCACTTCATGCGCGATATAAAGTTGGTGTGGAATCAGGCCAACACGTGCACCGAGCAAACCACGTAATGGACTGGTGTGCATTTGAGCCTGCAACAACATGGCCTCAATACGCAGGTCATACCATTCCTTATAATCGACCTGACTGGCCAACAGACGTTCTAAAGGTTTTGACAACTGGATTTGCGCACCAATACGGGTTTCATTCAGTGCCTTGCGTTCCTGTTCGCCATTTGTCAAAGTGCGAACCACATCGTAACGGAGCACACCATGACGATCTTCGATGGATTCAACAATCCACTTGATGCCTTCCTGATCCTGAACTTCATCATTCACATTGAAGATGATACGGGATAAAGGCGCATTGTTGCGTGCATAGACACGGGTTTCATCACTTTTGGGGAATAAAATGCTGATAGAACGTTCATCTACATCAATAAGAACGCCTAAACCGAGTTCTGTTTCTGTATCTGATAACCAACGTTGACCAATAGCAAACTGCTGCAATTTTTCCACCTTTATCTCAAGTTAGCCTACATATTGTATTCCGTAGCCCTGATAGGGTTTAAGGTATTTTATGTAGTTTTCAACCATGTATTTTGACACAAAGCACCATCAAATAGCGTGCATCACATCATGATTTATTAAAAAGTTTTAGCAACTAAAACGGTACGGCACAATCAAAACTGAGTTGTGCACCTGTCTTAGGGTGAGTAAAGCTTAACTGCGTTGCATGTAAACACAAACGGTCATAAAGCTGCTGCTGTTCTGGCGTGGCATATAAGGTGTCACCAAGAATTGGATGACCTAAATATTGCATATGCACACGAAGCTGATGGGAACGCCCTGTAATCGGGATGAGTTTAACCCGCGTTACCGTTTGTCCCTGAATGTCGAAATGTTCAATGGCCTGCCATTCTGTTAATGCTGGTTTGTGATAGGACTCATCCACAATATGCAATGGCGGGCGGCTTGGATCATAGATTACAGGAATATCAACGGTACCCTGCCCCTCTAAATGGCCCGCAACCAATGCCTGATAGATTTTTGAGGTTTGACGATCCTGAAATTGACGGGAAATGGCGCTTTGTCCAAACCTGGATAGGCCAAAAACCAATATGCCCGAAGTATCACGGTCTAAACGATGAATGAGTAAAGTTTTTGGTTCTAGTTTTAATAAACGATTGATCAAACAATCTTGTAAATCAGGTGTTTTCCCTGGCACCGTCAGCAACCCTGCGGGTTTATGGATGACCATAAAATCTTCATCACGATGAATCAAATGTTCACTTAGAAAATCACTCAAGGTAGCCTTCCAACGACTGGATGAAAACAAGCGGGCAATCATAAAAAGCTTACCAGCAAATTACAATCACATTTTACCTAAATTGCTTATTTTTTTATTGCCAGTTATAGCCTGTCTGCTATTCATTTAAGAATCCAACCTGAAATATAACCGTTATAGAACTTCTTTACTTTTTTAAATGACGTATGCCGTCATGAACCAACATCAACCAGCAGCAAGAACGCTGTTTACTTTCTAAATGACGTATGCCGTCATGAACAGCGGACAACAGGCGCAGAAAGATATAGCTGATTTCTAAATGACGTATGCCGTCATGAACATAATCTGCCCGATAAGCCATATCACTCAAACTTTCTAAATGACGTATGCCGTCATGAACCTGGATACAACAAGACAAGGCCTTTAAAAGTTTTTCTAAATGACGTATGCCGTCATGAACGGTTAAGGTGATCCCGAAAGAATTCATTCTGGTTTCTAAATGACGTATGCCGTCATGAACGTTGAGCGCTTTGGCACGTTGTAGCATTGCCTTTTCTAAATGACGTATGCCGTCATGAACGTATTATCTATCAAGCAATTCAAAAAATGAAATTTCTAAATGACGTATGCCGTCATGAACCATTTTTAATTGGCTCAGTGGTTGCGGGTAAATTTCTAAATGACGTATGCCATCATGAACTCTGTAAGAAATGCTTGCTGTTTCGCAGAATTTTTCTAAATGACGTATGCCGTCATGAACACATAACAGGTGAAGCAATCATTAATCTCGATTTTCTAAATGACGTATGCCGTCATGAACACGATGAAGCGCATTTCAAAGCAAAATAATTATTTTCTAAATGACGTATGCCGTCATGAACCAACAAACAACTATGGTTTTGATATTTGGAACTTTCTAAATGACGTATGCCGTCATGAACTTGCAGCAATATCATTCTCTGATTCACATGCTTTTCTAAATGACGTATGCCGTCATGAACCGCGCTGGGTGTCTGAAATTCCATTAAACTCATTTCTAAATGACGTATGCCGTCATGAACCGGTTGTCACAGTGCTGTGTCTCTTATTCTCATTTCTAAATGACGTATGCCGTCATGAACACGATGCGGTAAGAGTGGAATATTCAGGGCGTTTTCTAAATGACGTATGCCGTCATGAACATCATTATTGCATTGTGAGCGGTCACGATCAATTTTCTAAATGACGTATGCCGTCATGAACTCAGGTAGTAACTAAACCGACCATCTTTTAAATTTCTAAATGACGTATGCCGTCATGAACGATTTTTACCCTTGATTGAGCAAAATGTGGGTTTTCTAAATGACGTATGCCGTCATGAACGTTGAGCGCTTTGGCACGTTGTAGCATTGCCTTTTCTAAATGACGTATGCCGTCATGAACCGGGTTCTGGCATGTATTCGATTTCGGGGAATTTTCTAAATGACGTATGCCGTCATGAACTAGGGCCACGCGGTAACTTGCGTGACAGTGCTTTTCTAAATGACGTATGCCGTCATGAACACACATTTAACAATTGGTTGAATCCAATCAACTTTCTAAATGACGTATGCCGTCATGAACGCGATCAAACCATTCATCGTCCTGCCCTTGGCTTTCTAAATGACGTATGCCGTCATGAACCTGCTTCAATTACGTTTCTTGATCCACCATTCTTTCTAAATGACGTATGCCGTCATGAACTCTAGAATCGTGAATGGTGACTTTAACCACAATTTCTAAATGACGTATGCCGTTATGAACTTCTTGGGTTGTGTGAAAATTAACACCAGATATTTCTAAATGACGTATGCCGTCATGAACATTTGTAAGGAAATGAACCAAGCCACTTTGACTTTCTAAATGACGTATGCCGTCATGAACATCATCACGAATCTCTACCCCCATGTCCAATGTTTCTAAATGACGTATGCCGTCATGAACAATGTATGCGACTGGCGGCAACTCACATGCTTTTTCTAAATGACGTATGCCGTCATGAAATCAAATAAAGGTAAAAAGAAAGTTATAACAAAGACTTACTATAATTTTTCCAATTTACCCAATCAAAAAACAACCTATTCCAACCTTTTGATTTTATTAAACTATTTAAGTATCCATAAAAAATAGGGTAAATAAACTGAATAAAGATATTAGAGGTCAGGACTGAGGTCGTGTACTTGCTAAAAAATACTGAAAAAAGCAAGCATATCTGACAAATATGCTTGCTATATCGTTTTAGCCTTTCATCTCGGCAAACGTTTCTTTCGCTGCCTGAATAGTATCAGCAATATCCTGATCCGAATGGACAGAAGAAATAAAACCTGCCTCAAAAGCGGACGGTGCAAGGTACACACCACGCTTTAACATACCGTGAAAGAATTTTTTAAAGGCTTCAACATCACAGGCCAACATGGAGTCAAAACTGGTAATGTCATCTTGATCTGTAAAATAAAGGCCGAACATACCACCCACCTGCTGGGTTTTGAATGGAATTCCTGCCTCATCTGCTGCCATCTGTAATCCTGCAAGCAATTTTTCTAACTGTGCAGCCAGTCCTGTATAGAAGTTTGGCTCACGTAAATGCTTGAACATGGCAATCCCCGCACGCATTGCCAATGGATTACCTGACAATGTGCCCGCCTGATAGACTCCACCCAAAGGTGCGATACATTCCATGATTTCGCGTTTACCACCAAATGCACCCACAGGCAGGCCCGCACCAATAATCTTACCGAGTGTCACCAGATCAGGCTTCACATTATATAAGGTGTGTGCCCCGCCTAGAGCAACACGGAAACCTGTCATGACTTCATCAATAATAAATACGGATTTGTATTCATCACAGACATCACGAATGGCCTGTAGGAAACCATCAATCGGTGTGACCAGATTCATGTTACCTGCCACTGGTTCAATAATTACCCCAGCAATCTCATGACCAAACTTGGCAAAACATTCTTGCAAGGCCTCAATATCGTTATATGGCAGTGTTAAAGTATGCTTGGCGAAATCAGCAGGCACACCTTTTGAAGTAGGTTCGCCCTCTCCTAAAGTCAGTAAACCAGAACCCGCTTTAACCAGCAATGAATCTGAATGACCATGATAGCAACCTTCAAATTTTACAATCTTGTCGCGACCTGTATAACCACGTGCCAGACGAATTGCAGTCATGGTTGCTTCGGTACCTGAACTGGTCATACGAACCAGTTCAATTGACGGCATAATCTCGCAGATCGTATCTGCCAGAGTGGTTTCATGTACCGTTGGTGCACCAAAGCTTAAACCATCCTCAGCCGCAGTTTGTACCGCCTGAATGATATCAGGATGGGCATGACCCAGAATCATCGGCCCCCATGAACCAACATAATCGACATAACGCTTGCCATCCACATCCCACAGGTATGCCCCTTTTGCCTTTTCAATAAAGACTGGCGTACCACCAACACCGTTAAATGCACGTACAGGTGAATTGACCCCACCTGGAATATGTTTATTTGCCTGTTTAAATAGCTGTTCTTGCTTTGGAGATAAACTCATAAAATGCTCAACCTAAATCGAAAACATGGGGAGCAATAAAGTTCCGAAGAACATCTCAGCTCCCGTAAAACGAATAAAAGAAATTATGCAAATAATTTTGCCCATGCATTTACACGGACAGGAATTTCAGCTGTTGTCCGTCCTAATATATCACTAATCACCGCACAAAGGCTTGCCCCAACATCAATCACCGTCTGGGAGTTCTCAACGGTCAGGCCACCAATTGCACAAATAGGCACATCAAATTTTTGTCTTGCCTGTTGAATAACTTCAATCCCAACATTTCCCGCTTCTGGCTTGGTTGAGGTTGCATATATAGCTCCAAAAGCAACATAGCTCGCACCCTCGGCAATCGCTTTTTCAGCAAGTTCCAATGAGTTGAGGCAGGTACGGCCAATAATCACGCCTTGAGGCAGACGTTGAATTGCATCGGTGATTTCACCATCTGATTGTCCGAGATGAACACCTAGACCAAATTGTTCTGCCAGCGATAAATCATCATTAATCACAAATGGAACCTGATATTTTTCACACAGGATCTTAATCTGCTCCACTTCAAGCGGCTGATCGGCTTTTGCGATTTTTTTACGACGATACTGCAAAATGGCAATATGTCCTGTTGCCAATGCAACCTGTAGTTTTTCTAGTAATAATTGGATTGGATCATCATTGGTAATGAGGTATAGACCGTGCATAAATTACTCAGTTCAACATATAATTTTTCATTCATACTTTAGTCAATATCGCATTCAGAATCTATACCGATTATTTTATCATTCTATTTTTTGCTACAATATCAATCAAAATCGCTTTTCTTCTTATCTTTTGCATTACCTTGATTCAAGCACAGTCTACTGCTTCTCTCATTTCATCGGATTATGATTCACTTTAAACAGCCTGTCTATTCCGTAAACAAGGAATAGACTTTTAGATATTTTTATGCTTAACAATATGAAATACTTTATTTTTCCTCTAATAGAATAAAAAAAAAGCCGCACTATTAGAGATGCGGCAGAAAATTTTAATTCAAATCACTTATTACAAAGATCAACATCTGCTTGATAGCTTTGTGAAACTACATTTTTAACTTTATCCCAAACTATTGGGTTTTGATCTGAATATGTAGTTTTATACTGTATGCTACTACTTTTATAAGTAATTGCTACTGAAATATCTTTGTATGGTAAAGGACTACAGAAAGCAATTAACCTATTATTAGAACTTAAATAATCTTGCCATGTTGTATTTACTCTACGACAAGCAGCTTCTTTAGCTGTCTCACCCGATACTGCTAAAGGATCATACATTTTAAACGGTTGGAAGTTTTTCTCAGCAAATCCAGTATAACTCACAGCACATGCAATAGATGTATTATCATATAACCCACCATTAGAAGGATAAAGCGAAGCTGGAGCTGAATATGTTTCTATACGATCATCACCCTCAGCTGAAACACTATTTGTAATCATAGTGCCAGTGCCAGTGCCAGTGCCAGTGCCAGTGCCAGTAAAATCTAAACTACTTTTACCTGCATTTTTTAAATCTTTTAAATTTACTGTATAGATTTTTTTATAACTTGCTAATGCAACAATACCTGTTTTAGGATTCCAGGCGCCATAGGTCATTACTGTATCGTTTACACTATACTCATAACTAATCGCCCATGTCTCTCCATTATCCTGAGAAATATAAATACCATCCTGTGCAAGTAAAACTAAAGAATCCCCCGCCCAAAACATATCAGAAACATACACTGTTTGATTTGCATTTCTCTTCGTTTTAGGATAAGCATGATAAGTCCATTGCCAGTCAGCGGCATCTGAATTTGCTGGAGCTGTGATATAACTTTCCATATCGACATCGTTGGTACTATAGCGAATATATGGTTTATTTGGAGACCATACCACTTCATTTTTATAAGTAGGACATAATGAGTCAATATATCGGCTTTTTTCAGTAGGTAGATTGTTAACTTTATATTTACCTATAATTTTCCAAGATTTTATGTCAAATGGTGGCATCCCCATTATAGTTGAACAGCCCATAGCATAATCATTATCATGTTCATTAAAAATCAGTATATTTCCTTTAGTTCTACCTGATAATTTTGAACCAAAATTAGTACTTGGCAAATCAATCTCTTTTTTATTATTTAGAGAATAAATACGCTCATACTTAATACCATCAGTTGATCGATTAGTATAATCTCCCCGCTGGGATACACTTCTTAACCATACTCCTTCAGAATATTTCATACGAATGAATAGATCTTCAATTCCACAATTAGCCGTTTTATCTTTTTCTGCTTCCGTCCATGTTTTCCCACCGTCTACAGTAATTGTCATATCAGAACGAGGACATTCTAAGTGTGAAGCGGAATATTTTAAATTTTCACCATCTACATCATAATAATGGTCATCTGCTCTTTGTGCATACCAATTCACACCATTCAATGAACCACCTAAAACCTTGCCACCCACGAAAGCAAAACCATCGTCCAATGCTTTAAGTTTTGCGATATATTGATCATCCGCAAGCGTCAGCTTTAAATCAAAAGTCGCTGTTGAAGTTGGATTTTGATTTGTATTATTTGGCTGTGTAGGTGTCTGTGAACCTTGCTCATTAATTTGGCTATTAGACGGTGGGCTTAGACTTTTCTTATTTTTTTTATGGCATCCTGATACAGCCAACATACTTAGAAATAACACACTTAAAACTGGATACTTCATCACAATCCCCTTACACATATAAATATTCTTTAGTAGTGTTCAAGAAAAACTCAGCGCTGTCTATTCCATAAACAAGGAATAGAATTTTAAGTATTTTTATGCTTAACAGAATGAAATACTTGAATTTTATTATAATAAAATAAAAAAAAGCCGCACTGGAGATGCGGCAAAAACTAAACAGTTAAAATCAATTAAAAACGAAGCCAAAGACCCAACTTCGCCACTGGAAACCATTCAAGATTCGATTTAAATGATTCTTTTTCTGCTTCCAACGCAGCGCCTAGCGTAGTGGTATGGTCTTTATCCTGAACAGCCAGATTGCCATTTTCAGGATACAACTCGATGGTTGGCTTGCCTGCATATAACGCACCAATCTGGGTGGTTAATCCAAAACGGCTCGTTAATGCTGGACTCCAGCCAATGCCAATATATGGCATGGTTTTCTTTTCATAATGGAGGCTACCATAAACTTTACCGACTTTATTCGCATCAAAGGTTGCATCATCAAAAACATATTCAGCCGTTCCAAACAAGGCATTGTCTTCATTTGGTTCAAGCGAGCCTTTGATTTTATTATCCTGATTCACCATGCCAAGCGTTACATGGAATTTACCTGCAAATGGACGGATATTGGCATAAAACGATTTAACGTCTGTATCAATATCCATTTTATATTTTGTTCCATCCATCAGTTCAAAAGATGCAAACTCAACATCTTTCCACGATCCTTTATTAAAGCCTGCTGTCAGGTCAATATAAGGATTGACTGAGAAGCCCACACCACCGCCAAATCCAAAAATTCCAGCCTCGGCAAATGCAATAAATGGTTTACTGTCATGGGTATAGTTCAAACCTAAAATCCGTTTGGTTAGGTTTTCCTCACCAGTTTCTAGTTTTGAAGCTGGTTGAATCACAGGTTCTGCCACAACAGGTGAACTAAATCCTTGTTCAAGCGTAGTCGTTTGGACAGTGTCTGTAGCTGCCGCTGTTGTCACATTCGTGGCAGTATTTTGTTCCTGAGCAATGACTGGTGCCGTAGTGACCTGACTATTTTCCTGACGTGTTACATTTACATTCAATTCTGCCATAGTGGCTGTGGAAACCAGACAAATGCCACAGGCCAACACATATTTATTCATACCAAAACTTCCCCTTTAAAAGCACGCCATTTTGATAGGCGAAAACTAGCGCAATCGCTAAATACAAAAACATATCAATCATATTTTATTTATACTAAACAAAACATTCCTCAAATGAGGAATGGACTTTATTGAAAAATTCATATTCAACATTTTTAAATAGTTGATTTTTATTTTAAAAATAGAAAAGCCACACTGGAGGTGTGGCATTGAGGTGAAAAGCTGTTGTTTTAGTTTATTACACGAATAATCCGCAAATTATCAATAATCCAATAATTCCTCCCAAGTAATCGTTTTATTAATAAACAGTTTGTTATTACTAAATGACTGATAAATCACATTCGTTTCATCCGCATTTGCAGACACTGTGGCATAGTTTTGAGGATTGCTCATACTGCTTACTTTTAACAGACCATTATAAGCATTGGAATCTTCATTTTTAAAGAGGAATGGCTGCTCAGTATTAAATTTAATACCGTAATCTCCAACTTCACTTCCTGTTGAACTCGACTCACCACTCATCTTGATAGAGAACGCGTCATTCCCCATATCTTTACTCTCAAATTTGTAATTATTGAGTAGGTATTCAACCGTTCTTTTTTGTTTCTTCTCATCTATTTCTATAGAGCTCACTTTAAAATTATTGATTGTTACAGTTGAATTAAAATCATCACCTTCCGCAGTAACGATTCCATTAATGGTACTTTTCTCACCATCATCAATAATTAATTTATCATATTGATATGTATATTTATTTCCAGTTGCTGTCTTATTTACAGTACCAGAGACAGTAACATCATCCCCAAATAAGCCCTTACAATCATTAAAAGTAATTTTGTTGGCTGTTTTCGTGATTGTTCCACTTTTACACTGAACATTGTCATTATCAAAAGCGTCATCAGTTCCAGTAATTAAACCATCTGTAAAACCCATTGGCATGAGTACACTAACCGCTGAACCCACTAGCCCATTTACAGTCTCTTGATCATTCCAGTTAACGGTTTCCTTTGGGGTACTTGGTGTGCCCTCTCCACCATTACCTTTTGGTGAACTATTACTATTATTGTCAGAACCACCACATCCAGCCAATAGTAGACTGCCAACTAAAATACTTAAAATTGTATATTTCATCCTAATTTCTCTTTATTGAGTTTTACTGCTAGTTTTAGAGAAAAATGCTGTTTTGTCTATTCCTCAAATGAGGAATAGACAAAAGGATTTTTTATATATTTAGGTTATAACGTGGAAGATTCAACAGCAGCTTAACCAACTCAGCCTGACGACTGGTTGAAGTTTTTTTAAAAATGGAGTGAAGCTGTTTTCTGACTGTATCTAAATGAACCTGATGCTTTTGTGCTATTTCCTTTGGTAGATCACCCTCTAATAAAGACAAGGCAACTTTTGCCTCGGCAGGTGACAAATTAAATGCAGCATGTAATAAATGCGCATCAACAGTAGATGAATAACCTGGATGATAAAATGTCAGCATGACTGAGGGACGGATACCAAAAGCTTTCATTTCCTGTTCAGAAATGAGTAGCGTGGCAAAGATATATAAGATCTCATCATTTTCATCAATGATTTTAATACAGCCATCATCCAGTATCTGCTCAGATAATAATTGTCTGGATTTAAATAGATATTCAATATGTTTTAAATTCTCCATCAATTGGGATTGATAGGGTTCTGGTAAAATAAACTTATTGTCTTCAATTTTAAGAATTGTATTTTTATCAAATAACTGTTTAGCTGCCATGTTTAAGTGAGAGACCTGCCCCGCAAGATTTAAGAGCATAATCGGCTGAGATAATTTATCAATTAAGGCATAACCCATAATCGCTTTGGTTGAAAACTCATAGATATGCCGTTGAATCGCCACAACACGCTTTAGGTGTACAATCAATTGATCCAGAAAATCCAAATCTTCTTTCTTAAGCGGTTGCCTTTCTATTGAAGTAAACACACCTAAAAGGACACATAATTTATCATCTAAAATTAATTCATGCGCTGCGGTGTAACGCACCTGTATGGGCAATAAAATATTTTGGTAAAGCGCGGAGTGAGCAACAAACTCATCTGATACGGTATGATGGCACTGATACCAGCCCTGACGTTCAGGCCTTAGAAACTCTCCCCAACGTGGATCATCTTCAACTGAATAATGTAAGTATTTAACTTCTGTACTTGCGATTTCTTCTTCTGTGATTACACCCACACTGTGACTAAATGAAAATGCCTGTTTTTGAAAGTCCAGTGCCAAAATATGTACTAAGGAAAGATTAAGAACTTGATTTAGTCGTGTTGCAAATTTATTCCATCCCTGTGTGCCTAAAGGGATTTTATAAATAAGCTCTACAAGCTCATCGTAGTACATATTATAAGGATTCATAAACAGGACCTAGTTAAGGCAATTATATTTAAAATATAGCAAAATTTATTTGTAGAGAGATCAGTATCTTTTAATGGATAAAAATAGTAAATAATTGCCGCTTATAGTCAGAGTTTGTAATTTTTAAATAACGTATGCCGTCATGAACAAGCCAGTGGATGAGATTGTCAGTGAGTTGGGTTTCTAAATGACGTGTGCCGTCATGAACGAATGGGCTAAAGTCATGTGTGATTGGCATGATTTCTAAATGACGTGTGCCGTCATGAACTTCCGTGCATCCTCAATCCGCACAATTAAACTTTTCTAAATGACGTATGCCGCCATGAACACTAGCTGGTATGCGCCTAGATCACGCCTGATTTTCTAAATGGCGTATGCCGCCATGAACAGTTTTCCACATGATTCCGCTATCTTCACATTTTTCTAAATGGCGTATGCCGCCATGAACTAGCCCCGTTTTCACAACCCTGTTGGGTTGGTTTTCTAAATGGCGTATGCCGCCATGAACCTGGCAAGGTCGGTTGCAGTTAAAACACCTATTTTCTAAATGGCGTATGCCGCCATGAACATGTTGCTGTTGTTTTTGTTTTTGTTCTTCAGTTTCTAAATGGCGTATGCCGCCATGAACACGGTATTAAAGATGCAATCGAGGGCCAATACTTTCTAAATGGCGTATGCCGCCATGAACTGTGGTTGTGTCTGTTGAATATCAGCGCGTGGTTTTCTAAATGGCATATGCCGCCATGAACTATTACATTTGGAAAATATTGCCCATTTCAAATTTCTAAATGGCGTATGCCGCCATGAACTTTTGCTATATTCCACCTTTGCCTGATCTATCTTTCTAAATGGCGTATGCCGCCATGAACAAACGGATACGTCTAGGACGTTCAAAACGATGTTTCTAAATGGCGTATGCCGCCATGAACATCAATGATTTACAGGCCTGTGGCTTTTCCAATTTCTAAATGGCGTATGCCGCCATGAACTATTTCAGTTTTATAAACGTCTTGAAGCTGAATTTCTAAATGGCGTATGCCGCCATGAACATGCTCGCTCTCCTGGTGCTGGTCTTGTTGCTTTTCTAAATGGCGTATGCCGCCATGAACGGGAAGATGATACAGATTTACCACAAGTATTTTTTCTAAATGACGTATGCCGTCAGTAATAATAAAGTAAAAAAACAAGTTACAACAAACATTTATCATGGATTTTAGCAATTTACCCAATCAAAAAATGTCTTATTGTAACTTATTGATTTTATTAAGCTGTTAAAGAATAGAAAAAATATTGGGTTAAAACTCTGGCACTGTTGTCGTTCGACTTAGCCCATAGGTTCCAAATTCTCCATCTTTTGCTTCGTCAGCAACAAATTTACCAATGTATAGCCGATAAAACCGATCTATGTTTTCCTCACGTTTGGCACTTAAGCTTTTTAAACTTGTATAAGGCTCAATCACAGGTTGTTCAACATATTCCTTAAAATGTTGTTTCGCTTCATCCAAAGAGATATTGCGACGTTGTGCCTGATGCGCAATACGCTCTTGTAAATTCATTTTTGGATTAACTCGGAAATAATTAGCATGTCCAGTAATCTTTGCTTGAGGTACGTCACGAGGTTTTGTGATATGCACATAATCAATCAATCGTTCTAGCCATTTGTCTAAATTAAGCTGCTGTAGCTCGTTTTCAGTATTGGCAAAGATACGGATTTTTGTACCCAAAAATCCAAGTTTCTTTTGCTGATTAATACGATACTGCGGAAAAGATACACCAAACGGTATCTTTTCCTGTTCATCAATATGTTCAACAAAAGCAATATGGAGCTGGGTATAAACTTTTGACCATAATTCATATAGAGAAAAATCAGGGCTATCCATTAAAGTTAATTCAATATAATAGTTCATACACACTTTCCCTAAATACGAATATCTGTGACATATGCAAGTCCTTTCTTTCCTAAGTAAAAAGAGGATACTCCAGCATTTTCAATCTTTTCTTCCAAATCACGTGCCTGATCTTTAGAAATATTAAGATTGATAGTGAGTTCACCGCTCGCCTTACTTAAAATTGAAATTACTTCTCCTTCACCCTTTTTCTTCTCTTTAAGTAAAAAAGGATTGCCCCAAATTAACTTTTTACTACCTGTAGTATAACGATCCATAAAATCTTTTTTGGTAAACCCACGCTTTGAAATACCACTTAATCCACCACTTTTCGTTAATGCATTCGTGAGATCATACTTTTTAGATAATCTTTCAATTTGTAGATATAAAGCAGAAGCATACAAGCTCATTAAAGGTAATTGCTCTTTAGCATTTAAATAATTCACATCATCAAATTTACTTTGTAAAATATCTAAAGCATCTTTTATTGAATCAATGATATCAATTGCTTTTTCAGCATTCAGTAACTCAATCTGGCTACAAACTGTAATTGGATCAAGTTCAATATCAATTTTAATCTGATATTTTTCATCCAAAATAAACTGAACTACAGTATCCAAGTCTAACCAAAGAATGCCCCATAATTCAGAAGAATATTCCGACTTAAAGGCAGGATCATTCGCCTTAATCATGCCTGTAAATGAGTTTTGATCTGTGCTACCCGAAACATTTCGGATATAGACCATTTCATTACTGATCATTGATTTATCTATGATATCTTCATCTTGCAGAATTTTTTCGATCTCAGAAAAGTAGTATTCTTTATCTTGACGAGCTTGATAAAGCTTTCGTTGTTCACCAATTAATCGGTTTAAAATCCCCATAACAGTATCTTTAGTCACATCACGCTTTTTATAATTTCCTGCTTGTTTCAATGTAGTCATTGATGCGATGAAATTACGCCCACCTTTCGGTAATGGTTCATTATTTGACCCATCCAAAAAAGAGTTACGCCAAGAGGAATCATATTCAATAATAATCTGCATCACTCACCTCATTATTGCGCTTCAAAATAAACCGCATAATCCGATTGAGGTTCAGAGTTTGCTTGATCGGGATGACGTTTAATCCGCATCATTTTATTGCTATCGTTATAATCCACCTCTAAAGCATCAACACACATATAACCCTTGGCTTGTTTAATCACCAATTCTTGAAGCATGTTTAAAGTTTCATTGACAAGAATATCAATCGCAGTATTATCTAATAGAATTCCAACTTCGCCCTCATTAAAAATCGTACCTTTACGCACATAATTTTTATGGAAAACAGCTTTTGGTTCTTTTGATGGATCTAAACTTTTAATAAATTTTTGTACGGTTTCAGCAATTTTCTCACCTTCACCTTCTTTAATGAGCATGGATGCACGATCAAATTTTTTATCGAGTGAAATAAATTGCAATTGTTCAATACTAATTGAACCATAAGCTTCATATTCAGTATCACCAAAAGTTGTTTTAGAGAAAATTGAATTTTCACCCCGCTTATATGTTTTTGTACCATCTGCTTGTGTAATTTCCTCACTTGAACTCGCATTAGAAAGCTGTTCAAAGTTACCATTCCCTAATTGATCAATAAAATCTGTAATCAACAATGGACTTGTACGTTTACATTGGCTTGAAGGTACAACATAACCACGAATTAAACCTGTAACTGATGCTAAAACATCAATCAAATTTTTATCTTTAGCATAATGTAAATCAAATGACTGGTCACGAAATAAATGATGACGTATACAATTTTGGCTGATATATAACGGTGTTTCATCAAAATTAATATCCGATGCTTCTTTACGATATTTATAGCCTGTTTCTTCTTTGATCTTGCCTGATAAGTTACTAAATCCACGTAACTTAGGTAAAGTATGATTATCAACAGTCTTACCATCATGTCCCATCAATGATGTTGGACCATTCCAATTTACTACCCCATAACCATATGCTGTAATTTTAAAGTCCACGCTTTTTACGCCATTTACTTTAGCCATACTATTTTTCCTCGTGTGTTGTTGTTAAAAATTTTAGTTTATCTAATGAAATAGAGCCTATTGGCTGTTGATCTGTTATTGCATAATAAATTGCTTCAGAATGTCGAACTCCTGTCCCCCCTACTTTATTGAGATCATCTTCGATATAGCTTAGATATAAAGGAAAATCTGCGTCTCTTGCATAGCTTTCTAATACTGCACAACGAGCTTGCTGTTTTTTCTCAGGAATCCCTTTGACAGGATGCGTCGAATCAACATTGCCGTGCTTTTGTGCAATAAAGTTAATCAAACCTAAATCTTTGATAATATTCAATGATTCTGTCAGATTATCATATTCAGTAGTATCATCCAAAGGTGGTGTATAAGCATATCTATTTTCAAAAATCGGCTGTTTAAAATCATTCAAATTTAAAACCGCCAATTGCACAAAGCGACTATCACCTCGTAATGAATTTTTACTGATCTTTGATTTTCTTTCAGCCATTTTAGGTTTTATCACTTTGGTCGGTTCAGTCACCTTTTTATTCATTAGATCAATGCTTTTCTTTAATGCCTTGTTCATATCTTGCATAACAGCAGACCTATCACCTAACTGCATTTGTTGTTTATAAAATTCACTATAAAGCTTATATAACTCAGCAATCTTAAATACTTTTCCATTCAAACGATCTTGTAAAAAGTCATACCACGCTTTAGTTGTTTGCAAACTATTTAATTGATTTAAAAAATAAGCCAATGAACCTTTGCAACTACCATTTTTCACATTTTCAGTAATCGCAATCTGTAAAATATTAACATCTCTACTTTCACCAAAGCGATCTAAACGCCCCATGCGCTGTAACATATTTTCAGGTGAAGTCATTTCACTTAACATATGTTTACTTGTAATATTTAATGATGCTTGTACAATCGGACCACTTCTTAATACATCATATTTTTGTGAGCCATCTTTTTTAAATGAATCAAACACTTCATCAAACCATATCTTTTTATCACTTCGTTTATATTTGGAGTGGAATAAGACACTATTCTCTTGATTTTTTTGATAAATAAAACCAAGTTGTGCCGTTTGTGCTGTATTGGAAATAATAAAAGTTTGATCTGAGTAAGTTTTATAAAATGGATTTCCCTCAATAACAGATTCATCATAATCAACAAAATCAATTTGGTATTGGCTTTGGTTAAAAGATGACATTTCAATAACATCATCTTTATGTACATTTAAAATATTTTCCAAATAATAGTAATGTGGCGTTGCCGAAACCAACAAAGTATTTTTCTCACAGCGTTTACGCATATTCTTATTGGTGATGAGTTCTGCAAATAAAAGATTAAAAATCTCCATGCCGATATATTCATGATACTCATCAAATACCACATACGCATCTATAAAAGGCAATAAACTATTCACATTGGTATGAGTAACAATTGAACCTAGAATTTGGTCAATTGTGGTGACAACGACATCACCAGAAAAAGGTTCTGGCTCATTTTTAATTTTGCCACCTTCATTGATATATTTAAATTCACCTGTCAAAATCTCAACTTTTGCATCAGGTAAATAATCCTGTGTTAATTCCTCAAAAATCCCTTGGCAGACTTGCACACGTGGGCAAACCCAAATAATTTTCTTAGCATCTTTAAGTCTTGCCCATTCCAAAGCAATTTTAGTTTTGCCACAACCCGCAGGACCAGCAAGCACAGCTATATCTCGTAAATCTGCAAGCTCTTGTGCAACTTGATTTTGCTTTTGTGTTCTTTCACTATCAGGAAATTTGTACTCTACATTTTTTAAATGTTCTGCTAAATTCGATAAAATTTCTTGATCATCTAACAATTCATCTAACCGTTTTTCAGCAATATAATCCATTAAATCTTGGGCGGTTTGTTTTGATACAATGCGGTCAGCACTAATCACGCATGCTCTTAATAAGTTATGCTGTGCATTTATTTGAATTTTTCCAGTCAGCACATCTATCGAATCTGTACTTGCATAAGATTTAAACTCAGGAAAATTCCGACTTTTAAAACTATATTCAAAATTTTCAATCAATGTGTTTAAGTTTTCTTCATTCCAAGGCAAATTTTGTTCAATCAACTCAATCGCATCAAAATGTTTAGCGATTCCATTTATACGTTTAATAACATTTGTACTATTTATAACTAAAATCGAAAATTTTTCAGCACTAATATTTTTAATTAAATATTCATAGGCTTTATAACTACTTGTAAAGTCATCATTTTGACGATAGGGCTTGGCGTGATGCCAATACAAAACATGTTGAATGCTTTCTTTCTGACGATTATTTAAATTCTTACATTGCGACTCTAATAAATTAAATATTAATAATGAAATTTCATTATGGCGAGGATGCTTATCAAAAGTGAATTTCACATCAATATGCTGACCATCTTCCTCAGGATCTTTTTGCTTACCTTTTTTCACCCAATCCTGAAAATGAGGATCTAATTTACCAAGATCATGTAAGCAACCTGCTAAAAATGCTACTTTAGATAGATTTTCATATTCATCATTATCAACAATTTTTTTAAACAGTTGCTGTGCTAAATAACCAATTGCAAATGAATGCTCTGCTAAAGGCTGTAATCGAGTATTTGCATAAAACTCGTCTTTTTTCGCTTTCATTGTCATCACATCCATAAATACTTCTTTTTGTGTACTATTCACAGGTACAATACCCTGTTCATTAAATTTATTCCGATTGCCCACAATCCACATCAATTCACTTCTACGACGACAACGTATCCAGTGACAGGAAACTGCGGTATTTTTGGTCACAGTTTTTCTCAACAATTTCTTAACAGCAACCAGCCCCTCTTCCGTAATCACTGTTTGCCAAGTGTTATCGCCTATTCGATCAGCAAAGGCATCCAGCACTCGACGAGTGCGAGCTAAAGCTTTCTTTTCACATTGGGAAATGAATGTGACAATCATAATTCATCCCCCTGATTTAAAAAGTTTCTGCAAGCTTGCAATTTGACCTGTTCAAACATCCAATCCAGACACCGATATTCGGTAAATTTTTGAAGTAACTGTTGGCGGAACTCCTGCTCAGTCATGCCCTCTTTGGCACAAATAAAAGCCCACGGCAACACCACCGCATCTTTAATCAAATCTGCTACATCAAAGACTAAAGCTCCACGTCTGGTTTTTCCATGCATTACCGCGAAACTATGACTAATACCTAAGACCCAAAGCGTTGTCGCACTGAGCCCATAAGCCAAATAATTCCCATGATTCAAAAAATCATTGGCTAAATCCCCTTGTTCTGGATTACGTTCAAAACTGAGTTTGCAACGAGTCGCCGCAATTTTATAAAGCTGTTTAGTAGTCATGGCTTCGGCAAGCAATAGATCTCCAACTTTGTTTTGACGTGGAATTTTTTTCTCAAAACCAGTTAAAGCTTGTTAAATATCCGCATCATCCAGATAAAAACCCTCCTCTTTTAAGTCTTTATCTTTGGCCCAGATCCTACGGATAAATTCAATACGGGCGATTTGAAAGGCTTTTGCCACCTCCAAACGTTTGGCTTCATCAAACCAGAAACTCATCCAGCCTTGCATGTATTCAGTGGGGCGATATTCACTTTGTGGGGTCAGCCATTCCACTTCACTGCCTGAAAATAAAGGCGTTCCGCCACCACCACAAAAGCCGACCAATACGCCTGCACTACACAGCATTCGCATTGCCGCTTGAGTAATAGATGTACCTGTTCCCAATAAAATCACTGTGGTGTTAGCGATCGGAATATTCCAGTATTGATTTTCCCTTGCTTTTTGATGGGAAGTGGCTTCGGTCAGGTATAGAACTCGCCCATCTTTTTGCATCACTCGACAATGTTCAAGGTAATATAAATTTGCTCGTTTAGAATGTAATATTGCTTTTAAGTCAGATGGGTTAAATTGTTCCATTCTTTTGATTTCTCTTGTTTTTTCTTATACTACTTGAACAGTTCGCAATAAAAAAGCTGCCGAAGCAGCTAGGCGACACCTGATGTCGTTTTAATAAGTATTTTTAAGATTAAGACTCAATTTTATCAAACTGGCGATCAATTAGACTTAAGCGACCACGCACGATATCAGACAACATTCTCCAGTCAGAGATAAAGCTGTAAAATGGTTGTTTAAAACTGGCTGGCTTATTATGTTCATGAAAGAAGTGCCCCACCCACGCACAGGCATAACCAGACACCAAACCATAAGCCAAGTATTTTGCCTTACGTTGACGGATAGCTTTCGTCCAAAAATAAATACCGAGAGAACTACCAACCGCATGTAAACGACGGCTATTGATATTGCGGTGTTCAGTTAAATAAAAGCGATAAAATTCATTATAGTTTTTAATGGGTAATACGAATTCCACTGGCTGAGTGATATTTGCTGGTGCATTCATTTTATGATCGTCCTAATCGTGCAAAAACTCTTCACACGTTACTGCATTTCTTGAACAAAATAAAGTTATTGTATTGCAACATACTTTCTCTTCAAAAAACTTTAACAATCATTTGTGTGATCAACAGGCTATACTCATTTCAATTCATTATTTTAAATGGTCAGGAGCCATCAGGTCATGGAAATCGAGCTTAAATTTCAACTTCCTGCATCCAAGAAAAAAAGTGTCTTACAAATATTAAATAAGCATAAGGCACAAAAAATTCATTTACAGGCCAAATATTACGATACGCCTGATCGCTTACTCGCCAAAAATTATGTGGCGATTCGCTTGCGTCAGGAGGGAGATGGCTGGGTACAGACCTTTAAGGCAGCCAGTAAAAATCATTTACAACGGATAGAAGAAGATGTTGTATTGGGCAAATGTGAACAGGAACCTGAACTTGATTTGTCGCTTTATCAGCATAACCAGACCGTTCAGAGTGTGTTGCAAGACATTCTGGGTGATGCACCTGCTAATTTACAATTGCAGTTTCAAACTGATGTGCAACGTACTTATCACTTATTTGAATTTAACAATTCACAGATTGAAGCGTGTCTGGATGATGGTGAAATTCGTACAGGCAAAGATCAGGCGAAAATCTGTGAAGTTGAGTTTGAACTCAAGCAAGGTTCTGCTCAGGATTTAATTGAATTTGCTCAAACATGGGTAGGAAAATATCAATTATGGCTGGATGTGCGTAGTAAGGCAGAACGTGGCAATTTATTGGCTATGGAGAAAAAATCCTCTCCTGCCACCAAAGCAAAATCACTTAAATTAGATCCGAATCTATCGGCTGAACAGGCACTGAAATTGGTGATTGAAAATGGCTTAAACCATATTCTACCCAATGCGGCTGCCATTGCTGGTGGCGTGGCTGAGGCAGATCATATTCATCAGGCACGGGTGGGTTTGCGTCGTTTACGTTCAGCATTAAAACATTTTTCCAATTGGTCACAACATATCAATCCTGCTTGGGAAAGTGAGTTAGCTGATATTTTTAGGGCATTGGGTCAATCACGTGATCATGATGCCATTCAGGATTCCGTCATTCCATTGATCAAGGAAGTCTGTGATTTTGATTTTGCATTAAGCTCCAGTAGCGATCCTGAAATTGCCACACGTTTAAGCAATACTCAAACCACACAATTATTTTTATCTCTCCTTAGCTTTATTTACAGTGAAAATGAAGCAAAGACCAAATTGTCCAAACAGGTCGCTAAAAGCTTAAGCAAGCTCTATCACAAGATTTTAAAAGATGCCGCCCAATTCCCTGAACTTTCCATAGAACAGCAACATCGTACCCGTAAGCGAGTTAAGCAGTTACGTTACTGTATTGACTTTACTGCTGGGCTTTATCCTGAAAAGCAGGTTCAGCAATTTCTGAATAAATTGCAACCGATTCAGGAATATTTAGGTTTTTATAATGACCTATTTGTGGCTGAGCAGATTTTCCAGCAACAAGCAGCAGAACAAGCTCAGTTCTTGTTTGCATTGGGTTGGGTCAAAGCTCAGCAGCCGCATGTAGCAAAAAAAGCAAATAAAAAGCTACAGGTGCTTTCTCATAAAGATATTTTTTGGGCGTAATTGTTTCTTTTATATAGCTAATCCAAGCAGCAAGTACAACAAACTAAAACCAGCATTTACTATCGTGGTGGGTGGCATGGATGCCGCCTGTTTGGCTGTGATACAAGGAAGTATCATCAGCCAAACAAATGGTTTTATCTACTTTGTCCGAAAACAAAGTAGGAAATCGCCTATGCGAAAACATTTAAACTTTACATAATGTTAGTGGCTGTGCAGTTATTTATCAAAACTAATACCCTACTCTTAAAAAGATATTTACTAAACTTAGACTATTCTCAGCGATACTTTCCAAAAATTTTCCAAATACCATTATCCGCAATCGGATCACTATAACTATCATTACGCTGTTTACGGGGTTTATCCCGTGCATCCACCAGTTGAAAATGTGGCTCAACACTTAAAATCATGCCATTCATATAGAAACGGGTTCGGGTATATTCACTCTGCCCATGCTGGAACACATAGGTCCGTAAATCAATAAATTCTCGATGTGCGACCAAAGCAGCCGTATCATCACTTTCTAACCATTCTTGCATAGCAAAAATCTGATCGGTTTCGAACTGCCCACATTTTTCCACCAGTGCCGCCACCCCGCGAAAAGTTTTAGATTCTTTGGCACGGGTTTTATTGATGCGGATACGGTCAACATGAAAGAAAAATAACGGCAAATTTAAATGACTGGGTAAATGAATCGCATCCACCACTTCATCCTGCATAAATGGCTGGCAAAGCTGCTGTGCCCGCTCGATCAAAGGCTGCCATTGTCGATAGTATTCATCCACTTCATGTTTCAGGCCATAATAAATCGGCAAGCCTTCTACATGCTGTAAATATTGCGGAGGATGAATATGTTGGCGCAGTAAGGCAATATCGGTTTTTAAGCTTTGCATCGCAATTGCATCTGACATTTTGGTTATTCTGTTTTGCTTAGGCTATTTTAGATTAAGGCAAAGGTTTAGTTTCAGCAAGGCTTTGTCTATAATAGTGTGTCTTAATTTGTCGCTGGAAATAATCATGTCTCAAAAAATTAACGCCACTGATGTGACGGAAGAAGACGCTTTAAATGCAATATTTTTTGAGCGTGCCGATGAATTTATCAAACAGGCCAATGAATTTTGCCGCCCGCCAAAAGGACAAAAAACTGATCCAGCCGAGTTACGGGGGCAAGTCAGTGCAGCCATGTTATTTGGAACAGCCCGCTTTAATACCTGGGTGGCAGCCAATAATTTTAAAGATGGCAATGAAATGCGTGATGCTAAAGAACAGGTGATGTCTTATATCTTGCAGCAGTTCCAGATGATGCTTGAAGACAACTTTGATGAATATTGTGACCAGTTTGAAAACTATTTACGTTTCCGTAAGAATGAAGATTTCCATGCACATAAACATGATCATTAATGATCTCCATATAAATAGTAAAGCCACCGATTGGTGGCTTTACTTTTGATCATTTATTTTCTAGCCTGAGCCTGCCCATACTGATCCGCCATCACCTCAACAAACTGATCCAGCTTTATATATTTCCTGATCACGGCATCTACATCAGCCTTGCTCAGCTTGGCAATCTCCTGATCACGCTTTTCACGATCCAGTAGGGTTTTATTACGTTCCAACTGTGCGGTTAACATGCCATGAATCTTGCGCTCATCTTCCAAGGAAGTGACACGTTTTTTCATAATATCGGCTTTGGCTGCTTCCAGTTCCTGTTCAGTTACACCTTTACTCAACAAGTCTGTCAAAACCTTATGCACAGACTGGGATACCTGATCAGAACGTCCAGCGGTATAGTTCGCTGTAATACTGATTGAGCCACTTTCTGTATCTGAATCCAAGTCCAGATTACTGCCAAAACCATAGACCAGCGCATTCTTTTCACGTAGTTCCTGTGCCAAACGTGAGGAAAGCTGCGAGTTCCCCATAATATGACTGAGAATAATCAATGCTGGTGCATCTGGATGGTAAGCACCAACAGGCATGGTAAGAACACTTTGGTAACTTCCAAACTCTCGCTGTTCTGACAGGGCATGTACTTTCTGCGCTTTAAAAGCGACATAAGGTGAAGTGATCTTTTGATAAGCCTGTTTGGTTTTCCACGAACCAAACGCTTTCTGCAACATTTGCTGCATCTTTTTCGGATCAAAATCCCCTGTTACCGCAATTTGGGCATGGTTGGTCACGAAGAATTGGTTATAGAACTGTTTAATTTGCGCTTGAGTCGCATCATTTAACTGTTTCTTGACCAGATCAGGCTCAAAGTGATAACGCATATCACCAGGCTGGTAGGTTTCCAGCAATCTTGCCAAGGTCATGGATGCAACAGTGGCAGGCTCGGTATACGGGCGATCCAGTACCGACAAGCTTTGGTTTTTCGCCAGATCAAATTCAGACTGGGCAAATTTAGGTTGCTTAACCACCTCAATAATAAAGTTGAGGAAATCTTCAAACTGGTCTTTTTTGGCATTGATGTTAATGGTCAAACCATTGCCATTTGACGTGACAGAAGCTCCACCACTTGCCGCAATTGCTCTATCGGTAATTTCCTGCAAGCTATGCTTTTCTGAACCACGCAGCATCAGGTAGCTGGTCAGGTCTAAAGTGACACCCTTGCCAAATAAGGTTTTTTCATCGCCAAAGTCCAGACTGATGGTGGCATAAGTTTTGTCATCGCGTGTTGGTATTGGGAATAAGGCATAGCGAATACCGTTTTTAAATTCACCACGTTGAATCTTTTGCTCATTCTTTTGCAACTGCTGGGCAGATTGAGTGACAAACTGGGTGACTTCCTGCTTATAAACGCTGGCATCTTTCAATGGTTCAGCTTTCTCAGCACTCTGGTCCAGCGTTTTAGGTTTTTCCTGAGTATTTTGAGCCATTGCCTTTTTCTGGTCTTCAGGTGTTGGCAAGATGTCTCCAGAAATACGGTGTGATGAAACTAAAAACTGCTTCAAGATCTGGTTGGCATCATTCAACTTTAAGTCCTGAATGGCCTGTAAATCTTTAAAATACTGATCCCACTGTCCATGTGAAGCCACAGCATAATCACTCAGGCGTGAACCTAAAGCTGTCGCATCCTTGGCAATAGTATCAGCGGCATTCTTGGTCATGTTCTTGACCCGCTGCAACTCTGCATCGGTAAATGGCTGGCTATTTTCCACACCTGTCGTTAAGGCTTCATCGACTTTTTTGGCATCATGATTCGGCGCATAAATCGCCCCCATAAACACCAGATTAAAATCCTGATCTAGCCATGTTGTGGATTGCACAGCGGTGCTAATACCTGTTTCCACCATACTCTTATATAGGGTACCACTCGGCTGCATGGTATAGAGTGCGGGCGCCATCGACAAGGCAGACTGTAGCTGTGCATTCTGCCCATTCATATAGACATGGAATTTGGCCAGGTCACTACCCTTTTGCACAGTAAACTGACGCTGCTCAATCTTACTGGAATCCAGTACAGGCACTTTTACAGGTGCAGGCACAGCCCGTGCTGGAATGGGGCTAAAATATTGATCAATTTTATTCAGTACTTCCGTTTTATCAAATTTACCTGAAATAACCATGATGGCATTATTTGGTGCATACCATGTTTTATAGAATTGGTTGAGTTCGTTCATGTTAATGGATTTTAATTCTGGCAAATCTCCAATCGGCAAACGCCCCAAATATTGATTACCGTATGCCGCTTTAAACATCTGATCCATTAAAACCGCAAAAGGCTGATCCATACGGATTTCGCGTTCACGTTTCACGATCTCGATTTCAGACGGTACAAATTTCTCCTGCAACACCAACTTGTCCATACGCTCAGATTCGAGGTACAGGATTTCATTTAAGGCGGTTTTTTCTGGACGGACAATATTCAGATACTTGGTGGAGTAATAGTCAGTACTGGCATTGGTCATCAGGGTATATTGGTCTAAACGGCGTTGAAACTCTTCACCCTTGACATTTTGTGTGCCTTTAAAAGCCAGATGTTCCAGTAAATGAGCCAGACCACCCTTGCCTTTTGGATCATTCAATGAACCTGTCAGGTAGATTGTGTTGACGTAAACCTTGTTTTCTTTATCGTTTGGTGCAAGAATAACTCTGAAACCATTATCTAATTTATACTCTTCAATATTTTTTTCAGTTTTGACCAGTACTGTCTGAGACCAGGAAGTTGCACTTAACCCGATTAAACAAAGAGAAAGGGTAAGCTGCTTAAACCGCATTAACATAGATTATCCAAGTATTTTTGGTGATTTAAATAAAAACAATAAGCTATAGTAGAGAACGATTCGCATTTTTAATAGTGATGTTTTGAAAAAAGCTGCTGATTTAAACAGCTTTTTTCTTTGTTTTTATAGAGATTTAGTTACAAATCAGATCATCAGTTCGGCCTGCATGTATAGTTTCGCATAGCCTGAGATTTCAATACGCTGTTCCGACTCAATGACACATTCCAGAATCCCACCTCGAGTGGAGGCCTGATAAGCTATCAGCCGTTTTTTATCCAGTTTTTCCGCCCAAAGCGGTGCAATTGCGGTATGAATTGAACCCGTTACAGGATCTTCGGCGATACCAACTGCTGGGGCAAAATAACGCGAAACACAGTCAAACTTCCCCTCACCTCTGGCAGTTATGGCAACATCAGGTTGAGATGCGGTAATGGCGGCACGTAATCTGCCTAACTGTTTTAATTTCTCAAAATCTGGCTGCTCATCCAATACATCCTGTACCGACTCATACTCAACAATATAGGCCTGGGCATTGAGATAGACGGCCTTAAATGGCTTGCTCAGACCCTCACGAAGTTCCTGCGGATAGTCTGACACCAGTTCAGCCCTACGAATTGGAAAATTCATTTTAATTTTGCCATCATCTTCCTGACTGACCACAAAAATTCCCAGCTTACGTACATGAAACTGAATGGTTTTCTCAGCAGTAAAATCCTTAAACAACACAAAGGCACTGGCCAAGGTGGCATGGCCACAAAAATCAACCTCAGCCGTTGGGGTAAACCAGCGGATTTCATAATTGGTCTTATCCACCTTTTTGACAAATGCAGTCTCGGATAGATTGTTTTCCAGCGCAATATTCTGCATCAGGATGTCATCCAGCCATTGCTCGGTGACAATCACCGCCGCAGGATTGCCCTTAAATAGTTGTTTGGTAAACGCATCCACCTGATACATTTTCATTGCACAGCACTCTCAAGATTTTTAATTTATTTTGAACACATGGTCTATAAATGATAGATACAGATTTTTTTAAATTTACGATACACGACCAGCTCTGTACATTTGACAGAAATTGAAAGTTCAATAGCTTGATAAAAGCATGAATAAAAAAGAGTGGTCGAAACCACTCTTATAGGACAAATAAAAACTTATTCGCCCATATGCTCAATGATTGCCTGACCAAATTCAGAACAGCGCAACAAGGTCGCACCTGGCATTAAACGCTCAAAGTCATAGGTAACAGTTTTCGCCTCAATCGCCCCTGACACACCCTTGATGATCAAGTCAGCAGCCTCTGTCCAGCCCATGTCACGCAGCATCATTTCAGCAGAAAGGATGATTGAACCTGGGTTAACCTTATCCTGTCCCGCATATTTCGGTGCTGTACCATGAGTGGCTTCATACACCGCAATTGCCCCACCAATGTTTGCACCTGGCGCAATCCCAATACCACCGACCTCTGCCGCAAGTGCATCGGAAATATAGTCACCATTGAGGTTCAATGTGGCAATGACAGAGTAGTCTGCTGGGCGCATCAGGATTTGTTGCAGGAATGCATCGGCAATCACATCCTTGATCACAATGTCCTTACCCGTTTTCGGATTCTTGATTTTTACCCACGGCCCACCATCAATTAGCTGACCACCAAAACGCTCCACTGCAAGCTCATAGCCCCACTCCTTGAACGCCCCTTCGGTATATTTCATGATATTTCCTTTGTGAACCAGTGTCACAGAGGGTTTGTCATTATCAATCGCGAATTGAATGGCTTTCCGTACCAAACGCTGGGTACCTTCTTTGGATACAGGCTTGATCCCGATGCCACAGCCCTCAGGGAAACGGATTTTGGTAACACCCATTTCTTCTTTCAGGAACTTAATGACTTTCTTTGCTTCTGGAGAATCGGCTTTCCACTCAATCCCAGCATAGATGTCTTCCGAGTTCTCACGGAAAATCACCATATCCGTCAACTCAGGATGTTGCACGGGTGATGGCACACCCTCAAACCAGCGCACTGGACGCACACATACATATAGGTCCAATTCCTGACGCAGCGCGACATTCAGGGAACGGATACCACCACCAACTGGTGTGGTTAAGGGACCTTTAATTGAAACAATAAACTCACGCAAAGCTTCAAAAGTTTCTTCTGGCATATAAGTGCCATAAATCCTGTCGGCTTTTTCGCCGCAATAAACTTCCATCCATTCGATCGAACGTTTGCCACCGTAAGCTTTTTGAACAGCAGCATCTACAACTGCCTTCATTGCTGGTGTAATATCCACACCAATACCATCACCTTCAATGAAAGGAATGATAGGATGATTTGGAACATTCAGTGACAGGTCTGTATTAACTGTGATTTTGTCACCATCTGCAGGAACCACGATCTTCTGATAACCCATTGTACAGGTTCTCCCTCATGTAGCTGGCGATTAATGTATACCTTGTTTTTTATGGCATACTTTGATTTTTTACTTCCTGATTCAGTGTAATTCAATCTTGTATCTTTTTAGATTTATATGAGAAATAATAACATTTCTCAGTAAAATAAAAGCATACATTTACCAAATACCCCATACTCTTAAAGTAGTATTTTTATATGAAAATTGTCGTATTTAACAAACCTTTTGACGTGCTGTCACAGTTCCGTGAGGATGAAGCCCATCTCACGCTTTCCCATTTTATCCACGATCCTGATTTGCGTCTTGCAGGTCGCCTTGACCTTGATTCTGAAGGACTCATGTTCCTGACAGATCATGGCGGGTTAAACCAGTACATCACCAATCCAGCGAACAAGAAATACAAGACTTATCTGGCTCAGGTGGATGGTGATGTCACTGAGGAAGCGCTTGAACAGCTTCGTAAAGGTGTGGAACTGGCAGATGGCATGACCCTGCCTGCCAAGGCAATTAAGGTGGATCAACCAGAATGGTTATGGGATCGTGATCCACCTGTACGCTACCGTGCCAATATTCCGACCAGCTGGATTGAATTGCAGATTTGTGAAGGGCGTAACCGTCAGGTACGCCGTATGACAGCGGCGGTTGGCTTTCCAACTTTACGCCTGATTCGTACCAAAATTGGTGCCATTGATTTAGTGCGTCTGGGTTTGCAGCCAGGTGAACAAACAGATATTGAACCGCTGCTTTATCCAGATTTTAAAGACCTGCCTGAAGATAAGCCTTACCGTTCTCGTTCCTATGTAAAAAAACCAGGTGGTACTGGCGGCAAGCCAATGCAGCATAAAAAGAAAGAAATTGATAAAAAAGATGGTGACAAGAAAAAGTCAGGGACTAAACGTATCTGGCAAATGGATGAAAGTGAAAAACCGCGTCGCAAGACCAATGGTACAACACGTCCAAATACCAAAGCGCCTCGTGGCCGTAATCGTAATGGCCGTTAAGATTTAATATTTCTTAGGTTAGTCATTAAAGCCCACTTCAAAGCCCCATAAAAAAAGCTAGTACCAAGGCACTAGCTTTTTATCAATACCAACTCAAAGTAAGTATTTTAGATTTTTAAACAGTTGCAAGCGCTGCATTGAATGTTTCACTTGGACGCATCACCGCATTCACTTTTGCTGGATCAGCAGCATAGTAGCCGCCAATGTCAGCCGCTTTGCCCTGCACTTGAGAGAATTCATTCACAATCTTCTGTTCATTCTCAGCCAGTGCTTTCGCAAGTGGTGTGAACTGCGCCTTTAACTCAGCATCTTCATCCTGTGCAGCAAGCGCCTCAGCCCAGTACAACGCCAAATAGAAATGGCTGCCACGGTTATCCAGCTCACCAGTACGACGTGATGGAGACTTGTCATTATCCAGTAACTTGCCTGTTGCCTGATCTAAAGTCTTGGCAAGCAATTTTGCACGCGCATTATCTTCTTTAATACCAAGCTCTTCCAGAGAAACAGCCAGCGCAAGGAACTCACCCAGTGAATCCCAGCGTAAATGGTTTTCTTCCACCAACTGCTGAACGTGTTTTGGTGCTGAACCACCCGCACCTGTTTCGTACATACCGCCGCCAGCCATTAACGGAACGATAGACAACATCTTGGCAGAAGTACCCAGTTCCATAATTGGGAACAGGTCAGTCAGGTAATCACGCAGGATGTTACCTGTTACGGAAATCGTGTCTAAACCACGCGCCACACGCTCCAGCGTATAACGCATTGCACGCACCTGAGACATGATCTGGATATCCAGACCATCGGTATCATGCTCTTTCAGGTATTTTTCAACTTTCTTGATTAGTTCATTTTCGTGCGGACGGTATGGGTCAAGCCAGAAAATCGCTGGCATGCCAGAGTTACGCGCACGTGTCACCGCAAGTTTTACCCAGTCACGAATCGGCGCATCTTTGACCTGACACATACGCCAGATATCACCTTGCTCAACGTTCTGGGTCATTAACACTTCACCTGTATCAAGGTCAGTGATGTTGGCAATGCCCGCTTCTGGAATCTCAAAAGTCTTGTCGTGTGAACCGTATTCTTCCGCCTTTTGCGCCATCAATCCCACGTTTGGCACAGTCCCCATGGTTTTAGGGTCAAAGTTACCGTTCCACTTACAGAAATTGATCATTTCCTGATAGATACGTGCGAAAGTTGATTCTGGCATCACCGCTTTACAGTCGTAAGGCTTGCCGTCAGCACCCCACATTTTACCACCACCGCGAATCATTGCAGGCATGGACGCATCCACAATCACATCATTTGGAGAATGGAAGTTATCAATGCCTTTGGCAGAGTCAACCATTGCCAAGCGCGGACGATGTTCCTGACATGCATGTAAATCCTCAATGATTTCTTCACGAAGCGAGGTTGGCAAGGTCGCGATCTTTTCGTAAAGGCCTGCCATACCGTTATTGACGTTAATTCCCAACTCGTCAAATAACTTGCCATGTTTTTCAAATGCATCTTTATAGTAGATCTTGACACAGTGACCAAACACGATTGGATGCGACACTTTCATCATGGTCGCTTTTACGTGCAGTGAGAACAGGATGCCTGCTTCACGGCAGTCTTCCAGTTGCTTCTCATAGAATTCACACAGCGCTTTTTTACTCATGAACATTGAGTCGATGATTTCACCATCCTGCAACGCCACTTTTGGCTTCAAGACAATGGTTTCACCCGTTTTGGTGATCAATTCCATTTTCACGTTACGTGCATGATCCAGTGTCATCGACTTTTCACCATGATAGAAGTCGCCCTCTTCCATGTGTGAAACGTGGGTTTGTGACCACTGTTTCCATTCGCTCATTGAATGCGGATGCTTTCTGGCATAGTTCTTTACCGCAGCAGGCGCACGACGGTCAGAGTTCCCTTCACGCAATACTGGATTTACTGCTGAACCGAGACATTTACCATAGCGGTCTTTAATTGCCTTTTCTTCTTCAGTCACTGGATTCTCTGGATAATCAGGAATCGCATAGCCTTTTGACTGAAGCTCCTTGATGCATGCCACCAACTGGGCAACCGAAGCACTGATATTTGGAAGTTTGATGATGTTCGTATCTGGATCCTGCGTGAGACGTCCAAGCTCCGCAAGGTTATTGGTCACTTTCTGCTCGTCGCTTAGGTAGTCCGAAAATTCTGCGAGCACGCGCGCGGCTACAGAGATGTCGCTTTTAACGATCTCAATGCCAGCTGGCTTAGTAAAGGTCTCAATGATCGGCAGTAGAGAGTAGGTCGCCAGTAGTGGCGCCTCATCAGTCAGTGTGTAAATGATTTTTGACTTTCCACCAGCCATATATAGCCCCTTGTGTTAAATGTTAGTTGTGAAGAACCGAGCTTTTGGCCCAGTCTTTGAGAACCGATGTGCTTAAATAAAACCCTGAGAGTATCGGCCCTCATCGCATCTCAGTCAACGCAATATCGAGTGATAACGACATTTCGAAAAAAAATACTACAAAACTCTATAAAAGTTGCAGCTATGTTTAGCCACCTCACATGAAGTTTTGGCTTTTCAAACACAAAACCGTTTCAGCTTAAATGAGATCTTTAAATTTACCATTTCGCAAACAAATAAACATAATGCCTTAGTATGAGTACGACACTAACAAAGTTTAATGAACAACATATGACTTTGGTCATGGTAAAAACAATCTAGATGCCAAGCCCTCAACTTTAGCAATACGCCACCTTGCAAGATGAACAGCACACCTGTATTCAGACCATTTCTATGGTGCTACAGATATGCATTTTAAATAATCATAAAAAAAGCACTGATTCACAGTGCCTTTTTCATGGGGATTAAACTTTCAACCAACGATCAAGTTTATTCTGATCTTCAATTTTCAACTCAATGGTGGTTAGTGCGTTTTCTCCACCCGAAATTTCAAACCGCAACAGCTCATCACGGCGGAAAGCATAAACCGTAAACGTTCCCTGCTGTTTTGCATATTTCGCCAGAACCTTTTCCGATGCTTTAATACCATCAATCGCAAGGATCACATCATTGGCAGACAGTCCAGCTTTTGCAGCAGCACTGTCACGGCGGACTTGCTGAATCACCACACCCTCAGCCTTATCCACGACTTTTAAACCAAATGGCAGCGCCTTGTCATTTTTAAGGACATAATTTAAACCAAACTCAGGCAAAAGCTGATCCAGCGGCAACTCATCTGTGGTATTGATCAAGTGATTGATTTGCTCAACCCAGTTATCCCCTGTCAGCTCATGACATAACTCAAAAATGGTGCGTTCATTGACCTGTATACCCTTTTGGGTATTTTCATATAAACGACGCATCAAGACATCAAGGTTTGAACCACGCAAACGCAGCCCCAAGTCCAGACAAAGCGCCACCAGACTGCCTTTGTTGTAGTAACTGGTGCCTGCATTGTTTGAGTTTTCATCCTGACGATAGAACTTGATCCATGCATCAAAACTGGACTCTGAAACAGACTGGAGCAGACGTCCTGGATTCTGCAAATAGCGGTCAATCTGTGCCTTTAATAAATCCAGATAGGATTTCTGCGAAATCACCCCACTACGCAGCAAAATCAGGTCATCATAATAAGAAGTAAAACCTTCAAATATCCAGAGTAAGCTGGTGTAACCCTCTTTGTGCAAATCATAATGGGCAAAATTTTCAGGACGTATAAATTTCACCAGCCATGAATGGAAATATTCATGGCTACATAAACCCAGAAAACGTTGATAGTCTTTGGAAGGTTCCTGTGTTTCATTCTCTTTCGGCAAATCATCACGCGGGGTGATCAGGCTGGTACTATTGCAATGTTCCAGACCGCCATAACTATTGCCCGTTGCCATGGTCATAAAGGTATAGTTTTGAAATGGTGCTGAACCAAACAGATCAATTTCAGTACGGCATATTTTCTCAATATCGGTTTTTAAACGATCCAAATTGGTATTGTGCTTGCCTGAAATCACAAACTCATGCGGAGTGCCATTGGCTTCAAAGCTAAAACGGCTTTGTTCAGCCAGCTCAAATGGACTGTCAATCAGTTGGTCATAATTGTCTGCTTTTAAGGTGAAGCGTCCCTTGACCAGACTTTTACTTGGCAGTCCCGTGGCAATCTGGAAATGCTTGAGTTCATCAGGCAGGAAAATTTCAACCTCACAAGGTGATTGTTCCTGATCTTGCAGACCTAAACAGACACAGGCAGGATTGACATACAAACGGGTTTGATCAACATACGCCCCACGCACCGATAAATCATAGGCATAGACATCATACTCAACCGTAATCAATTCATGGTCGTTATTGAACAAACGCCAGCGGTTTTTCTCGGTTTTTTTAATGCTGAGTAAACGCCCTGCTTCATCAGAAGCCTGAACCGATTCAATATGTTTTGAGAACTCACGGATCAGGTAACTGCCTGGAATCCAGGTCGGCAACCATAGCTCCTGATTGGGATTGGCAAGGAAACGTAAGGTCACATGAATAAGGTGTTGGCGATAATCGTCGAACTCAATTTGATAGTGCAACATAGCTTTAGATCGTAAAAATAAGACTCACTTCACACAGCTTAGCATTTTTTTACAAAGTCATGCGTAGATGTCTTAATTGTCTGCAAAAGTTTGGGGGCTGTTGTCACTTTATCTATGGTTGCGACAGTGGACATTTTTTAGGCGATACAAGGCATGACTTGTGAAATTTAGTCATTCTAAATAAACAAGGCATAACGTAGTAGCGACAAAAATGTCCCTGTCCCAAAGGGTTGTGGCTAAAATTCCCTCATACTTCGTTATGAAACTTGGCAAGGGAATAGCCATTCCCTGCGTTTCACGCCTCGTCTGATGAAATTTTAGCCTACAACGCAATTCATATATAAAATGTCAACAGCCCCTAGATTCTTCAACAAAAAAGTCATAGCATGCTTTTTTCGCATTCCATGCCACTGGATCGGCAGCACAAGGTGTTTACGTGAAATTTATCCTCTCCCTGTTTACGTTGTTTAGCTTAATCTGTACCCATCTCACCCATGCCAATTTACTGAATATTGCACCTGAATCGGTGGAAGCGCAGGCATGGTCAATTATGGATGCCCAGTCAGGCCAGGTCATTGCTGAACATAATAGCCACGTACAACGTGCCCCAGCCTCATTGACTAAAATGATGGTGGCCTACATTACCCTCAAGGAAATTGAAGTTGGAAAATTGCGTAAGGAAGAGGTGCTGACAGCGACACCTGTGGTTAAAATGGTCATGTGGGATGAATCGCAAATGTACCTGAAAGAGGGTGAGCAGATTTCGGTTGATCAGTTACTTGCTGGCTTAATCGTCATGTCTGCCAATGATGCCGCTGTCACCCTTGCGGAAAAGATTTCAGGCAGTGTGCCTGAGTTTGTTGCCCGCATGAATCGGGAAGCACAGGCCTTGGGAATGAAAGATACCCATTTCAGCAATCCTGCTGGCATCACCATGACTGACCATTATTCAACTGCGGCAGATCTAGGCTTGCTGGCAAAGGCCATCGTCAAGCAAACACCTGAATATCTACATTATTCAAAAATGCCAAGCTTTAGCTATAACCAGCGTTTTCACCATGCCACCAATTTTGCATTAAAACTTGACCCTACCTCAGATGGTCTAAAAACAGGTTATACCAAGGCTGCTGGCTATAATCTGGCCTTGACTGCGGAACGTCCAACCTTTAATCCACACGTTGATAAACGTCGTTTGATCGTGGTTGTGTTAGGTACCCCGAGTGCGGTTAAACGCGCCGAAGTCGCGCACAAGCTGATGGACCTAGCCTATACCTATACCCGTGATGAGGAAGTCATTCCAAAGCAAAGACTGATTGCTGAACTGCCTGTGATTAAGTCCACCCTAAAAATGTTTAAGGTCGAAACCAAGCAACCGACTATTGTCACCACATCCTTATATGATCAGGCAACGCCAATTGACCTGAATAGTTTTGATTTATTGACCCAGCGCATCCATCTAGTTGATGCAAACCAGCAGGTCAGCACAGTTGAACCACTGCAAACCACCAATACCCATATCAACATTGAGTTGAATGAACAGCATTTGACTGCACCTTTAACCCAGGTCATGAATCTGGCAACCGTGTCGATCTACCAAAATAACCAGTTGATCCGTAGTTTACAGATTGAAAATGATGTACAGATTGAGGAAGCAAGTATTTTTCAAAAAGTCATGATCTGGTTTGCAAACCTGTTTTCGTTATTTTCAACACAGGATTCTTCCAAGACTGCCAAACTCTACCCACTAAATCAAGGTTAAAAACAGACTATTTTGCTCAAGATTTACCATACAGCCTTGTATGCAAGGATGGCATAATCCAGTCATCCTTTCACAAAAATAATGAGGCTCATCATGAGCAAAACCTTACATCATATCGTGATCGTGGGTGGTGGCGCAGGTGGTTTGGAACTTGCGACCCAACTGGGTGAACGTTTTGGCAGGAAAAAGAAAGCCAGAATTACGCTGGTTGACCAAAACCTCACCCACATCTGGAAACCCCTGCTCCACGAAATTGCCGCTGGCTCCCTCAATCCCCACGAAGAACAGACCAATTACTTTGCCCACGCGGAAAAGCATCATTTTGAGTTCGTGCTTGGCACCCTACTGGATGTCAACAAGGATCAAAAACAGATTACCATCTCACCTCCCCAGCTTTCCAAAGAACACACGCCACTGATTCAAAGCCTGAGTTACGATACCCTGGTGCTTGCGGTGGGTTCGGTATCGAATGATTTTGGTACTGAGGGTGTACGTGAATATTGCCATTTCCTTGACAGTCGCCAACAGGCGGATATTTTCCAGCAGGATTTATTCCACCTCTACATTGAAGCGCAAAACCATTCCACTGAACGTGCCCTAAACATCGGTATTGTGGGTGCGGGTGCCACAGGTGTGGAACTGGCGGCTGAACTGATCGAAACCACCAAAAACTTCTATCGTTATGGCTTAAAGAAGATTGATCCGAAACAGGTCAAAATCACATTGATCGAAGCATCTGACCGCATCCTGCCTGCACTGAATGAAAAAACCGCAGCACATAGTGCCAAGCAACTCAGGAAAATGGGCATTGAGATTCTGACCGAGCATAAGGTGCAAAAGGTTGATGACTCCAATGTCTACTTTAGCAATGGCGATGTGTTGCATTCCGATATTACTGTGTGGGCGGCAGGCGTAAAGGCACCCAAAGTTCTGGAGGCATTAACCGATTTTAAACGTGACAAGATCAATCGACTGATGGTTTATGCAACGCTGCAAACCTATTCTGATCCAAACGTGTTTGCCTTTGGTGACTGTGCCAACTGTCAGTTGGATGCTCGTCAGCCACCGCTTGGCCCACGCGCACAGGTTGCTAGCCAGCAGGCAACTTTCTTGGTGGATGCGATGGCGGCCCGTTTATCAGGCTCACCACAACCAATGTTCACCTTTAACGACAAGGGATCGCTGGTTTCATTGAGCCGTAATCAGGCGGTGGGTGAATTGCTTGGTGATGTCAGCGTACAGGGATTTATTGCCAAAACCATGTATGTTTCCCTGTACCGACTGCATCAGGCCAATATTCATGGCTACACCCAGGCTGGGGCACTCACCGTCAAAGATTTTCTGACTCGTCGTGTACGTCCAAAAATTAAGCTCTATTGAGTTGAAATTTTAAATTTCGCTCCTATTTATAACTAAATCGTTTCAAAAAGTGGAAAATAGTCAACAAAAGCTATTTTTCACTTTATGATATACAGTTAAAACTATTGATGACATGGATTCAAAACATGACTGCTATTGCAAATAACCACGTGGTTTCATTCCACTACACTTTAACAAACGCTGAGGGTGAAACACTTGATCAATCTCAAGGTGAACCACTTGCATATTTGCACGGTGCGGGCAACATCATTCCTGGTTTAGAAAATGCACTTACAGGTAAAACTGTAGGTGAGAAATTTACTGTAAATGTTCCAGCTGCTGAAGGTTATGGCGAATACAATCCAGACTTAGTTCAAGAAGTTCCAGCGCAAATGTTCCAGGGCGTGGACAACATACAGCCTGGCATGCAGTTTCAGGCACAAACTGATGATGGCGTTCAAATCGTAACTGTTAAGGCCATTGAAGGCGACAATGTGATCGTTGACGCAAACTTCCCACTTGCTGGTCAAGACCTGACTTTTGAAGTTGAAATCATTGAAATTCGTGATGCATCTCAAGAAGAGCTTGATCACGGCCACGTTCACGGTGCAGGTGGTCACCACCACTAATTCATTTTTAAATGAATTGATTAAGGCAAAGCTTCGGCTTTGCTTTTTTATTGCCTGATACTTTTATAAAATAGAAAAATCGCTTAACTTCAATGGGACTCTCTTCTCTTGATATTCTGCCTATGTCCCATGCCTATCAACTGATCTGGTTTCGTCAGGACCTTAGAATCCATGATCATGCTGCACTTTGGCATGCAATGCAGGCTGGTCAGTGTATGGCACTGGTGATTCTGTCACCTGAACAATGGCAACAACATGACGATGCCCCCATCAAGATCGAGTTTTATCTCCGCCAGCTACAACAATTAAAACAGCAGCTTGATACCCTTAACATCCCATTAATCATCCAGCATATTCCTCTATGGAAAGATGTGGCCAACTTTTTTACGGACCTTATCCAGCGCATAAATATCGGCAATGTCTATGCCAATATTGAACTGGGCGTAAATGAATTAAAGCGTGACCATGATGTACAGGAAGTATTAAACCAGCAGCAAAAAGAACTGCTCCTGTTTCATGACCGTACATTATTCCCGATCCGTTCCATTCGCAATCAGTCCAACCTGCCTTATCAGGTTTTTGGGGCATTCAAGAAAACCTGTTATCAGCGTTTACAACATGGATTGCCGCAGTGTTATCCATTGCCTGACGCTCAGCAACCGCTTGCAGAGGATTTTTCATTTTTTAACCCAGCCAACCTGACCACCCTACAACAAGCCTATGCCTCAACGCTTGAGCAAAACATGATTGATCATTGGCCTGTTGGAGAGACATACGCCTTAGATTTATTAGATGAGTTTGTAAGGGAAAGGTTGAGTAACTATAAACAAGCGCGAGACTTCCCTGCACAAGTTGGCACCAGTCAACTTTCAGCCTACCTGAATATTGGCATTCTCTCTATCCGCCAATGTATTCAGGCGCTGTTTAGGCAACAACATGGTGATTTTGTCATCCAGTCTGAAAGCCAGCAGGTGTGGCTGGATGAGCTGTTATGGCGTGAGTTTTATCAGCATATCCTGTTTGATTTTCCACAGGTTTCCAAACATCTTCCCTTTCAATCCGCAACACAGAATATCCCGTGGCGTGATGACCCAATTGCGCTGGAACAGTGGCAACAGGGAAACACAGGCATTCCAATTGTGGATGCAGGCATGCGTCAGTTACTGGCAACAGGCTGGATGCATAATCGGGTGCGGATGATCTGCGCCATGTTTTTAAGCAAAAACCTGCTCATCGACTGGCGTAAAGGTGAGCAATGGTTTATGCAGCATTTGGTTGATGGCGACTTGGCGGCAAACAATGGTGGCTGGCAATGGTGTGCCTCCACAGGCACTGATGCGGTTCCCTATTTTCGGGTATTCAACCCAATCAGCCAATCATTAAAGTTTGACCCGAACGGCGACTACATTCGTCAATGGGTACCTGAACTCACTGATCTGGATGCAAAAACCATACATGAACCTTATGCCAATGCCATGATTCAGAATCTGGACTACCCTATGCCAATCGTGGATTTAAAGACCAGCCGCACACGGGCAATTGAGGCCTTTAAGACATATTTATAATCATTTAAAGGCTACTGCCGAGACGGACCCGTTCTATTTCTTAACATATCAATATAGACAGAACAAACTGTATGTTACTGTTTATGCAATTAAATTCTAAAAATGAATAACATAAAACCTAACGAACCCATAATCCAATAATGTTACATTGGTCACAAAACAGATTTAATAAAACTATAAGCCCCATGCAAAAGAACCCTGCACCAGCACTCGTCTTATGGATTATTTTAGCCCAAGTATTCATGGGAATTGTTGCATACGAGTGGTTGCCAGCAACCTATCGTGGAAGCTGGATATTGTTACTGATTTTGCTGATTTCTGGTGCTTTTCTGAATATTGGAATGGCACTTATTCTGGGTTTGGTCGCGTTTGTGGGTATGGCTGTTTATTTCTCTTTTGATCTGGCCAATCAAACCTATATTGAAAGGCAGTTGCTACTTTTGTTTGTTATTCCCATTGCGCCAATCTTCCTGAGTGCGATACGCCATAATATCCAGAATGCGCTGAGAACCTATCGGGCAATCCAGAGCTACGACCGCAATTACCAGCATGATATTTTACCGCTTACGGCGCTCAACCATTTTCAGGTCGAACTGAGAAAACTGTTAAAGCTCACGCATAAAGACCACTATACAGTTTACACCACCCACATCAACAATGCCCTGCTGATCCGTGAGATGCTGGGTGAGGATGTCTGGAAAGAAACCCAGAACCAGATCATGGCCATTCTTTCCACCGACCACAACAACGTGATTTACCACTTTATCAATGAACAGTTGAGTGAAATCAGAAGTATTGTGATTCATGAGGCCAAACCTACGGGTGATCAGTCTCCCCCACAGTTTATACAGGAATTGCAGGCCCTCAGCGTACTCAAGCTACAGATTGAACACCATAAGGAATCTCTACCTCCAACTGTGGGGGTAACTTGATGTCAGTGATTGTCAATATTTGTGGAATGCTCATCGCAACCTCCAACTTTCCAGACACCACGCTGCAACAGTTTTACCAGCAGTATTACCACTGCAAGATTGAACGCAGTTATGATGAAACCTCGACACAGATCCAGCCTGCGCAGGCGGTTGCCCAGTTATTTCCACAGCCACCCACCTGGTGGCCTGTGTTCACTGCTGACCAGTTAAACTCCGAAAGCTTCAGGTTGCTGATCGACCAAGGCATCAAGCCAGGTGTGATTCTCCCCAATGAATATTTCAGTGTATTGGACTATTTCAGGATTAAAAAAGCGGTCAATGAGGGTGCCATTCCAGTTGCCATCTACCAGATGAAACATTCCAAATATTTTGCCGCAAAGGCCACTTTCTCCACCGCCCTGGGGTTAAGGCCACTTGCGGCAATCATCCAGACAGGTTGGGATGAAAACCTGATTTCCCAGCCTGCGGGAAGTTATATTGTCCAGAGTGATGAAGAGGGAGACCTGGACCTGCCCGCCCGTGCCATTCAGCACCACCAACACTATTTCTATAGCGCCACCACCGATGCGGTACAAAGTTCAGGCTATCAGGTCATCATTAATCCCCCGATAGATATGTCAGTAAACAATATTGAATATCCACACCTTGGAATTTCCTGGCGAATAAATGGCACCGATTATCAAAGTACCCCAGAACGGGTAAAGACCAATCCCTTTGGTTATTTCCTGATTGCCATGAGTACGGTGGTGATTCCACTGGACTATATTTTTTCAGCGCATTATCCAAGTTTACTCAGCACCTTTGGTAGTTCCATTTCATGGATTTCATTATTACTTGGTGGGTTCTTACTCTTCCTTCTAATCATTTCCATTATTCGTAGGAGAAGAATAAATGCCCGCGATTGACATTCTTTTCCTATTTGGTTTTTTAGGCATCTGGATTCCCCAGGCATTTTGGGCATGGCTTAGTTTTCAGGCATGGAAATACTCAAAAAATGCGGCAAAGGAACTGGAAAATATGCCTGTTCCTGATCAATGGCCTGTGTTAAGTGTCCTGATTCCCGCCTATAACGAGGGCGTGGTCATTGAAGACACCCTACATGCCATTGCCCAGCAGGACTATCCCGCACATGCCTATGAAGTGCTGCTGATCAATGATGGTTCAAAGGACAATACACTGGAAATTGCCGAACGCATGGCGGCCATTTATCCCTGCATCAAGATCGTCAATGTGCCCAAAGGTATGGGGGGCAAAGGCAAATCACGAACCTTAAACAATGGTTTGCCGCACGCAAAGGGTGAACTGATTGTGGTCTATGATGCTGACAGCACGCCAGAATCCAATTGCGTTCGGCTACTCGCCCAAACCCTGCTGGCAGATAAAAAACTGGTTGCAGTCAATGGCAAGGTCAGGACACGGAACTGGCGGGACAGCATCCTGACCCGCTTTATTGCGATTGAGTTTATTTTCTTCCAGTGGATTTTTCAGGGTGGCCGCTGGCAACGTTTTGAGCTTTCCACCCTGATGGGAACCAACTACGTCATTTGGCGTGATGCGCTGGAAACACTGGGCGGTTTTGACGAAAAATCGCTGGTGGATGACACTGAAATGAGCTTCAGGATTTTTCTGGGGCAAAAGCGGATTAAGTGGGTGCCCTATGCGGTGGGCTGGCAGCAGGACCCTCCCTCATTGAGCGTGTTCATCAAGCAGCGTTCACGCTGGACTCAGGGCAATTTTTATGTCACCAGCAAGTATCTGCCGATTGCACTGAGGAAACCATTTCCTATTGGTATCGAAATCTTTAACAACATTATGTGCTACGTCCTGTTCGTGCCCGCACTGATCTGGAGTCACATCACCTTAACCCTGGGTCTGCTTGGTATTGCGGGGATTAGCGTTGCAGGTCCATTTACCCTGCTTTGGGGAATGTCGTTCTGCCTATATGTGGCGCAAATGTGGTTCACGCTTTCACTGGAACGGGCCAAACCCCAGTTGTATTTCTTCTCGGTTTTATCCTATGTCACCTATTCCCAAATCTTCCTGTTTATTGTTTTTAAAGCGGCGTACGACATGCTGAAAAATAAGATTCAAGGCAACTCCCTGCAATGGTACAAAACTGAACGTAGCAAAGAGAGAAAATAAATGAAGAAAAATACCTTACGCCACCATATCCTCAGTATTCTTTTGGCAAGCACCACCCTCTCTTTGCCAGTGTTGAGCTCTGCGGATACATGGAACACATGGACCTTTGACAACATCAACACATCCAATAAATATACGATAGAGCCCCATTTCTTCTATGTTGGTAAAGGTTCGGAGTGGCAAAGCATCCGCTTTAGCAGTGAATACTCAACTGAGCACTTCACCACCTTGCTGGTCAAGTATGATGACAAGCTGATCTATAACACCACCCTGAATGGTGCGGGCGAGTTAAGTTTTAACATCCCCGCCAGCGAAAGTGGCTTCCACCGCCTGGACTTTATTTTACAGCAGTATTCACCACCGACATCACCCGCCGCTGACCGTACAACATTCTGTAGTGAGGATGTTGATCAGGTGACTTACTTAACCAATTCAAAAATGGATTATCTACGCCATCGACCTGTCTATAAGTTAAAAGACCTGCCCGATGCATTATTTAATCCGCAGATTGTACGCCCAACGCCTTTTGTAGGTGTGCTCAAGTTCAACTCAGCCAATATGGCTGAGGCCACCATGCTGGGTCGTTTGATCAACGCATGGACACCTGTAACACCAATTCGATGGTATGAACAGAGTGCACCTGCGGATCAGGCAGCCAACTTCTTTATTGAAATCAGCCGTTCCGCCACACCACTGCCAAACGGCACCTTGGTGGAAATCAGCGCGCAAAATGAAATTCCAACCCTGCGCATTCAATATGACCAGCCTGAAAAGCTCGCTTCCGCCATTAATGGTCTGCTCAATCCTGAGTATCTAAAACAGCTCGACACATCGGCCACATTTCTTCCTAATAAACTAGCTGCACCGAACTGGGCAAAACTAAAACAGATCAAAACCCTTGCAGACTTGGGTATTGAGGATTTCAGGCTCAATCAGGCGGACAAGAACCTGTTTCTAAACTTCCCAGCAGTTTGGCAACCCACTGATATTTTACAGGGCCAGATTGCCTTGCGGGTTCAAAGTGGCTTACTGGAGGGTTCCAATATCACCACCTGGATTGATGGTGGTCTTGCAGGCAGCCTGAAAACGGCGGAGTTGGAATCAGACCCAGTCAACCGACAGTTTAACTACTTTGCCAAAACCATTTCTGACAATACCACCTTTAGCATGAAGCTGGAAAACTCGGTGATTGTCAACTCCCAGTGTTTGCCTACCGCCAAAGGTTCTTTATGGATTGACACCAAGAAATCGACGGTGAAACTGCCGCATAAAATCAAGAATGGGGTGGCCTCCCTGTCCATGAGCTTTGCCACTCACCCGACCATTGCAATTGACGGCAATCCAGGCAGTCTGGAAATGGCGATCGCCATCAGTCAGGCTGCTAAAAAGATGCTGATGACCAATGACCCTGTTCCATTGAATCTGGTTAAATTTGACAATTCAAAACCAGAAGTCCTGAATATTCGGGTAAATCCGAATATCTACCGTCAACAGATTCTCATGCATCCCGACATTATTTATGCACCTGCGGCTGCACGTGGTTTTCTGGTCAATGTCCACAACCAGCGTTTCGATGTGATTACCGATTCGGTTGAAGGTGCGCAAAACTTCACCAGACTTTGGGACAAGGTTCAACCGAATATTCCGAATAATGTCAGTAAAATTCTAGTGGCAGAAAATGGGCAGATCTTTACGCTGCAAAAAATTATTATTGGCAACCAAAAAGCGCCTCTGGTACAGCAATCTTCTTTCTTTATACTGATCGTTATAATCTCTGCTATCATGATTGTGGCAATTTTGCTTTGGTACTGGCGCAAACGACCTCATGATCAGAAGAAGGCGGATTAGAACAACACTTATAATATTATCAGCCTTGTTGTTTTTAGGAGGTTGCATGCACCTGATGCAGTCAGAAGTGCAGCCTCCCCAGATTGAAGGTATTTTCTGGCAACCTGACTTGGCCAGCACCCCACCCTCAGGCAATTGGCACCTGCTGGGTGTTTCGACTTTTATCCCACAATGGTCAGTGGTGCAGTCAAAGGCATGGTTTGACCATGACACAGGTTTTAGCAAATGGGAAAGAAACATCAACCTGAAACAGCTCAGTCAGAACGCATGGGCACAACATATTATTCTCGGTTTGGCGGGTGAATATAATGAAAGAACAGCCCGTGCTGAGGTGTTACGTCTCGGCAAGGAATCGCAATCGATTATCAGCAAGGCCCAGCCCGTTCCCCTAAAAGGTTACTACTTTCCTGTTGAGGCCGACCCCACATGGTTAGGTGTACATCGACTTGCCCAGGCAATTGAAAGCCTGCCTAAACCAATGTGGATCAGTATTTATAGTGGAGAGACAACTCCTGAACATATAGATATGTGGCTTAAAAGCTGGCTGCCCAAAGATACAGGGGTGTTTTTTCAGGATGGTGTGGGCGTGGGTACACGCTCACCGCAACAGGCACGGGAAATACTGAATCAACTCCAGCAGGAATTTGGCAAAGACCACATCATTATTGTTTTGGAAGCCTTTCGCCCAACCTCAAAAGGGACCTTTCGCCCAGCCTATCCCTGGGAAATCATCCAGCAGTTGAAAGCTTATGAGGGCCAAAAAGTTTATATTTTTGATGGTCCCCATTATATGAACCGTTTTAACGTTTACAGTGTTGCATTGTGGTATCGCCTGCATTACGGCTCACCGCACTGAATAGATAAAGGCGAACACAGTTCGCCCCTAGGCCTTATATTTAATTTTCCTATGAGGATTGTGCAATCACATCCAGAATCCGTTGTGATGCCTGACCATCACCAAATGGATTCTCAACATTTGCCATCGCAGCATAATGAGCCTGATCTGAAAGCAATTTTTCTGATTCTACAATAATCCTGGCCTGATCTGTGCCCACCAAAATACCCGCTCCCACTTGCACCACCTCTGGTCGCTCAGTGGTGTCACGTAAGATCAACACAGGTTTATGGAATGATGGGCTTTCTTCCTGCAAACCACCAGAGTCCGTCAGGATAAACTCGGCACGGTCAATCACAGCCAGCAAACTTGGATAATCAAGTGGTTTCACCAGATGCACCTGAGCGTGATCGGCAAATTGGGCCTGCACTACATCGTGCACCGCTGGATTTAAATGCACAGGCCAAACAAAATGAACATCTGGATATTTTTTCGCCAAATGTTCCACCGCATTACAGATATTCTGAATGCCCTCACCAAAATTCTCCCGACGATGCGCCGTAATCAGCACTACTCGGGCATTGGCTGGAAAAGCTAAACCATGCTGTTGCAGATAATTGTGCTGTGTCGCTTGCTGTTGAATCAGTTCCCGCCCTAAATAGACGGCATCAACAACGGTATTTCCTGTTACGGTAATGGCATCATCAGCGATATGTTCTTCCAGCAAGTTCTTTCTGGATTGTGCTGTGGGTGCAAAATGCCATCGGGTAATTCTGGAAACCAGTTGACGATTTCCCTCCTCAGGGAATGGGTGGTCCAGATCAAAAGAACGCAGCCCCGCCTCGACATGCGCCACAGGAATTTTCATGGAAAATGCCACCAGCCCAGCGGCAAGCACGGTGGTGGTATCCCCCTGAATGATGATTGCATCACGCTGCTGACCATCAGTAAAGATATTTTCCAGTTGACCTAACCCTTGAATGAGTAACTGATTTAGGCTCTGTCCAGCATTCATCATTTTTAAACGTTGATCAATTTTGATATTGAAGAACTCAATCGCGTCACGCACCAGTTCATCGTGTTGCCCTGTAAAAATCACTTCAACATTAAAACGGTCATCCTGTTGCGCCAATAGAATCACTGGAGCAAGTTTGATCAGTTCTGGACGTGTACCAAAGACAATCGAAATCAGTTTTTTCATGCTTAGAAATCCTTATAAAACACCAGTTCAGTACGCGTATTGTTATAACTATCCTTACCATCATCCAGACCACCATTAAAATAGTGTCCATATAGACGTTCTACACGCAACTTGACTGGAGCATAGTTAAATGGTTGCCATGCGATGCCCGCACCATATTCAAATAAATTGTTGTAATTTTCATTTTTGGAGTCAGCCAAGGCATGTAGTTTGCCATAGGCCTGCACCGTACCTGTTTCACCACGGTACAGATTAAAGCCCGAACGCAATCTCAGGTCAGCAATCACGTTATAGTCTTCACGGGAATAACTGGCAACATTGCCATACAGGTCGGTAAAATAATCATTCCAAACGTTACTCTGCTCTATCGGGGGATTGACATACCATTCCTGATAGCCTGCAAGACCACCCACCACGCTTTCACGGAATTTATCCCGATTACGGTCAATCAGGTCATAGCTCCCACCAATTTCCAAATATGCCCGAATGGGTAATGTTTCCCAAGGTTGGTAATTGGCTCCCACACCCACCGTAACCGCATTCTCATCAATAATTTCTGGACGTACCCCACCCTTTGATTTTGTGTCACGGTTCAGGTTTAAAAAGCCATAAACCTGTGCCCGACCATTATCCAGATTTCTTCCATAGCGCATTTTTAATGGAAAAATAAAGTCGTCATAACGGGATTCATAGGATGGCGCGAAATAAATATCCTTAAAGATTGGCTTCAGCACCGAACCACTCAGGTTTTGTACAGCCTGCTGGGATTTAGCCGCAATTTCCACATCTGAAGAGCTGGATAAGTTTTGGAAAATCTCCAATGCCTCCTGATTTCTTTTTTGTTGATTAAGTAGATAAGCTTCCTGTAGCTTAAGCTGATCGTCCTGCGGTGCAAGCTGTTCAGCCTTACGGACGCTCTGAATCGCCTCATTTTGCTTGTTCAAACGAATCTGCAAATAGGTCAGGCTTTTCCAGACCTTTATGTCCTGTGGAGTCAGTTGCCCAAGTTCAATCAGGATTTTTTCAGCGTTTTCTGGCTGGCTCTGTTCAATTTTATAGAACTGATCCCAACGATCATAAATGGGATTGCCTGGTTTATAGGCGGCATCCCCATCTTTAACGAAATCAGGTTCAGCACTCATCGCCTGCTGGGCTGAGAAAGCGAGGGCCAAGATGAAGAATGAATGATGAATACGCTTTTTTTTCGAATGGTTCATCTAATATCTCAACTAAAAATAGCAACAGGGTGAGTTATAAAAAATCGATTTAATCTAAATAAAAGTGTTAAACCATTCACATATTATAACGAAGTCACCGTTATCGTATCGTTAAAATAAGTTATTTTATAGCTAAGTTAAGTGGATGAATCATTGATAAAATTTTCATAAAAATGATTTTTCATAATGGACTTGAGACTTGTTTCATTATTTTTATAAGAGCCGAATTATGTCTTTTTCCCATCATGCAGAACCTCATGTTATACAACGCTCAGGCTGGTTACGTGCCGCTGTGCTTGGTGCAAATGATGGCATCATCTCCGTGACCAGTTTGATTATGGGCATGGCTGCCAGTGGTGCCAGTTCACATACCCTATTGATTACCTGTATTGCAGGGCTGATCTCTGGGGCAACCTCAATGGCTGCTGGAGAATATATTTCCGTTAAGTCACAGGAGGATATTGAAAAGTCAGACCTGCGTTTTGAGGCCAGAGAGCTTGAAAAGAATCCCCTTGCGGAACTTGGTGAACTCACCCAGATTTATATTTCACGTGGCTTAAACCCTGAACTGGCACATGAAGTTGCCAAACAGTTGACTGAACATGATGCGCTGGGTGCCCACGCCCGAGATGAAATTGGCATTCATGAAAATACTGCCGCCAATCCTGTTCAGGCAGCACTTTCTTCTGCCGCCTCCTTTTCATGCGGCGCCGCCCTCCCCATGCTGGCCATCCTGCTCAGTCCAGACACTTTTATTGCCCATGCCGTTTTGGTGACAGGCATTATTTCACTAGGGCTGTTGGGTGCACTTTCCAGCTATTTTGCGCATACCTCAATGCTCAAAGGCGGTCTGCGCATTATGTTATGGGGCATTTTAGCCATGGCTTTCTCAAGTTGGGTGGGGTCTTTATTTAATGTCTCAACCATTTAAAACCATTATTTTTTTCAGGAATAAATATTATGTATATTCAATAATTAAATACTGGTTATTATTTGCAAGCGTTTTTGTTTTTGCGTTATGGTGACTAAAAGCAAAGTGAGAATATAATGATGTCAATCCTAGAATTACTAGAAATAAAACACCCTATTTTTCTTGCACCTATGGCAGGTGTATCAACGCCTGAACTGGCCGCTGAAGTTTCTAACCAAGGCGCGTTTGGTTCTTTGGGATTGGGGGCAAATACGCCAGAAACGGCAAAATCTGAGATTTTAAAAACACAGGCACTTACGGATAAACCCTTTCAGGTCAATTTCTTTTGTCACCAACCTGAACAGCTCGATGAACGAAAAGCCCAACAGTGGATTGAATATGTACGACCTCAATTTGCCAAGTTTGGTGCCGAACCACCGACCAAGTTGCGATGCATTTATCCAAGCTTTTTAGACAATGATGATTTTTTAAATGTGGTGCTGGAAACAAGTCCCAAAGCTGTGAGTTTTCATTTTGGTATTCCCCATCCTCACCAGATTCAGGCACTCAAAGATGCAGGGATTGTCACCATGGTTTCTGCTACTAATCTGATCGAGGCACAACAGATTGAGGCGGCAGGAATCGACATTATTATTGCACAGGGTATTGAGGCTGGCGGACACCGTGGTATTTTTAACAAACATTTTGATGCATCGATTCGAACCAGTCATCTAGTCCAGTTGATTAGCAGACACTGCAAACGCCCAGTGGTGGCTGCTGGTGGAATCATGAATGGTGATCAGGCCAAATTGATGTTTAAGCAAGGTGCCTCCGCTGCACAATTGGGAACGGCTTTTGTACAGTGCAGAAGCTCAAATGCCAATGCAGCCTATCGTAAGGCATTATTCAGCCAAAATATTACCCAGCTCAGTGCCAGTTTATCAGGTCGTCCAGCCCGTGGACTGCTGGGCACATGGCATACCCAGATTGATGCGCCCAACCGCCCAGAATTACCCGAGTATCCATATGCCTATGATATAACTAAACAATTGATCAGTGTTGCCAGTCAGCACAATGATCCTAGTTATGGTGCATTCTGGGCTGGCATGAATGTGGGACAGATTCGGGAACTGGAAGCAGCCGACCTGATTAATCAATTAGTGTTGGAAATGAAGACCCATTAAAACATTTGAATTAAAAAAACCCGTTCAATTGAACGGGTTTTCCACTTTATGCTTTAAATTTTACCACCCAAAACCAACGCCTACACCACCAGAACTCTCTTCCTTGATAAATGCGCCACCAATGGTAAGTGAATTAGTCACATAGCACCTTGATAGTTAAAGCATTCAGCCACTTTCTGCATATAACTATAGACATCCGTTTGGTAAAATAATTTTTGAATTTCAATTTCCCCTTTTTGAGGATATTCCAATACATAAAATTAGTGAAATATCTATTTCCTTTTCCGCTATAAAATCTAAAAAACTGTTATACTTTCTATCAACCTAAATTGATCTAACATTAGGTTCATCCTGAGTAGACGGGTTTATAAATAAAGCCTATAAAAAAGTAAAGAGTTTAAAATATCTATATTAAATTCCCTATCACTAAAAATTAGCATTTAGAAAGGAAATAGTTTTTATATTAAGGTTTCACATCAAAATCATTAAGACAAATTAAATTTATAGAAATTATTTATATCCATTAAAGTCAGTATTTAGTATTCAATATATACAATAATTTCATATTGCAATATTTCCTTAAATTCCCTAAGTTGGTTTTTTTCCTGCAACATCATATAACTGATCTTGTGAAATGGATTAATTGTTTCAACATACACCTTTCGCTTTCCTTGCCTAATTTTTTTATCCTTTAGGTCAATTTCCTTACCATCCCAAAGATTTTCACAAAGTACCTGATCAGAACCAACGATTCTTTCCTGTCTTAAGTTGAAATGTGGCAACGAGCATCCATCAGGTACAATAATTTTAAATTTTAGTTTACCTGCCTTAGGTAATTTCCAGTTTTTAAAATTTAAGGAACAACGATTTTGCTGTCCCAAATAAGGTTTATAGCAAACCATGATACGATCCATGATTCTCAACTGATCAGACATTGTATTTTCCCCTAAAATGCCAATATATTGATCTGCAATCCTGTAGAAATAATATAGAACTTCCATTCTTTACTTATTACTACCCCAGTATTAAGTAATCCTTAAAAATAGCTTTTTAATTCAGCCATCTTTATAAAATCCTTTTAAATCTTAATTATTTATATCTTTCCCAACCAAACAATAAAGAAAGAATAATTTAACGAATCCTAAATAACTTCGTCTATCACTGAAAACTGGTATTTTTACTAAATGGTAATTAATTCTGAACAAAGATTATATAGGTAATCACTGAAAATTTTATGGGAAATAAATGCGCTCAAAATGACAAATTTTGTCAAAATAAAACCTAAAATACCAAATTACAGTGATAGCAAAAACCCTGTATTCTGCCTATGCTAGAAACTGGGAATCACTTTTTAAGTCTTATTATGGTTCATGTATCTCAAACTGAGTTGATCTTGCCTGTACCTGTCTTTATTCTGGAAGACGATGCAATCATGCAACAGCGTTTAAAAAGAATACTGTTAGAAATTGGCTATGCAGAAGACGCTCTTATTTTTGCCCAGACCTTATCTCAGGCAATAGACATGCTTAAACAGTACCCAATTTCCTTTTCATTAGTTGACCTCGGTTTACCCGATGGTAATGGTATTGATTTTATAGAAAATTTAAGACAGACCGATGAGATCTCACCTGTTTTGGTCATCTCGGCATGGAGTACGCAGGAAACTATTTTAAAAGCGATACAGGCGGGCGCAACTGGTTATCTTTTAAAAGAACGGGATGATTTCGAAATCATGTTATCAATTCGTAGTATATTACGTGGTGGAGCACCCATTGACCCATTTATTGCCCAACAAATTTTGTCAAAAATTCCATTTGAACAAAAAGTAAAAGATGTGGCGACGGCAGAACAAAATAATTTACTCTCAACTCGGGAATTTGAAATTCTCCAACTGGTTGCTCAGGGAATGACCAACCGAGAAATCGCTGATTTTCTTCATTTATCAAAATATACAATCGAATGCCATATCAAACATATTTACCGAAAACTTTCGGTCAGCAGCAGGTCAAAGGCTATCAATACAGCACGCTCAATGGGTATTTTATAAATTTTTTTATCAAATCTCTATGGTTGTGCGGGCTACTCTTGTCAGGGCAAAATGTTTTTGCTGGGCTTTCATTATCAGATCATTCCCAATGCATAGCAAGCATCCAATCGATACAGGTAGCAAAAGCAACTGGACAGGATGGGGTTCAGCGTCCAACGACAGGCTGGATTAAAATTAGGCGATTTCCTGATTTAATTGAATCACACTGGAAAGGTTATTCGGGAAATGTGTGGTATCAGGTGAAATGGAACTATCAATGTTCTCAGCTTAATCCATTACCAATAACTCTAGTGATCAGCAATATCAATATGGCGGGACAGCTTTATCTGAATGATGATTTAGTTTGGCAAGATCACTCTCTGGTTGAACCTCTATCCCGTAGCTGGAACATGCCCCGCTACTGGAATATGCCTGCATCCAGTCTCAAACAGGGTGAAAATATTTTCTGGATTCGGGTCGTTGGCGTAATGACCCAAGGTTCTGGAGTCGGAAATGTCGTATTGGGAACAGCCGATCAGGTTATGCCTAAATTTCAGACCTTTTGGAATCAGCAACGTGTATTAATGTTCTTTAATCTCATTTTTTCTTTAGCACTCAGTACTATTGCACTTCTGGTATGGCTGTTCCATCGCAAAGACCAGTTATTCGGTTGGTTTGCATTAACCACAGGTGCGTGGAGTTTGGTGATGACCAATATAGTACTGTTAGATGCTCCATTTGGTTTAACCACCTTAGAAATTGCCCGTATTAGTGTGGTTTGTTTTTTTGCGTATAGTATTTTTTCCTGTTTTTATGCATGGCGTTTGGCACAGCAAAAATTTCCACATTTAGAAAAAATATTATTATTGCTGTTGTTGATTGCAAGCAGTATGGCAATCGTGCTACCAGATCCAGCCCTATATAATTTTATCCCTACAACTTTTTTTCTTGGCGTACTGATTTTATTATTGAACTTTATCAGCTATCAATGGATCGCCTATCGTTCCAAATTATTGGAAGCCTATTTACTTGCTTTTGTATTTATATTTTTTATCCTTGTAAGTATTCATGATGCTTTATTTTTACTTAATCAAGTCGATGGTTTTATTTGGATGCCTTATACTGCACCTTTAACTACATTATTGATTGCAATTATTTTAGCGTTACGTTTAGCCAAAAATTTAAGAGAAATTGAAAACTTTAACCAGACACTCAAACAAAATATTCTTGAAGCCCAAAATGAACTGACACTTTCTCTCAATACCCAGCATGAGCTTGAACTGGACAATGCCAAACTACAGGAACGTTTACAACTTGCCCATGATTTACATGACGGTTTGGGTGGTTCCCTCGTCCGTTCAATGGTCACAGTAGACCAAAGCCAGACCAATCTCAGCAATCAGCAGTTTTTATCCATGCTCAAAATACTAAGGGACGATTTGCGGCAGGTGATTGACAGTGGTTCAAGTACAGGTGCCAAAGTGCCTGACACACCCATTTTATGGGGGGCACCTTTACGCTATCGTTTCACCCAACTGTTTGATGAGCTGAACATCAAAACAAAATGGTCTTTTCCTGAATCATGGCAAAAACAGCCAACTCCGCTGGTGTGTTTAACATTGCTTCGGGTCGCAGAAGAAGCCCTGACCAATATCCTGAAACATAGTCAGGCAACATCGGTAAAATGCGCCCTGTTTTTCTCCAATGGGCAACTGGTACTGGACATTGAAGACAATGGTATTGGCTTTGATGTAGAAGCGGTTCAGAATGCGGGAATGAGTGTTGGGCTAAGAAGTATGCAAACACGTCTGGAACGGCTGGGTGGACATCTTACGGTTCAATCCGAGGCTGGAAGAACCTGTTTAAAGGCCTGCTTGCCTGTTTAATTGCAGAATGTTCCAGCACACCAAAATGGTATATGCTGGAACGACACTATCCATTATTTAATTGCATCCAGCAAAGTCTGCTGTGCATTATGGGGTTCTTCACCAGCGGCAGGTTTGGCTCGTTCCCACACACCATCACCCTGTAACAACCATGCCTGTTGATTATCCTTGAGATAATTAAGTAAACCAAGTTGATAAATACGTTTTTTCGATGCTGGGTCTTCAATTGGAAAACATGCCTCAACACGATTGAACAGGTTGCGATCCATCCAGTCTGCACTTGAGCAATAAATACGTGGATTGCCATTATTGCTAAAGTAATAAACGCGGGTATGTTCAAGAAAACGTCCCACAATCGAGCGGACACGGATATTTTCAGACAAATTTGGCAAGCCTGGACGTAGACAACAGATTGAGCGAATAATCAGGTCAATCTGCACCCCTGCCTGAGAGGCCTCATACAGTTTATTGATCAGTTGAACTTCGGTTAAGGCATTGACCTTGACAATAATTTGCGCTGGCTTGCCCGCTTTGGCATTGGCAATTTCTTCATCAATATAATTGATCAATTGTGCATGCAAGGTAAAGGGTGCATGTAGAAGCTTTTTCGGCTTCGCCATTTTGCCCATTCCCGTGAGTTCCTGAAAAATACGGTGTACATCTTCGCAAATGTCTTTATCTGTGGTCATCAAGCCATAATCGGTATAGATACGGGCATTGGTGGCATGGTAATTACCCGTTCCCAAATGCACATAACGCACCAGTTTATTGTTTTCACGGCGCACCACCAGAATCATTTTGGCATGGGTTTTATAACCAACAATGCCGTAAACCACGACAGCGCCCGCCTCTTGCAGCACATTGGCCACTTCAATATTGGATTCTTCATCGAAACGGGCACGCAACTCAATGACTGCTGTCACCTCTTTACCATTACGCGCTGCTTCTGCCAAAACCTGTACAATTTCCGAATCCGCACCACTACGGTACAGCGTTTGTTTAATTGCCAATACTTGTGGATCACGCGCAGCTTCACGTAACAGTTGAATCACAGGTGCAAAGGATTCAAACGGATGGTGCAGCAAGATGTCCTGTCTTTGCATGGCAGAAAAAATACTTTCAGTCTTTTTAAAGACTTTGGGAATCACAGGCGTATGTGAGTCATAACGCAAGTGCGGACGTTTAAAATTGGAGAGTAAACGTGCCAAATTGACTGGGCCATCAACTCGATAGAGCTGTTCTTCATTCAGATCGAACTCATCCAGCAAATATTCATAAATATGTTTTGGACAGTTATGTGTGACTTCCAGACGTACCGCACGACCAAAACGGCGTGAACTTAATTCGCCTTTTAAGGCTTTTGCTAGATCTTCGACATCTTCGTTTAATGCCAAGTCTGCATTACGGGTGACGCGGAATTGGTAACATCCCGTTGCAGTCATGCCAGGGAACAGGTCAGACACATGCTCATGGATGATTGCGGACAACATCACATGATGCTCTTTACCACCTGTCAATTCATCAGGTAAACGCACCACACGCGGTAAAGAACGTGGTGCAGGCACAACCGCCAAGTCAATCTGACGGCCAAAGGCATCCTTACCCTCTAGTGTCACGATAAAGTTCAGGCTTTTATTAACCAAACGTGGGAATGGATGTGCAGGATCAAGGCTGATTGGTGTTAAAACAGGTGCGACCTGTTCCTGAAAATATTTTTTAATCCATGCCGATTGTGCAGGCGTCAGTTCACCACGACGCAGGAAACAGATATCTTCCTCACGCAGCTTCGGTAGAATTTCTTCATTCAGGATACGGTATTGACGTTCAATGGCAGCATGTGCAGTTTTAGAAATCTGATCAAGCACCTGTTTCGGTGTTAAACCATCTGGACTACGGCTTTCATTGCCCAGCGTCAATTGTTCCATCATTCCTGCAACACGAATTTCAAAAAACTCATCAAGGTTACGGGAAAAAATCAACAAGAAATTCATCCGCTCCAATAATGGATGAAGTGGATCGACTGCCTGTTCCAAAACGCGCAGATGGAAATCGAGAATCGAAAGTTCACGATTAATATAGCGGTCATTATAGCTGTATTCTATTGGGGTCGTTGGAGCCACTGCCATATTCATACCAAACCTTGTTGATTTATCATTTATCAAGTGATGGTTTAAGTATGCTGCAAAATTATTTCAATTTGGTAAAAAAGCCCAAAAATATTGGGCTTTTTTCACTTAATCACAGTTCGAGATGGGCTTACTCTGGAATTTGTGTTGCATTCATATATTTCAAGATACTTCTTTTTCGATATTGAAGTTTTCGGTCATCCCGATGGTCCTGATAATATTTTGGATTCGGTAATAAAGCCGCGAGAAAAGCAGCCTGTTCACGGGTCAGGCTTTTTGAACTTTTACCATAATAAAACTGTGCTGCCGCCTCAACCCCATAGATATTCTGGCCGAATTCCACTGAGTTCATATACACTTCCAGAATACGACGTTTTGACCACATTCGCTCCATCATCCAGGTCGCAACAACTTCCTGTCCTTTTCGAATAAAGGAACGCTTATTGTAGAGAAACAGGTTCTTTGACAGTTGCTGTGAAATGGTGGAGCCACCCGCCACAATTTTGCCCTTTTCATTGTTCCGTTCCAAAGCATCCTGAATACCCTCAATGTCAAAGCCATGATGATGGATAAACTTGGCATCCTCAGCCGCTAAAATCGCATGCTTGAAATTATCACTAATGTCATCATAATCACGCCATTGCTGCTTGATTGGCTTAAAGTCAGTCAGATAATCCCAACGCATAAACATGGTGGTTTCAACAGGATGGGTACGCCACCACACCAGACTGCTAAAAATCCAGAGCTGGATTAACAATACCAGACCAATAATCAACATGAGCGCGCGCGCTAAAAAGGCCTTCATTAAAGTGCATCACTCCTTGGGACATCTGTTCTGCAAAATATCAACAAATGCCGTAAATACCGTTGATATTTTGTAGGATATATTCATGCTAAGCTATTTTTACATCAATCACTTGCTTAAACCTATGACTGAAATGACACCACCACAGATCAATAATCAAAAATTGCAGATACAGGCGTGGTGGTTTACTGCAGCACTCATTGCAGTGAATGTCGGATTATTCGGCTGGCAAATTCTTTCAGGCGTGAATATTACCGACCCAGCGCCTGTGGATGCAATTGCCTGGGGCGCAGATTTTACCCCGCTTACATTTCTTGGGCAGCCTGAACGTTTATTTACCAGCATGTTTTTTCATTTTGGCCTGATTCACCTGATGCTGAATATGTGGGCACTGTATATTTTTGGCAGTGTGGCGGAACGGTTATTTGGTCGGTTGTATTACATCGGAATGTATGTGCTCGCTGGCCTCATGGGGAGTGTGCTTTCTAGCTATCTCAGCATTCGTGATAGCTATGAATTATTACAACATTTTGATCCGAAACTACTACCGCATATCAGTGCAGGTGCGTCTGGTGCAGTGATGGGATTGGGTGCAGCACTCACTGTTATTTCACTGTTTCCACCTTTGCCTCAGCAACGTTTTTGGCTGGATAAGAAATCACTATTGATGGTGATGGCAATTAACCTTGTGTTTGGTTTCACCGTTGCAGGCATCAATAATGCGGCACATATTGGTGGCATGATTATGGGTGCTTTATTGGCAGGTGCATGGTATCTGGGAGAAAAAATACAAAAACCTGCTTTGATTCAGATCGGTGCTTTAATTATAGGTACTGTATTACTCGCTGCTTTTTATTTCTATTGCAAAGAATTAAGTACAGGGCTTGATCCATTATGGAATGAGATTTTAAATCAAAATCAATTAAAATAACCAATATCGCATATTACGAATAAATCTCAACCTGCACCGCCCCATAAGTTTGTAATTTTCAAATGTCTTTACATAGACATTTCCTTACTTTTCATAGGTGAGGAGTATACTCCGCAAGGTAAGCAAAAATCCTTTGTAGGGCTGACGGTACATCCTGAGCAATTTCAAAGCAACGCTTTGAAAGCAGCGCAAGACGCAGCCCTACAGGCGACATCCATGTCGTCTTCACGATAGCAAATCATGAGTAGACTCTTAATTAACAATGTATCAGCTTCAAGACTGATTCATTTCCCTTAAACTCTGTAACGGCGGAATATCACATAGATAACTGAGACGATAACGACCAATCAACATACAAATCAACATCATGCTTAATGGTAAAATCATCCAGATCGCAGGATGCCACTGAATCGCCATTTGCATCTTATAACTGGCAATTGCACTGATCACCTCGGCAAACAAACAGGCCACCACTCCTGCCAATAAACCAATAAAGCCAATTTCCAGGCTTAACATCTGTTTTAGCCTGTTTTTACCACTGCCAAAAGAGCGTAATAACGCCACTTCCTTACGACGTTCATCCATCAGCACATTGAGGCAGGCAATCAATACCAACACACCAGACAGTCCAACCAACAATGCCAATACGGTAATGATCTGTACCAGTACATCCACCAGACGTTTGACTTCATCCAGAATCCGTCCCACATCAATAAATACAGTATTGGAAAATTGCTGGATCAGTTGCACCATTTTCGGCTGATCTGCTGGCGGTACATAAAAACTGCCCAGATAGCTACCTGCATTTTCATCCATACTTTGCGGTGAAAAGATAAAGAAAAAGTTCGGGCTAAAACTCTCCCACTCCACTGAACGCAGGTTAATTACCGTTGCCTGCAATGTGCCCTCTGGCAAGCTAAAATCAAGACGATCACCCACTTTAATGCCTAATTCATTGGCCAGTTTGGCTTCGACTGAGACCTGCCCCACTTGGCTAAATTTCGGATTACCCTCGGTAATCACATTATCTTTCGGATATTCTGTAGCCTGAGTCAGATTCAGTTCCCGACGCAAGGAGTTATTTTGCTTGACCAGCTCAGGTGCAAAGGCCTTTCCATTTTTTGCAATTAAACACCCCCGAATATTGGGATAGAGCGGTGTCGATTGCCAATGATTTTGTTCAAGTTGCTGCTTCAACTGTGGCATATCAAAAGGTGGTAAACCATAAACAAACTGATTGGGCGTACCCTCAGGGAGTTGCTGTTGCCAGCGTTGTAGTAAATCTGTTCTGAGCACACTGAGTACAGTAATCAGACTTAATCCCAAAGCCAGCGCAGTGACCTGTAAGGCCGTCTGATGCGGAATCCGCACATAAGCCGAAATTGGATGCTTCAATTGTTTAATGGCTTTTAACATCAACCAAATTACGGCATAAAGCACAGCACAAAGAATTAAAATTGCAGCCAAGACCAATAGGCTGAGTTGCAGATTATCGCTCAATACCAAGCTAAAAATGATCAAACTCATTACGCCCACTGCAAACATGGCAAAGTAAGATTTACGCGAACGCTCCTGCTGGCGGATGACCCGAATCGGTGGCGTATTCAACAATTCCCAGATACTTGGCAGAATAAAACCAATCAGCACCATCACACTGGTAAAAATCGCCACAGGCAAAGCCAGCAAGAGATCGGTTACAGCAAAACTCAGTTGCAGTTGTGGAATCAGTTGCAGCATGAGTTGCAATAAACCGTAGCCCAAACCAATCCCAATCAGGCTACCAAGTACAATGGATAGAGCACTAACAATCCCAAGCAAAGCAATATAGGAAAATAAAATCTGACGCTTACTCGCCCCCAAACAACGCATCAAGGCAATATGATCCTGATTCTGTTGTACATAACGCTGGCTGGTCAATGCAATGGCAATGCCACACAGCAAAATGGTCAATAAATTGGCAAGCTGTAAGAATGTATCCAGATTCTCAATCGGCTTCATCAAACGTGTATTGGATTGATTGGCATCACGCAGTTTAAGCGAACTTTGTTCATTATTTTCAAGCTGTTGATCTTGCTGTGGTTCAATAGGTTGCTGTTTTTTTTGCTGCTTAAAGATTTTCTTAAAGGCTTTGATCTGTTCAGGCTGACCTGCCATTAATAAACGATATTCAACACGGCTACCCACCTGAATGGCATTGGTCTTGGCAATATCTGCCTGATGAATGATGACCGTCGGTGAAAAACCTGAAAATCCCAGCTCCTGATTGGAATCATGCTCAATCACGCCTGTTACGGTAAACTGCCCATCGGCAATCGCAACCCGATCCCCCAGTTGAGTATGCAATAAATCCATGGCACGGGGACTTAACCACACCTGACCTTGTTGAATAGATTGTGCTTTAGGCTGAATTTCCAGTTTGCCACGTAATGGAAAATGCTCATCCACTGCCTTGACATTGACCATCACAAACTGGTCTTGGGTATGCGCCATTGAGCCAAATACCGTCACAGGTGCCTGTTGTAAATTCAGCTTTTGCGCCTGTTGTCGCCATTGAGTTTGAATCGGATCATTATCCGTCATCACCAGATCAGCACCCAGCATTTCCGCAGCCTGTAATGCCACCGCATTCTGAACCTGGGTATTGCTAAATTTTAAAGCCGTAGTGGCACTAATCGCCAAAGACAAGGCAATGATGAGTAAATACAGCCCGCCAGTACGAAAACTTTGCAGCAATAAGGGCTTGAGAATTGATGTCATATTCCCTCCCCAGCCTTGACGATTTCCCGAATCTGACCATCAAACAGTTTGACATGACGCTGACACAAGGCCGCCAGATTCTGGTCATGGGTGACCAGCACCAAAGTTGTACCTAATTCTCTATTTAGATCAAATAATAGCTGCTCAATTTCCTCGGCAGTTTGCCCATCCAGATTACCTGTCGGTTCATCAGCAAAAATAATCTTCGGTTCGGCAATCAGCGCACGGGCAATCGCCACACGTTGCTGCTCACCGCCTGACAAGACTTTTGGGGTTTGCTGTGCCTGACGCACCAGCCCCACACGTTCCAGCCATGCCAGTGCTTTTTGCTCAGCTTGCCTAAAGTTAAAATCAGGTTGCAGACGTAACGGCAACATCACATTTTCCAGCGCATTCAGTTGCGGTAACAACTGAAATGCCTGAAATACAAAGCCAATATTTTCCAGTCGTACTTGTGCACGTTGTTCTTCTGTTAAGGTATGAACAACTTGCCCACAGACTTCCAATTCGCCTGAACTTGGCCGATCCAGCGTCGCCAAAATACCCAGTAAAGTCGATTTACCTGAACCTGAACGCCCTGTTATGGCAATCTGTTCACCCTGATAAATATCCAAATCAATATCTTTTAAAATGGTTAAACTTTGCTGGTGAATCTGAATATTTTGTGTAACTTTTCGGGCAGAAATAATTGGTTGTGGCATGATGTCACGTATCCTTTAGGACAAATTTTAAATGCGATGCAAAAATCTAAACTGATCTGGTCCATCCCTAAAACACTTGGAATCATGACCCTCTGTGTGATTCCAACACTGGTTTCAGCCAAGACCATTTTAATTTTGGGTGATAGCCTGAGCGCAGGTTATGGCATAGATGCCAAACAAGGTTGGGTAAATCTGTTACAACAACGTTTAGACCAACAGTATCCGAAACAGCACAGGGTGGTCAATGCAAGTGTCAGTGGCGAAACCACCAGTGGTGCATTGGCGCGACTGCCTAAATTATTGCAAACCTATAAACCAGAAGTTGTTGTCATTGAACTGGGCGGCAATGATGGATTGCGTGGGCAACCACCACAGATGATTCAAAAAAATCTCGCCCAATTGGTACAACTGAGTCAAAAACAGAAAGCCACTGTTTTACTGTTTGGTATGAAAATACCACCGAATTATGGAACTGCGTATAGCAACGCTTTTGAAAATAATTATAAAATTGTAAGCCAACAGTATAAGGTGAAATTACTACCTTTCTTTTTAGATGGTGTAGCAGGCAACAAGACTTTGATTCAGAATGACCAGATCCATCCCAATGCCAAGGCACAACCGATCATGCTAAATCTGGCTTATCCTTATATCAAAGGCGCGTTATAAACCGTGCCTTTGACTCAATAAAAAATTTCAACTGATATTTTTCTTAAAATACACCACACGTTCAGTTTCCTGAAAACCCAGCGCGCGATGCATGGCATGACTGATCGTATTATCAATCGCAGCATCTGAAGCAAATTCTGTACATGCAAATTGCTTTGCCCATTGTTCTACCTGTTGCACCAAAGCGGTGGCTATACTTGAGCGTCGATATTCAGGCAAGACATAAATGCCTTCAAGAAAAGCTACAGGTGACGTTTGCGTGCCATTTACATATTCGTATCGAATAGAAGCTTCCAGCATGGCAATCGCTTGTTGCTGATCGGAATAAGCTAATAATTGTAGCGTATGTATTTGTCCAAGTAGCTGCTGCATTTCTACTAAATGCGCATCTTCAGATTCAGGCCAGAGTAAGATTCTTAATTGCAGCCAGTCAGCCAAAAGTGGCTCAGTTACCGTGATGATGTTCATATGTTTTCTGTTCTTTTATCGCCTTGGCATTTATTTTAATTCAATCAAAAATAAAGTTTAAGCTTGCAGCAAACTGAATAGGGCGAGTTAAAACTCGCCCTGATCCTTAGAAATCAAAAAAAGTGACTTCGCCTGTTTCCAATGAGTATTCAGCACCGACCACAATCAGCTTGCCTTTCTCAATCAACTGTTCTAGCACAGCAGAACCATGACGCAACTGATTCACTGATGCAAATACATTGGAACGAACCGCATGGGCAGACAGCTTTTTCAAATCACCTTTGAGTTCGGTTTGCATCAAAATCTCAACCGATGGACGAACCCGATTCACAATCGACATCAGGTTAGACGATGGCGGCTGCTCTGGATGCATCAAGGTATCAATGGTGGCCTGAATCGCACCACAATGGCTATGCCCCAGCACCACCACCACGGCACAGTCATATCGCTCTGCCGCAAACTCAACACTTCCTACCTGTGACGGCGCAACGATATTGCCTGCAACACGAATCACAAATAAGTCACCCAAGCCCTGATCAAACACCATTTCCGCAGGGACACGTGAATCTGAACATCCTAAAACAATTGCAAATGGGTTTTGACTTCCTGCCAATGCAGCACGTTCCTGGTGAGACAGGTGATTCTGTGAGGTTGCCTCACCTTTCACAAAACGAGCATTACCAACTTTTAAACGTTCCAAGGCTTCTTTAGCAGTGAGCATGCGTGCATCCATCTATGATTGACATGAGCCAACAGTTTAATGTGCGCCTGTTTGAAAGTCACTGACAAAAATAGAATCCATCTAAATACCAGCCTGTCTTTTAATCAGGAAAATAGCGAAAAACGAATGATTTCATTGGCAAGAATTTCCATACATCTGTAGATTATGCAAATGACTCCCCTAATATCTTCCCCAATAATCAATGGGTTTAAAAATAGATCAAGGATAGAACAAATCATGATGAACCGTCTTTTTTCCATCTCCTTTCGCAAGACCTTAACCGCAGCTTTAATTTCATGCAGCTTGGCGACAATCGCAATCAGCTCAACACAGGCAGCCGAAATAGAAATGAGCTTTCAGAATGTGCTGCAACAGGAACGTGCATGGGCAGGTTTACAGACCAAAACCTTAAAAGTCGGCGATATCACCTGGTCATATAGCGAAGGTGGAAAAGCAGGACAACCGATCGTGATTTTAATTCATGGCCTGGCGGGCAGCCGTGACAACTGGAACCGTGTGGCACGAGCCTTAACCGCCAACTACCATGTGATCATCCCAGACTTGCCAGCCAGCGGTGAAACACAGGTTCCGAAAGATTTTGACTATTCCGTTCCAAACGTCACTGAAAAGTTACGCCGTTTTGTTGAGGCAGCCAACCTAACCAGCCCAGCACATATTGCAGGTCACTCACTTGGTGGTTCAATTGCCATGCTCTATGCAGGGCAATATCCATTTGAGACCAAAAGCCTGTTTTTAATTGATGCTGCGGGCGTATATAAGACTGCAACCACGCCATATTTAAAAGATCCAAACCAGATCAAGAATATGATTGTCAGCAAGAAAGGCGATTTTAATTATTTAATGCAACAAGCCATGTTTACCCCACCATTTATTCCAAAAGAGATTGCTCAGGCACAGGAAAAAATGATGATTGGTCAGGTTGAACAAACCCAGAAAATGGTAGATCAGTTAATTGCACTCAATAAGTTATATACTCCAGATTCATTTGCGTTGCTGGCAAGATCCATTGATGCACCAACACTGATTTTATGGGGCAAGCAGGATAAAATTATCAATGTTGAGGTTGCACCTGAGTTAAAATCACTGCTAAAAAATGCCCAGACACCTGTCATTCTGGATAATGTAGGCCATATGCCTATTCTGGAGGCAGACCAATTGGTGGTTCAACAATATTTACCATTCCTGAGCAAGATTCAGTCACAAAAACCTGTAACTGCGCCAACTCCATAAACTTAAAGTTATAAAATCCTATGCCTAAACATCCAATGATAGAACAACTGATTGACGCACAACTTGATTTTCTGGATCAAGAGTTTACACAGGCCGAAACCATTCAACATGAGTTTAAACAGTTCTATCATTGGTTGCGCTTACAGCAACTCCAGCATATCTGGTCATTTGAACAAATCTTTAAACTGATTGAGAAACAAATCCTAGACACACCTGCCAGTTCATTTCTGATTGAACAAATTGCAGAACATATCCGCTTTGCCCTGATTCATCCACGCAATGATCAAACCAACATTGAAGATGTGATTCCTGTTTTAACCATTGACTCAATTGCGCAATATGTTGCAGGTAAAAGTGGCCATCGCCAGCGCCTGATTAAAACCATTGTCGATAATCCTGCCTTTTCTGCCCTGATTACCCAGTTGATTCAACACTCCATTCAGGATTATCTGGATAATTCAGTGATGTCCAAACGTGTGCCAGGCGTTGGGCATTTCATGAAAATGGGCAAATCAGTTTTGGAAACGGTGACCGATTCCAACCTGAATGACACGATTGGTCATTACCTACAAAAGAATATATTAAAAATCAGCCAGATGAGTGAACGGGTATTAAACCAGCACTTTAATGATGACAAGTTGTACCATTTCCAGGCCAACATTTGGCATAAAATTAAGGTCATGCCCTTATCAGTCTTACGCAACTATGTTGAGGTACAAGACCTACCTCAAACTGTGGGAATGGGACATGAAATCTGGGATCATATCCGTCAAACAGATTATTTAAAACAGCAAGTTCATGATGGGGTCTATGCATGGTATGCACGTAATCAGGAACGCACCTTTGATTTATTACTCCGCGATCTGAATATTGATGAAACCCTGATTGAAAATGAATTGAGTGATTTACTGACACCTATGTTACAGCAAGTGATTCAAACAGGTTATTTAAGACAACGTGCCCGCACCTATTTAGAAAAATTTTATTATTCAGAACAGGTTTCTGAAATTCTGACAAAACAAGGCGCATGATGCGCCCTGTTTTGCAAATATCGAGTTAATATTTAGAAACTGTAAGTCACACCAAGGTTATAACGGCGACCATCCAGAACATAACTATAGGTTTCTGTATCAATCTCTTTATCAAACAGGTTATAAACGCCTGCGGCAATCGCGACATTCTGGGTAGGCTTATAGTTTAACCCTACATCAACCAAGGTATAGGCTGGCTTGCCTTTTGCCATCGCGGTACGGCTTAAATAATCCGATGTCTTGCTGCGATAGTTGACACGTCCCCAGCTAGAAAACTGGTCACTGATTTCCCAGTCTGCGGTGGTATTGAACATATGTTTTGGCATTTCATTTAAAGGCTTGCCTTTATTCACACCACTCTTTTGCTCTGTATCAGTAAAGGTATAATTTGCACTCAGGTTCACATTTGGCAAGACTTGCCAGCCCAATGTTGCTTCCGCACCACGCATGTTGGCTTTATCCACATTTTCCCGCAAGCTAACAAAGTCAAACTTTTCACCCAACCAATCACAACTCAGTGACCCAGAAGCACCCTGACAGGTTCTGATTTCAGTAATCTTGTCCTTAAATTCACTGTTAAACAGGGTCAGTCCCGCATTCAGGTTATCGAGGTTATCCCAGTTGAATGACACTTCATAGTTTATGCTTTTTTCAGGTTTAAGCTCAGGATTACCCACAATCACGCCCTTGCTCTGACCACCACCTGTTGCCTGTCCCCACTCTGCAACCGTTGCACGTAGTGCTGGTGTCTTATAACCTGTCGATACGCCACCCTTGATTACCCAGTGATCATTTAAGCCCCAAACGCCATAGACTTTCGGACTCCAGTGATCACCAAACTTCTCATCCTTGTCCAAACGAAGTGAACTGGTCAGGGTAAACTCATCGACAATATTCCATGCATCTTCAACAAACAATGCCCAGCTATAACGATCTAGACTGGAAATTGGTGTCGCGCCGCCAAGACTCAACTGGTTGCCTTTATCATCCAGCTCTTCCTTTAAATACATGCCACCAAAACTCAGGCTGTGCTGATTCAGGTTAATCTTGTTCAATGTATTAAATGTGGTGTTGACCGCTTCCATATTACGTGATGGATTGTCATTTTCTTCACGCTGGATATAGGAATGGGTTTCCACTGCACCAATCTGCCCACGATGGGTCAGGTTGTATTCTGTACGGTAATAATCTGTTAATGAATTGACGGGTGGATTTCGACCTGTTTGCACAGGTGAAATGGTTTTTCCCACAGTTGCATCACGGTTCTGGATCGAACGCTGGTATTCCAGTTCAACGGTATGGTCATCATTTGGTGTCAAACTTAATGCCGCCCCACCTGCACGAATTTTTTGCTTGTTATATCCCCCATAGATTTCATCTTCTTCACGCTGCGAAAATAAACCATTGGCCTTGAATGACAATAAGTTGGCAATCAGGGGACCTGAAAGATAGGCATTGGATTGATAAATATTTCCTGATTTGGAATCTTCTTGTAATGTCGTATCAAGTTTGATTGATCCCTGCCATTCATTACCTGTTTTCTTGGTAATGATGTTGATCACCCCACCCATTGCATCTGAACCATACAAGCCTGACATTGGGCCACGAATCACTTCAATACGCTCGATTGCGCCAATATTTGGCAACCAGCCCTGTTCAATCCCAGAATTGTCACTATTTGGGCGGACTGAACGTGTATTGATTTTTTTGCCATCGACCATAATCACGGTATAGGCACTGCCCATTCCACGGATACTGATGTCGCTTGAACTGCCACCACCTGTGACCACCACACCTGGAACATCCTTTAAGGCATCCGTTACATCACGGTAGGCCTTTTTATTGATTTCTTCCTGAGTCAATACTGAAATGGAAGCCGCAGCCTTTTTAATATCCTGTTCAAACCCGCTTGCCGTAACCACAATTTTTTCCAGCTGAACTGCCGCATGATTATTTGAAAGTTCACCTTTATTTTGTTGGCTTTCTGCCGCATGGGCATACGCCATCATGCCACTGAGAATTGAGAGGGTAAGTAATGATTGATGGGATATTTTATTGGACATAGTCACACCTGAATCAGATAAATCTTAATAATTTCTTAAAAATTCATGGGAATTCTAACAAAAAATAAATAAAACACAATAAAAATGATAATTATTATTATTTATAAATCCTCTTTTGATTTATTGTATCCTGTTATGAAACAAGAAGAAATATGATTATTTTTTATCAAAAAATAAAAAAGCCCTTGATAGGGCTTTTTAAAACTACTGTATATTTCCAGCTTTATTACTTAAAATATGCACCCTCAGCCTGAGTATGGTCAGTTTGGTCAACCACACGCTGCAACTCAGGAACATGCTGTCTCAAGGTGGTTTCCACACCCTGCTTTAACGTTACATCAATCGCAGAACAGCCCTGGCAACCACCACCAAATTTCAACACAGCGGTTAAACCATGTTCAGGATCATTCTGTACTTCAACCAAGCTACAGTTACCGCCATGCCCTTCCAATCCAGGATTAATCTCAGATTGCAGCACATAGGTGATCCGTTCTTCAATTGATGCATCTGGCCCTACACGAGGTACTTTCGAGTTAGGCGCACGGAAAGTTAATTGCCCACCAAAACGGTCTTTGTTGTAGTCAATCACGGCATCAAGCAAATATGGGATAGATGGCGCATCGATATAAGCTGGAAAGTCAGGGTAATCCTGCTTATAGTCAGTTGGCACCACTTCTTCAGGTGCACTATAGGCCATACAACATTCGGCACGTGGTGTACCTGGATGTTCTACAAAAACTCGAACGCCAATTCCTGGAGTATTTTGCTTTGTTAATAAATCACTTAAATACTCTTGTGCAGAGGGAGTAATCAAAAGGTTTGGAATTTCTTCTGCGACAGCAGTGTTGGTGTTCTCAGTCGACATAACAATAATCCTCAAGCTGATGTCGTTATATTAACCGAAGATGGAGGGGATTTAAAAAAAATCAACCATTTTTGTAGGAATTATATGCCAGATGATTGTTTATTCACTTTTTAATGGCATTATTGCCTAGACACTGATCAATCTAAAATTTTTATGTTACCTCTACCCTTTAGTCACACTGTGACACTCATCATTATTACCATTGCAATTTCCCTATTGGCATTTTCCAATCAGGCCGTCATGAACCGCCTGATTTTTTGGCCGCCCGCCATGCAGCGTGGACAATATGACCGTTTCATCACCCATGGTTTTATCCATGCCGATGGCGCTCATTTACTGTTTAATATGATCACGCTGTTTTTCTTTGGCAATATTATCGAAAGCTTTTATCGCCAATTCTTTTATGACATGGGCTTTGTACTGTTTTATCTGGGTGGACTGATTATTGCGATCTTACCCAGCTATCTAAAGCACCGTCATGATGTACACTGGGCAAGTTTAGGAGCTTCTGGCGCGGTTTCAGCAGTCTTGTTTGCCTATATTTTATTTCAGCCCTGGAACCTGATTTTTGTCTTTTTCATTCCCGTGCCTGCCATTATCTTTGCAGTTTTATATGTTGCTTACAGCATCTGGTCTGGTAAACGAGGTAACAGCAATATCAACCATAGTGCCCATCTCTGGGGAGCGGCTTATGGCGTAGTGGTCACCATTCTGCTGGAACCACGAGTGATTCCACATTTTCTCAACCAGCTCACCAAATTACCATTTTAATAAATATTCAGGACTGGCCCCATATTTGGGGCTTTTATTCATCACATCTCATTTCGTCAGATAATTGCACAAAAAATCACAATTCCCTCAGAACCCGATTTTATTTAGCCAAAACCCATATAAAATATAGAAAATATACTTTATTCATTTTAATAGGGTTTTTTAAATGAATCTAATCCAGCAGAGCACTGTTATGGGAATCTTAAACAAGGTTCAGTGTGCCGATGACTGGATTATTTTTCTAGAACAACTGAATCATCATTTTAATGTACAGGCTTCCCAAATTTTGGCGATTGACCTTGAGGTTGAAGCCCTATCCTTTAGTATTCATCACGGCGTAAATTTTGATTCCAACCAATTAGAACAAGCAGCCCTAAAACAAATTCGTCTGGAAATTGATGATGATCCACGTTTAAGAAAACTACTGTCAGCGCCATTAAATGGCTGGATGCATTGTACAGAACATTTTGAGGAGCATGAGATTACCCAGACACAGGTCTACCAGCAGGTGCTGCAACCTTTAGATTTACGCTTCTGCTCGGCAATTCAGGTGATTTATGATCATAAAGTCTGTGTGATTCTCTCATTCCTCACCAGTTTCAGTCGTGGCCCCCTCGGCTGTGCCGAACTCCAGCCAGTTTATGAAATCTTGCCCCTGTTGCAGCAAAAGATGCAGCAATATCGCCATCATTTTGAATATTCCACTATGACCCTGCTGGGATCACAGCTGATTCAAAAGATGAAGCAACCCATTGCAATCATTAACTTAAACGGCGATATTCTGGAGATGAATCCAGAGGCTAAACATTTACTGGTAAATAATCAGCATATTCAAACCAGACAACGCCGTTTCACATTCAGCCTTGAAGATAACCAAATGGTGTTTAACCATAAATTAATGGAACTCGAACGCAGCTATAAAAACAGTCATGACCTGGCTTATGCGGAACGAACCAAGATCATGATGCTGGACCACCATTTATTCCTGACCCTGGATTTACTTAGCCCAGAAAAAACCCATAAGATTTTTGGATTGCGCCCAGTTTTACTGGCAACTTTTTCAGGCCTCAAACACAAACCAAAATATCAAAAGGAAATCTGTACCCAGCTTTTTATGTTTACCCCTGTTGAGCATAAAATTTGCGAACAGCTACTGGAGGGTAAAACCACCAAGGAAATTGCACTTTCATATGAGATTCAGGCAGATACAGTTAAAAAACATCTGCAATCCATTTTTAAGAAAACCAAGACCCACCGCCAGGGTGAACTGGTTCAGTTACTCATGCAATTTTCATAAAAGTATTTGATACATCAATCATTAAGCAATTTCAGCTGGAAATGCAATGACCTGATCAATCTTGACCTGATTCATTGCTACCATCAATAAACGGTCTATACCGAGCGCAATCCCTGAACATTCAGGCATATTCGGCAAGGCTGCCAGTAAGTGCTGATCTGTTGGAATTACAGGTAATCCCTGCTTGGCACGTTCTTTATTATCTGCCTCAAAACGGGAAGCCAGCACTTCTGTATCCAGAAGTTCATCATAGGCATTAGCCAGTTCAAGCCCCTCGATATAAACCTCGAAACGCGCTGCGACCTGCTCTCCATCCTCATCCTGTTTAACTTTTGCCAATGACGCCATTTCTGGTGGAAAATCAGTCAAGAAAACGGGGGCATCAAAACCCAGACTCGGCTCAACAAAATGGGAAAACAACAGATCCATATAGCCTAAACGATCATCGCCCAAGTCAAGGTTAAGTCCAACCCGATGGGCTGTATCTTTAAGTTGCTTCAGTGTTGCCTGCAAGGGATTAATATCCAGACGATCCTGAAACGCATGTTTATAACTGAGAATCATGGGGCGAATTTCACCAAAACGATGTGCCAAACAAGTTTCCAGCAGGTCTGCGGTTTCATACATCAACGCCTTTAAATCCAGTCCAGGTCGATACCATTCCAGCATGGTAAATTCACTGTTGTGTTTACGTCCATGCTCATCATCACGGAAAACTTTACAGATTTGGTAGATCGCCCCACTGCCACTGGCCAGCAATCGCTTCATGGGAAATTCTGGTGAGGTCTGCAAATATTGGATATTTAATTTTCCATGTATATGACGCTGCACCTTTACGGAAGCCAAATGAACATCGGTTACACCTGCCTGAGATAAAATAGGTGTTTCCACTTCCAGCACATTGCGCTCAGCAAAGAACTGGCGAATTTTCTGGTACATCTCCGCACGCGCTTTTAGGGCTTCAATAGAACAGCTGGGTTGATAAGTTTTCATAGCCTGACTCATGCCTTTGGCCCTCCATGTGCAGCCCATTCACGGCGCAAAGGGTAATTTTTACGGAGTAAATCAAAAGCTTTCTGCTCTACTCTCCCTGCCTGAACACAGGCACGAAGCTGCTGATCATCTTCAGCAATATTATAAATCTGAACCAAATGTTGTTTTAATGAGGCTTTTAAATTCTGCTGCCCAAAATACTGTTCAACAGTTGGTAACTGACTCTCAAACCGTTTTGATGGTTGATAGCCAAATGTATGACAAAAGGCCTCATAAATCATCTGTGTGCCTCTGGCCTTACCCTCCAGACTATAGCCCGCAATATGCGGTGTTGCCAAAGCCAATCTTTCTAAAAGTTCTTGAGGAATTTCAGGTTCAAACTCAAAAACATCCAGCACAACCTGACGTTTGGTCTTTTCAATATCTGTCATCAGTGCTGATTGTTGAATCACTGGACCACGTGCGCTATTGATTAAAATAGCGCACGGTTTCATTTCAACTAATGCAGCTTCATCAAATAAATGCTGTGTTGGATAATCACCAGATGTGGTTAGAGGCACATGAATCGAGATCGCATCAGCCTGTTTTAACAGCTCCTGAAAGGATACATTTTCAATGCCAGCGAGTTGCACATAAGGGTCATAGCCAATCACATTCCAGCCCAATAATTGCGCCATCACTGCCAGTCGTTTTCCAACATTACCCAAGCCAACAATCGCTAAAGTAAACGCCTTATTTTCTTCCAATAAATCCATATTTAGATGCAGTAAGGCGGTAATGACATATTCGGCAACTGCCTGCGCATTACAACCTGCCGCATTGCTCCATGCGATGTTCTGTTGTTCTAAAGCTGGAATATCGAGATGGTCTGTGCCAATGGTGGCACTGCCCACAAATTTAATTTGAGTTTGATCAATTAAATCATGGTTGACCTTGGTCACGGATCGAACCAAAAGTGCATCGGCATCCTGTACATCTGCCTGTGTCAGTGTACGCCCTGCCTGATGCTGTATTTCTGCAAATTCCGCAAAGAAATAATCGGTAAACGCCAAATTTTCATCTGCGACAATTTTCATGCAGTGCTTTCCATAAATTAACCTGTGATTATTATCCTTAGCGCAAGAGAAATTGACAAATCAAATCTCAAAGTTACAGTTAAAATAGCAAGAAACCCTTAATTTTGATGGGATGATGAGACTTATCTGGAGTGCCACGCAATTGGTTTCTTTGGTGATTATTTTCTGCATCTGGATGATTATCTTATTTCGATAAATCCTAATAATGCCATAATAAAAAATCCCTGCAAACGCAGGGATTTTTTTGATAAAAACGATGATGAGATTACATCATGCCAATTAACAATCTAACCTTCTCTAAACACCAATTACATTAACAACTATCCATTTGATTTAAATATATTTTTATTCTAACTTTCCATAACAACGTGATACATGCAATTACCAATTTTTGTGAGTAAGATTGTGAGTAAGAGCTTTCAATAATAGCGTTACTCACACTTTATGCTAAACGATCTTAAAATCAAAAGATTAAAACCACGTGAAGAATTATACCGCATAGCTGATCATTCAGGACTGTGTATAGAAGTCCGCCCATCTGGTGGCAAATTCTGGCGTTATCGCTACCGATTTCTTACAAAAGCAAAAATGCTAACAATCGGTCAATATCCTGAAATTACTTTAGCATACGCTCGCTCAAAAACAATGGAGTATCGAGAGCAACTCGCCAAAGGAGTAGCCCCAATAAGCCACCAGAAAAATGAACGCCTTGAAGCAATCAAAGCAAATAATGGTACATTCCGTTTAGTCGCTAGCGAATTTATGAATTCTCGGAAAGCTCAACAATCCAAGAAATGGGAACAGCGCCGCACCAGTTATTTTGTGAAAGATGTTTACCCTCTTATTGGTAATAAGCCTATCCACGAGATTGACTCCATTGATATTAAGACTGTGCTTGATAGTACTATGACAAGAATCAAAAAATCAGGAAAGGGTACAGGAGAAGTTAAAGGAATTTTTGTAAGACAAATCATCGGTGAAGTTATGGAATATGCAATTATCACAAAACGTATTTCTATAGATCCTACTTATGTTCTTAGGGGTTACATTAAACAGCCAGATGTAACCCATGCCAGACCACTAACTGAGTCTGAAAAAAAAGTACTTATGCCTAAGCTCAATGCATACGGTGGCTCAGTTAGCACACGAAATGCTATTAAAGCCGCAACATACACATGGCTTAGAAGCATTGAGATACGTCGAGGCAAAAAGGAATATATTGATTTTGAAGATAAGACATGGACGATTCCAGCAGTATCGAGGGCTGATATTTTGGCTGGCAAGCGCAATATGAAAAAGAACAGAATGCATGTTGTACCATTGTCTGACCAAACCATTGAAATCATAAAAGAGCAATTTTCGCTTTATCCTGACAGTGAATATATATTTGCTGGAGAAGACGGAGAAATGATGGGTAAAACCACGTTGAATACTGCCCTGAGTAATATGAAGTTAGAGTTCAGGATGCATACTCTAAGAGCAACTGCATCCACTGTGGCAAATGAGAATGGTTTTAATAAGGATTGGGTTGAAATACAACTTGCCCACGTTTCTGATAATAAAACACGCGCATCATACAATCATGCTCAATGGTTAAATGACCGTAGAGCAATGATGCAATGGTGGGCTGATCATGTAGATAGTTGGAATAGTAATGAATGAATGATTTATATATCTACCAAATTCATATAATGATCTCTTCGAATGTATGAAGCATACTCTGAAAAGTACTGTGCATTATCAACTTTTAAAATCATCTCAGCATATGATCAATGAATGGTCTAGAGTTGGAACATGATTAAGCCTGTAAAAACATGGAAGTCTTATTCCGATCAAATACAACTATTGCAACAGCGTGGTTTAATCATCACCGACCAAGCTAAAGCAATCAATTACCTACAAAGAATAGGCTACTACCGTCTAAGTGGCTATTGGTATCCATTCCGCCAAACCAATGCAGTAACACAACAAAAACTGGATACTTTTATTGCAGGTTGCCAATTCGAAGATGCAGTACAACTCTATATCTTTGACAAAAAGCTACGACTTCTCATTCTAGATGCGATAGAACGCATTGAAATGGCAGTAAGAGTTGATATTGCTTACTGCTTAGGTAAGCTTAATCCCCTAGCACATCTGAATCCTGTCAGTTTTCATGGTGGTTTTTCCAAAACGATTCACCGAAATAAGACACAGACAGATTATCAAAGTTGGTTGATTCGTTATCAGGAAACCATACGGCGCAACAGCAAAACTGCATTTGTTCAACACTATATTCAAGAATATGGTGGGCAACTCCCTATCTGGGTTGCTATTGAAATATGGGATTTTGGTATGATGTCTACACTCTTCGCAGGGATGAAAAAGTCCCACCAAGATCAAATTGCTCAAAAGTATGGTGCAGCAGATGGTAAAGAATTTGCCAAATGGCTAAGAAGCTTTAATCATCTTCGTAATATTGCAGCTCATCATAGCCGCTTATGGAATGCCAATATTGTAGATCGTTCTAATGTCCCTACGACACTTTCAACTTATACCCTAAATAATGCTAAGCCTTTCTTATATTTATGTTTAATCAAACAAATATTAGATGTAATTTGTCCAAATTCACAATGGGGTGAAAGACTTAAGCAATTGTATTTAGATTTTCCACTGAAAAATCATGTGGTTGTAGATATAAGAGATACTGGCAGTATTACAGGATGGGAAAATTGGCAACTCTGGAAAAATAAAAGCCAACACGTACATAATTGATCACAACTATGAAGAGGTGTTGGGCGTATTAGGGTTATTATGGAGTAAAGCTAACTTTAGATCAATATCTCTTACCAACTATCTGATTTTTTAGACCATTACAGTAGCCAGTTTAAGTTAAAATTTCTAAGAAAGGATTCTTATCTAGAATTGCAGCGTTAGACTTTTTCTTTAAAAAATCTATTAAATTATCTTGACGATATAAAAGCATTACAATTTCCTGAAGTGAGCAAAAGAATAATGTTTTATGACTGAGAGCATCTCTACACTGAGATATTACGGACTCCGTATATATAATTATAAATATTTAAAAGATTAAGTCAGTATGAATAGCGTCATCTTCGAAAAGCTGTAGAGTACGAATATGTACCTCAGCCTGTCTAGGGTCAGTTTTTCCTATATAAATTGTATTAGTTCAGACTTAATCTGATAGATATGTTAAAAATTTTTTAAAAAGTATAATTGTCATAATACATACATTATTTTGTAACATATTCCCTCTACATTTAAAAATCACCCTATTTCTTTGATAGGATTATCGCTAAAAATGTCTCTATCAAATCAAAATAATAAAAAATTCATGTGGCCGCATATATGCGAATGTCCACTGATGATCAAAAAAATTCTATAGAAAATCAATTATCTTTTATTAAAGGCTATGCTGCCGCTCATAATATGATTATTGTAAAAGAATATAAAGATATAGGAATAAGTGGTTTAAAATTTGATAACCGCCCAGCAATACAACAACTTTTATCAGACGTTATCAACCATCAAGCCGATTTTGAAATCGTTTTAGTTTATGACATGAGCCGATGGTCTCGTTCACAAAATACAAAAGAAAGTCGGTTCAATCTGTATTTATGTGAAAAAAATGGTGTAAGGGTCATTTGCTGTGTAGGAAATGGGGCTAAATATGATAGTAATCCTGATGAGTTTTCCGCAGAAATAAGGGAACTATTTGATTTACATGACGCAGCTAATTTTAGCAAGAATCTATCCTTACGTGTCTTTCGTGGACAATGTCACCTCATCACTTTAGGATTTAGACAAGGTGGTTCTGCTGGTTTCGGTTTTCGTCGAGTACTTTTTGATGGTGCAGGCAATAGAAAATTTATCTTAAAACGTGGGCAATGGAAAAGTTTACAAACCGATCGGGTAATTTTAGAAAAAGGTCCTCAAGAAGAGGTTGATATCGTCAATAAAATTTATCAATGGTTTGTATATGATCGAAAAACTGAAAGAGAAATTGCAGATATTTTAAATTCAGAAAGTATAAAAACAGATCTGGATAGGCCTTGGACTAGAGGTGTCGTACATCAGATCTTAACCAATGAAAAATATATTGGTCATAATGTATATAATCGTAAATCCTTTAAACTTAAAGCTAAACGAGTATCTAACCCTCCAGAGGAATGGGTGCGTAAAAATCATGCTTTTCCAGCAATTGTACCATTTGATTTATTTGAGCAGACTCAAGACATCATTTATAAACGTTCTAAAAAAATCACAAAAAAACAGATGATAGAATTATTAAGAAAATTACTAGAAACTAAAGGTAAATTATCAGGTCTGTTGATTGATGAACAAGAGAATATGCCATCCTCATCTATTTATCGTGCTAAATTTGGTGGACTATTAAAGGCTTATATCTTGGTGGGATTTAAACCTGAAAGGGACTATTCATATATTGAAACAAACAAAAACCTAAGAGATATGTATCCGCAGATCTTAGAACAGGTAAATAAAGGTTTCAAAGAATATGGTTCAGAGATAAAACAACTAAGTAATGGTCTGATCTGTGTTAATAATGGGCTAAATATATCTATTATCTTATCCAGATGTATTACCAAGTCTCCATCAAATCACCAATGGTTATTACGTTTTGACAGTGGACTAAAACCAGATATTACAGTTGCAGTACGAATGAAACCTGATAATCTCAACATTTTAGACTATTACATCATTCCTCATCTGGCAATTCAAGATGACATATTAAAAATTAACTCACTCGATCAATTTACTCTAGATGTATATAGATTTGACTCACTTGATTTTTTGTATAAATCAACCACTCTTATTCCCCTTTTTAAGGTAAGCTAGTTATGCAAGAAATTGGCAACATAAAATTAATCCCCATTAACAAAATCAATATTGCAAATCCAAGAGCGCGTGGACGAAAACAACATAATGAAATTGTTGAAAGTATAAAAAATTCTGGATTAAAGAAACCGATTACTGTTAGAGTTCGCACCGACCAATCCAATGACCTTGAATATGATCTAGTCTGTGGTCAAGGGCGTATAGAAGCATTTAAAATACTTAAACAAGAATATATTTGGGCTTGTATCCTAGAGGTTTCTGAAGATCAAGGTATGGTCATGAGTCTTGTTGAAAATATTGCAAGGCATAATCGCTCATCTATTGAACAGTTACATGAAATTAAAGCACTAAAAGAAAGAGGTTATTCTAACAAGCAAATTGCTGAACGTATTGCGACAACAGAAAACTGGGTGAATATCGTCCTCGCTCTACTTGAACGAGACGAAAGCCGTCTTTTGACTGCGGTTGATAGCGGAGTAATACCTATTGATCTTGCTGTTTCAATCTCCAGAAGTAGTACCGTAGAAATTCAAAATTTACTCACTGAAGCTTTGGAAAAGAAAGAAATTAAAGGAAGTCAAATTTCAACTATACGCAATATTTTGGATAAAAGAGAAAGAGGTTTCAAGAACCAACCTAGTAATAATGTTTTTGGTCGTAACCCTATAAGACCAAATAAAATAAGTTTAGAGGATCTTAAAAAAATCTGCGATGAAGATATGATTGAATTTGAGCTCATATCAAAAAAATCTCAACTCGTGCAGGACAATATTATTTTTATACAAGAAGCCTTTAAAAAACTAATCGCTATTCCTGCATTTCGGGATTTATTAATTCAACAGGGAATTAAGAAGTTTCCTGAAACCTTACAGCATCTCATTGACTTTGGCCTGACTTATGAAGACAAATAAAGAACTAACGATTAAAGCATCATTTATTCCCAGTATTTATTTAATAGATATAGATAGAATCGTTCCATTAAAAAAATTTCCAAAAGAGTATAAATTAAGCAAAAAGTATCATCAAATTTTACAATCTGTAAAAAATATTGGTTTAGTTGAACCCTTAATTGTTTATCCCTCTCCTCAAAAACCAGATAGTTACCTACTAATGGATGGACATTCAAGGTTACTTGCATTACAGGCCTGTGAGCAAATTCAAGCTAAATGTATCATTAGCACTGAAGATGATACTTTTACCTATAATAATAAGGTAAATCGACTTGCATCAATTCAAAGTGTAAATATGATTATTAATGCTGTAAATATTGGTGTTCCTATATCAATAATTTCACAAACACTTAATATTTCAGAAAAAACTATAAGAGGAAAATTTAACTTATTAACGGGGATTTGTGAAGAAGTCATTAAAATTTTATCCGATCAGCATGTATCTATGGGTGTTTTTCCGATATTAAGGAAAATGAAAAAGTTACGTCAGATAGATGCAGCAACAGGTATGAAAACTAAACAAGACTTTTCTGTTAAATATGCTCGTTTCCTTTTAGATAGCAGTGCAGAACATGAAATACACCCTTTAGAAAAAAAGAAAAGTACGGTCGCTGATAGAGAAAGCAATGCCCAACTACAAAGAGAGATTTCAAATCTCCGAGTAAAACAAAAAAATAAGTATGATACCTTTGCAACAGATAGCTTTAAACTTACCATTATAAAACCATTTATCAAAGAGTTACTTAATAATGTAGAAATTGTTAAATGGTTGGCTAAACATAAAAATGAATATCTCCTTAAATTTAATGAGATTATATAAAACAGAAATGATAAATTCTTGTGGGCATAGCTTTGATTTAATTTCTTGGTCGAAACAAAAATTGGATTATGTCCTTTATTTTTCAATGGCTTAAAAAATTGAGGTTGGCGTAAAATGGTAGTGTAATACACAATAAACCCTCCTATTTATCTTTCACCCTCTACCAACTTTCTATTTTTTATGTAAAAATTACAAAAACATACAATTCATCACATCATGAATAACAATCACTTTCTTTCTACACACAAGATTATCTGTGCTGTGGTAACAACTTTGCTTACACAACAAGTGATCGCAGATGATTTATTTACACTTTTTTATAAGGCAAAACTTCACTCCCCTCATTTACCTTTGGCTGATGCTCAAAAAGAGATTGCCAAACAAAAATTAAATCAGGCTCTGGCAAGTCAGGATGCCAAGATTAATTTCACAGCCCAAGAGAAAATGGGACAAAATAAACGTCCTGGTCAACCTGAAACAGACTATCGTGTGCGCAATTATGCAGTACAGTTTTCTGTCCCGATCTACAACAAAATACAGGATGAAACAATTTCAACCGCACATCTTGGAGAGGCAATTGCTTTGGAGCAATTTCAGGTCAGTTATAATGAACTGTTGCAGAATGTTGTAGAGCAATACTTTAAAATACTGAGTTTAAAATCCAGACTTGAACTTATACAGCAGCAAAAAGTCCTTGTTTTAGAACAGAAGAGAATGGCAAATGCAAACTTCGCTCAAGGCATGGTTTCGATTACTGATCTAAAAGAAGCTGAAGCCAAGTTTTCAACACTACAAAGTCAAGAGAACAGCATCAATTTTGAGATCAGCAAGGAACAAAGTATTTTAGCTGAACTCATTGGTACAGATGAATTTACTTTTGCCAAAAATAGTATCCCCTTGGATAAATTACCTCAACTGTCTTATTCAGATCAGTCACTATATAATCAGTTACTCTTGACGAAAAACCATCAAATTAGAATTTCAGAACTGAATTTAAAAGTATCCCAAAACGAAATAAAACAATCCCAGGCAGAAAAATATCCTGTACTCAACTTCTCGGCCAAGTTAAGTCGAAACTTTGATTCCCAAGATTCTGCCTTTACCAGCAAACAGGATGGTCTGGATTATCTATATGGTTTTGAGTTAAACATTCCAATGTATAACTCTGAAAACTATTACAAAATTAAAGAGCAAAAAGCGACTTTAGAGAAAAATAAGAATGAGCTTTTGCTTACAACACAAAAGCAAAAGGCTCAAATGCTGGATAATTTTTATAGCACGCTCTCTTCTATTTCAAAAGCAAATGGAATGCAGGACGCCGAATACTCTTCTCAAAAAGCTTGGCTGGCGAATAAAAGGGCTTATGAAGTTGGAATGCGTGTCAATGCCGAAGTGCTAGAAGCCCAGACCAAATATTTCGAGGCAAGGCAAGAACGTCTTTCTGCATGGTATGAAGCATGGCAAAACTATATCAAATTAAAAATAACGACGGGCACATTAATTGAGCAAGAAATTATAGATATTGATCGAATTTTTTATGCAACCACATCTTCTCAAGAATTAAGTTATAACCATGTTAAATAATAATATTCATCATTTTCCAAATGCAATTCAAGTCTGGCTCATCAATTTAAAACGTTTAAATGTCAATGTATTAGATATTTGTTTTGAGAATTTAATCGATCTTGGCAGCCATGTTTTTCAAGATAATGATTTAAATGAATTATGGAATTCAATAAAAGCACAATTATCTACAGAGAAACCTGTCGTTATTCAGAAAAGTGAGCAAGGTTATCTCATTGGTTATTTATTAACAAACTCTAATTCCTCATCCTTAATTGGTTTATCCATAGCGCCTCCTATCAGTGAAATTACCCTTGAACTTATACGAACCAGCATGGGATGGCTTTTTTATGAACAGCAAAGCCAAAAACTGCAACACGCCTTTCAAGCGGAACAACTTCTAGAAATTTTTGCGCATGTGATTAATCAAACCCAGTTCAGAATCGCTGCTCAGGAATGGATTAACCAAACAACAACTTATATCAGAAATCAATTTTCGCATTATCCCAATATCCAGTTAAATTATTTGCTGATTAAAGATAAGCAAAAAGTTCAATGGATTGTGTCTTCCGAGCTGTCATGGACAGAAAAAGGCGCAGCAGATATGCAAAAGTTGAATGAAATTGCATTGCAAACCCTATTTTTACAACATGAGTTACATGAACAGCATTGGTTTGGCTATCCAGTGTTTAATCAGGGAAAAATTCAAGCGATCATTGTTGCCAAAGATCGTTATTTTGAACAACATGATTCACATATGGCACTCAGCCTATATTTAAAAAGCAATATTGATCTCATCCATCCCCTGCTCCAGCATTGGCATCAGTCAGAACAAGGACTAATCGAACATGGTTTAAAATCAGGACAAAACCTGTTCAAAAAATATAGTTCTGATGGACACTATACCTGGAAGATTATTACAGGCTTTCTGGTTGTATTCTTGTTGTGTATTACCCTGGTTCCTGTCGATAAACTCGTCACTGCCAATTTAAATGTTGAGGGTAAAACCCGCTGGATTATTTCTGCACCTACGCAGGGTTTTATACAGCAAGTATTGGTTCGTCCAGGTGATAAAGTCAAAAAAGCACAACCTTTAATTCAACTTGATGATACAGATTTAAGGATCCAGATTGCAGAACAACACAGCTTGCTTGATCAGGCGCAGCATCAATTCCGTGTTGCCATGGCTGAACAGAATTTAACTGACAGTGGTTTGGCAGCCAATCAGATTAAACAGCAAGAAGCAAAAATTCAGACCTTACAAAGAAAAATCAATCAAACAACAGTCACAGCACCAATTACTGGAACAATTATTGATGGCGACTGGATTCAGCAAATCGGAACACCTGTTGAGGATGGCAAGGAACTATTCCAGATTGCCTCACAAGATGCCTATAAGGTGATTTTACATGTTGCCGATAAAGATATTCATTTTATACAGAAAGATCAAAACGGGGTTTTAAAGTTAACTGGTTTACCTGATCAAACCTTTCCAATTCGTATTACCCGCATTACGCCTGTTGCTTCAGTGCAAAACAATGTCAATGGATTCAAAGTTGAAGCCGCATGGTTAGATTCCCCTCCAGCCCTCACACCTGGTATGCAGGGGGTTGGGAAAATCACTGTGGGTAAAACCAATTTGCTATTGCGCTGGTCAAGAGATTTCATCAATTGGATGAAACTAAAAATCTGGTCAAACTGGTAACACAATGCAAAGTCTGTTTTCAGAACACTGGCATCTTGTTCGCCATCTCAAACCTCAGTTAAGGCAAAATGTAGAGGTTTTGCCACGTACTCTACGAGGTCGGGCTTGGTTTTTACTGTTTGAACCGATGTCACAGCGCTTTGTCCGAGTGAATCCTGAAACATGGTATGTGATTACCTTATTAGATGGTCAGTCCAATGTTGAGCAAATATGGGACAGGGCGGCTGAATATATTGAACAGCAAAATGTCAATCTCAATAAACAATATCGGGCGATTAGTCAAAATGAATTGGTACAATTACTGACCCAACTCTATAACAACGATTTATTGCAGACTGAAGTATCTTTCGATTCAGAAGAAATGTTTAAACGCTTTAAGAAGCATAAATTTAATAAATTAAAACAGTCTTTCTTAAATCCAATTAGTTTAAAGCTTCCTCTGGTTTATCCTGATGCATTTTTTGATGGGTTCAAATCCCTTGCTCAAGCCATCTTTAGTATCTGGGCATTGTTATTCTGGATCATCATTGTTAGTCCAGCACTATTACTGCTTGCCGAACATTGGCAAAGTCTAACCAATAACCTGTCAGATCGAGTGCTATCGACTAGTAATCTTTTTATTCTCTGGCTCACTTATCCCATTGTTAAACTGATCCACGAATTTGCCCATGGCTTAGCCATCAAAGCCTGGAATGGCAATGTTCGGGAAATGGGACTGATGTTTATCCTGTTTATTCCGATTCCTTATGTTGACGCCACCTCCTCTTACCATTTTATTTCCAAATGGCAACGGATTGCGGTATCGATTGCTGGAATATTGACGGAGTTATTGCTTGGCGCAGTTGCCATCTATCTTTGGGTATCCACTGAATCTGGGCTGGTCCATGCCTTTGCTTATAACGTAATCTTTATCGCAACTGTTTCAACCGTATTGGTGAATGGTAATCCACTCATGCGTTATGACGGTTATTATATTTTGTCTGACCTACTCGAAATTCCCAATCTGGCAGGTCGGGCAACAAAATATTGGGTTTATTTATCAGACCGTTATATTTTTGGTGCAAAAACAGCACACCCTCCTTATGCAGCAGAAAATGAGCGATTTTGGCTTATTAGTTATGGTCTGATCTCTCCAATCTATCGCATCATGATTATGGTGGGCTTAATTTGGTTTGTCGCTCAAAAATACTTCTTCTTTGGTGTGATACTTGCCATTATTTCTGGATTTATGACCATTGTTTTACCTCTCTATAAAGGGGTTAAACACATTTATCAAGGAGCAACCTTGTCAAAATATCGTGATCAGGCAATCCGACGTTTATGGTGGATTATTGCCACCATCATTGTTATTTTGTTTGTTGTTCCTTTTCCGTTTTACAGTACCCAACAAGCAATCGTTTGGTTACCTGAAGAATCCATTATTCGAGCCAACGAATCAGGACATATCCAGAAAATTGATTTTAAGACTCATCAAATCCAACAAAACCAGATACTTTTTCAACTTTCCAACCCTGACCTTGTTGAAAAATACGAGTTACAAAAACTACAGGTTGAGGAGCTGGATTATAAACTGAGACAAGCTTCCCTTGATGATTTATCAGAACGTAAAAAGCTGGAGTATCAAAAGCAAGGTGCGGTGCAACAACTCCAGCAATATCAATATAAAATTAAGCAACTTGAGGTCAACAGTGCCGTTGCTGGAAAATGGTTTGCCAAAGATGCGATTGAACTCAATCAACGCTACTATAAACGTGGTGATATTATTGGTTATGTGATTAACCAACCTGCTCAAATTGTTCGTAGTGCAGTTTTACAACAGGATTATGATTTAATTCATACTCGCTTAAAAGGAATTGAAATCCGTTTTAAAAATCACTTTGACACCATTTATACGGGCAAAATCATTAGAAGCACACCACAAACCCAAAAGAAACTCTTATCTTCGGCGTTGGGGAGCCAAGCAGGTGGAAATATTACGGTTGATCCAAATGATCAGGAAGGCACAACCGCTTTACAGAATTATTTTGATCTAGACATTCAACTCTCCCAACCTTTGGATTCCTCGGTTTTTGGTGATGTCGCCTATGTTCGTTATGACTTGGGCTATTCTCCTCTGGCATGGCAATGGACCAGAAAATTGCGTCAATTATTTTTGGAGCAGTTCTATGTCTAATCTGCGTGCCATCCAGAATATGTCACTGCGCCCTTTCTATTTATCCAATGTGGCACGGGTAGAACAAAAAGATCAGGAATTGCATAAATTTGAAATTTTCTTTGCCAACCTTTTAGGCTGGATTCCTGCTAAAAAGATTTCCAGAAAACATGTGCGAAAGTTTGCACAAGCGATTGCCCCACATCGTGAAGAGTTAAGGCAACTTGACCAGACCCAACTCGTGCACAAGTTTCAACATGCGATTCAGTTATTGTCTACGGAATCTTCACATCACCAATCTATTGCCCTGATATTTGCTTGCGTGGGTGAGGCAATTTCTCGTGTCTTTAATATCTATCCGCATCCAGTACAGTTTATGGGGACCTATATTTTACTGACAGGCCGTCTTGCAGAAATGCCAACTGGGGAAGGTAAAACGCTGGTTGCTGGTATGGCAGCCACCATTATGGCAGCGACAGGAAATTTCGTGCATGTCCTCACCACCAATGCCTATTTAGCCCAACGGGATGAAGAAGAACTCCGCTCCTTATTCCAGTTCTTTCAACTGAGTAGTGGTGCAATTTATGGTGAAATGGAAATTCCTGAAAGAAAAGAAAATTATCATCAACAGATTTGTTATGTGAGTGCCAACGAGATTGTTTTTGATTATTTAAAGGATCATATTTCTGGCAAAGGAACACAGCCTAGACAAATTGAAAATCTTCGTTCGTTGGCGACTGGGCAAGTTTCTGAGGATACAATGATTGTTCCCGCTCTACATTTCTGTATTGTGGATGAAGCGGATAGTGTCTTCATTGATGAAGCTCAAACGCCCATGGTGATTTCGCAAGAAGCGGAAGGGTTGATTGAAGCTGCAATCATCCATTGGGCGATTGAACAGGCAAGACAACTGATTCCCGAAGTTGATTTTACCATGCTGGAGGCTGAGCACCATGTTGATATTGAACGCATTCCCACAGATAAGGAAGTCCCCCTACCTCAAGATGTACGGCCAATCTGGTATAACCATGCATGGAAAATGTTGCTGATTAAACAGGCCTTGTCTGCCCTACACCTCTACCATAAAGACCAGCATTATATTATTCAGGACAATAAAATTCAGATTGTAGATGAATCTACAGGTCGGATTATGGCTGACCGCTCATGGGAGCAAGGTTTACATCAACTGATTGAAGCAAAGGAAAATGTTGAACTGACCAAAGGGCGAGATACTTTAGCCCGAATGACCTTTCAGCGTTTTTTTAGACGATACCTGCTTTTATCAGGACTCACAGGCACTGGGCTGGAAGTTTCACGGGAACTCTGGATGATCTATCGTTTAAAAGTCTGCCAGATTCCCCCCAATATTCCATCAAAACGTAAGCAACTAAAACATCGTTATTTTAAAAGTAACCATGAAAAATACACGGCGATTGCACAACATGCCAAAGCAATCGCTGATACCAAACGTTCAGTTCTTGTCGGCACACGTAGCATTGAAGCATCAGAGGCTATTTCAGAAGCCCTGACCCAACTGAATATTGAGCATATTGTGTTAAATGCTCGGCAAGATGCACAGGAGGCAGCCATTATTGCTGAGGCTGGCCATAGTGGAAAAATTACCGTCGCAACCAATATGGCAGGTCGTGGTACAGATATTAAATTACGTCCAGAAACCAAACAGGCAGGCGGACTGCATGTTGTTTTGACTGAGTTCCATGAATCAGCACGAATTGATCGACAACTGTATGGCCGAGCAGGTCGTCAAGGTGACCAAGGTTCTTGTGTTGCCTATGTTTCAGGTGAAGATCAACTGATGCAACAAAACATTCAGTGGTTTATTTATGTACTGAATCTCATCCCTATTGTTGTATTACGGCATTATCTGTTGACACTTGCAGTCAAGCACATGCAAAAAAAATGTCAGAAACGAGCTTACCGTAACCGTATCGCCATGTTTAAACAAGATAAAAAATTAAATTCTCAAATTGGTTTTGCAGGAAAAATTTATTAAATGAAATATGCCCTCCTCTTTATCGCTACCATCACTTATTCGGCACCTGCCCTTGCAGAAACACTCAGTTTTGCCTGTATGGTACAGCCTGCACAAATTGTGGAAATACGGAGTCCTATTACAGGTATTTTACAAAGTATTCCTGTAAAGGCAGGCAGTCAGATTAAAAAAGGTCAGGTGCTGGCACAGATAGAATCCAGCGTAGAAAAGTCCGCAAGCCAAACAGCCTACTATCGCACCCAGTTACGTGGCTCTGCCAATACCGCACGTTCTAAAATCGAACATGCAGAAAGTAAAGTACAGCGTATGAAACAATTACTGGCTGAGAATTTTGTATCCCGTCAAGCTTATGATGATGCCTATAGTGAGTTACAACAGGCTCGATCTGAACTACAGACTGCACAGGAAAGTATTAAGCAAGCAGAATATGAGTATAAACAGAGTCAGGCCGACTTAAACCGTAGAACGATTTATAGTCCATTTAATGGTGTAGTCGTACAACAGTATATTTATGCTGGCAGTTTGGTAAACCCAACTGAAGGAAAAAATCCAATTTTAAAGATCGCCCAAACTGATCAGTTTAAGATCAATGCAATTATTCCCTTAAAGTACTTTAATACAATTAAAAAAGGTCAGAAAGTAAAGATCGTTCCAGAAACGCCATTTGAAAATTTTGCAGCCATTATTCAACTTGACCATGTCGATCAAGTGATTGATGCCAGTTCTGGAACTTTTAGTACAGGTGCAACCATAAAAAGTAGCGGTGTAAAATTCCCAAGTGGAATCCGTTGTAAGATGTATTTATAAAAATACATCTTACATACTTGCGAAGTTGTTCAATCCTAAAATTTAAATAACTTTCTTCTGGTACGGCGGTAATGCTGTTCCAGCTTCCTGAACTATCTTTAAAATATCATTATAGAAAAGATAATTTTGTTCTAAATAAAAAAGCTCTTTCTCCTCCGAGAACTCTTTTTTACTTTGTTCATAGCATTGGTCCAAAGCATCCTGATCCAGACTTACAGCATAAATCATCATCCTTGTTTTATAATATAACTGGATAATAAGCCCTTCAGGCATATCACCATACGCCCATGCCTGTAACTCCTTTAGATTCCCATTTCCCAGATGTGCAAAAATAAAACTGACATAACCATCAAATCCCCTAAAAAATTTCTGGATAGAAGTCCTATTATCCCAACGACCTGTTAGATAGTATTTTAATTCAAGATACCCTTGCTCATTTAAGACAGGCGTACGTATATCTTGATCTAACAATCTAATAATTAATTTTTCTTGTAATGCTTCCTGTTGTTCTTTAGGAATAAAATGACTGGTCAAATCCATTGAAAATGAAACCATAGGGCTTTTTGTCAATTTTCCAAAGCTCATTTTTAATTGATAAAAGATACCCTTGACCTCATCAATAAAGAGGCAACTACGGTATCCCTCATCTGGTGCCAGTTCAGGATGCTCAATATTTCTCCATGGATTAATAAAATCATGCCCAATATTATAGATATATAATTTTAAATTTTTAGCATACGGATGCTGGGCTGTCCACAAACGCACCAACTCCTCAGCCTTTTTTATATTACGGGGCGGTTCAATGTCTTCCAGATTAAAGGTTTGTGCCTGTGTACTTAAGGGCTTTAAAAATGAAGCAAGCACCTGTTCAACTGCGCCAAAGGGTGTCTGTAAAAGACCCATTCCCCAAACTGCGAAATAGGGTTCATAGAAACCAACTCCCGATGCCTGTACCGCCTCATAAAACACACGATACAGCGCATCGCCCTGTGCAAGAATGTCAAAATGCTCCAACTCCAGCATCGCACGAGGCTGGGCTTTTAGACCCTGCTGTAAGCCTACCATCCATTCCTGTATTTCATCAGAAAAGAACTCACTGTATTGCGGATCTGTTACCTTTATCGCAATATAATCAATCCATGCCTGTAGTGTCTTTCCCTCACTTGCTGTATTTCGATGCTGTTGGTATAAATCATAAGCTGCACGCTCTGAATCATTTATATCGGGTAAATCACCTGTAAAAATTTCAGGTTCCCATAAGTAAATTGCACCTAACGACATCTCATTTCCCTTAAGTTAAATCATATATGTTGTTTAAAAAAAACCTCATACTTTCTAGATATGAGGTCTAGCTTCTCAATTAAAATAATTGTTTCCAATGCTGCTGTGCTGTTTGTTCCAAAGCCTTTAACCATGCATCGGACTGTTCTTCCTGACGGAGTAGAATCAGGTCATCATCCTCATCTTTTGGAATGATGTTCAACTCTAACTGGGTTGAAAGCAATGGAATTGAGCATGCCCACTGAGCTTTGACTGTTAAGGAAACAGACGGAAGTTGATTTACCCATGTGGAGACAAAACCATTGACCAATTGCCATGGATTAACACATGCCTGACCATCTAACATCTTAATTGCAATATCAGTGGTTGTACTTGCACTACTCTGGTTACTTTGTTCAATTGCTGTGGCTTTCACCTCTATGGTCATATCCTGATTTCGACTACTTGCAAAGCGTAACTGGGTCCAGTCCCAAGCACTGATATCTATCCACTGCTGAGTTGAACTCACTGTGACGTAGTTGGTTCCATCGGTGAGTACTGTGCCCTGATTAAAACCTGTCAATTCCAGCTTGATACGCTCCGAGCCATCCTGATCATTACTATGTGCCGCAATAATTGGCAAGTAAGTGGTTTGCCCAACCATGGCGTAGACCTGATTCGCTGTCGAGGTATACGTTTCCGTCAAACGAATATTGCTGATAAAGGCGCTTCGTCCACTGATGTTGCCTTCAATCTGGAAGCGAATGGTTCTGTTACGACCATTACCATCAAAGACAACTTGGTATTGTTGCCAATTCAAGGCGGTTAGACCACTCACCGCATCAAATACTGCAATTTGTTGTCCATCTACATAAACGCCAATACGCCCAAAGTTTGCGGCCTGCCCCAATAGGCCTGCCATATCAAAACTTAAGCTATATTTATTGCCGTTTACCGTGCTCACTTGACGTTCTATCGCTGTTTGCTGGTATAAAGTGTCTTTACCATCATTTAGGCGTATCCAGGCATCACTTGTGGCACCTTGTAATGTAATGGTTTGGTTTGCAGTATTTTTTATCCGATCCCCATTATGCCAAACCTCAAAACCATCCAGTTTGAGTAGTTGGTCTTTCTGAGTTGTCCAGCCATCCAGACTCCAGCCATATACCACTGTTGCATTTTTATTCAGGATTGCATTATAAACGCCGCCCCATTCTGTATGGAAAATCTCACGGCTAGTTAAGGCATTTTGCGATTGTTGCGTTTCCAGACTCGGTGCATCGGCAACGGCTTCAATATATACCGTCAATTCATGGATTGCTGTCGCAATGCTGGCATTGGATTGTTCAATGCTACTCGCCACTACTTGTAGCTTCAACTCGCCACTAAAGTCTTTTGGTGGGGTGAACTGCAATGTATTGAGATTCCACATTGTGATATCTGCAATAGTTTGCTGCTGCGTCACCATAAACTGGTGCGTACCATCACTGAGTTGACTGCCTAATGGCAACCCTGCAATTGCAAGTTTCAGTTGCTCAGAACCATCCTTATCCTGTAACTGGGCTGCAATACTGGACAGTGGCATGGTCTGGTCTTCTTTACCTCGATTGAGTGGCTTACTGGTTGACAATACAATGTTATCAATCATGGCACCACGTCCACTTAAATGAGTCAGTGGAGCATCAATACGAATCTGAATATTTTGCAGTTTACCTGTACCTACGAAACTAAACTGAATATTTTGCCAGTTGAGCTGATCATTTGGGCTGGTGTTGGCATAAGTTGCAATACGTTTACCATCGACATAAATCCCGATCTGGGTAAAGCATTCACTAAAGCCCAATCGTCCTGCATAGTCAAAACTGAGTTTATAGCTACGGCCTAATTCAGTTTGCACATTACGAGAAATGCCTAATGTTTGAGCCTGGAACAGACCAGCATCATTGAGTTCTAACCAGTGATTGCCATTGCCAGTTTTGGCCTGAACTGTTTTAAGCTGACCATAGGCATTGTCCATACGGTCGCCATTACTCCAGATTTCAAAACCGTCCGTACCAAACAGGTTACAGTCCAGTCCCTTGAGTAATGTCCAGCCCTCAAACATATTTTGTTGAAGTAAAGTCGAAGTTAGATCAGGGTTACTTGCACCCTCCCAACCAGTCTGGAATAAAATCTCTTCATTATTTGTCGAGCCAATTGTTAATATTGGTTGATCTGCAACTGCCTCAATTTCAATATTCAGGAATGTAGCCGTACTGTAAAGTTGTCCATCAAAAGCCTTATAACCCACTTGGGCATAAACTGCTTTTTGGTTTCCAATCCCTGCAATGGCTCTGTCACTTGATTCATCTCTAAATGGAACAAAACGAACACGTGCAGCATTGAAATCAGCTTGATTAAGGCGTGTGCCAATACTCACTAATTCCCACTGATCATGAATAAACTGTTGTAATAACCCCGATTGTGGCAAGGCTGTAATTTCGATTTCCAAGCTATCACCATCAATATCACTGACTGCAAAATCAGTCCATTTTAAGGTGAGTGCCTGATCTTCCAGACCTTGTACCATTTGTGAAGTTGCAACTGGCGCATCATTTACTGCATGAATCGTAATAGATACCGTAACAGTCTGAGAGTTTAACTCCCCATCCGTTACATAGTAGCTAAAGTGGTCCGCACCAAAGTAGTTTGCATTCGGTACATATTGATAACGGCCATCAGCTAATTGAACCAACTCACCATTTAATGGTTGAGCCACAATTACAGCAGTTAAAACATCCCCATCTATATCTTGTGCTGTTGCCAATAAATCAATTGTTATGGTTGTATCTTCATCTGTCACAAACTGTTGTGCGGTCAGAGTCGGAGCATCATTTACAGCATTTACATTAATAGAAACAGTCACGACCTGAGAGTTTAACGCACTATCAGTGACATAATAGCTAAAACTGTCTGTACCATGATAATTGGCATTTGGTATATATTGATAATGTCCATCAAGCAATCGTAAAAGTTGTCCATGCATTGGTTCATTCACAATAACTGCTGTTAAGGCATCACCGTCAATGTCCTGTGCAGTTACAAGTAAATCAATAATTACCGCTGTATCTTCATCCGTCACAATGGCTTGTGCCGCCAAAGTTGGTGCATCATTCACAGCATTGATGGTGATAGATACACAAACAACCTGAGAGTTTAATTCTCCATCTGTGACATAGTAGCTAAAGCTGTCTGTACCAAAGTAATTCTCATTTGGAATATATTGATAACGTCCATCTGCCAACTGCTCCAAGCGTCCATGTTGTGGTTGTGTCGTAAAGTAAGTGATTAGCACATCACCATCTTCATCATAGGCACTTGCCAATGGATCAAAGATAAGGTTTTGATCTTCATCAGCCATAATATCTTGAGCATTTAATACAGGTGCAGTATTTGATGCCAAGACATGAATACTAAAGGTATAAGGCTGTGAACTATCTGTACCATCAGTTAAAACAACTGTAAAGGTATCATCGCCGACAAAGTCTTTATCCACGAGGTAGATATATTGCCCCGTGCTTTCATCATAGCTGATGGTGCCGTATTGCGATTGTTGCGTGATTTGTACGGTAATTGGGTTGTTTTCAACATCCTGAACATAGGCATCAAAATCCAATACCAATGGTTCACCTGCCACAATCTCCCAATTTGGTTGCTGACCAAATATAGGGGCATCATTTACAGGGTTAATTTCTAACTGTACTGTCGCAACCTTGGATTCCTGACCATCAACAGTGACAAAGTAGTAGCTAAACTGGTCTGTACCAAAATAGTTGGCATGCGGTACGTAGCTAAATTCACCATTGGCGAGTAACACCAGCTCGCCATGTTGTGGTGCGGTCACTAGCACAACGTTTTCAATTGACTTACCAATGAGTAAGTCATTATTTAAAACATTACCTGTTACAGTGGTGTCTTCATCAAATTGATAATGATCATTGATTGCTAAAGGTTCAGCAATCAAACGAATATTACTCAAGGTGACTGAACTATCTGCTGCACCAAAACCAAGCAAATCGAACGAAAGTAAGACTTCCCGACCAATGAGGGCTTGATCCAGATTGATAAAGAATGTTTGGCTACCATCACTATTGATGACTCGCTCAATACCTTGGGCCAAATAGCTTTGGCCATTCGCCTGTAGGTTAAACAGTGCATCGGTATTTGTCAGATCATTCACTTTAAATAGTGCTTCACCTGTTTTTGCATCAAGCAGCGCAACCTCAAAGGCATCATCTGGACTATTGTTATAGTCAGTTAAATGTTGGTCTTTTACCGTGAATGTAAGCACTCGATCTTGAGAACCTAGTTTAAAGGCTTGGGATAGGTTAGTGTGGCTACTACCAACTTCTTGTAGAATGGCTGAGTTTTCCCCAAGCGTTACACTACCTCGTGTTTTCCAACCCTGAGTGTTTTCCAACGCTGTAAAGTGAGCATTCGCATTATCAATAGAGTGCCATGTGTATATTGGCTGACCTTGACTATTTCGAGTTACAGTAATTTGTTTGCCTATGAAGTTTTCATTCTGAGTCAGAATTTCTTCTTCGACATTTCTTAACAAATCCTGAACAGTAGGCAACCTACGCATGCCTGCTTCAAGATTTCCACTCATAATATCATTAGCTTCATTCGTAACCGATATACCGAGTACATGCCCTAGCTCATGAATCATTACTGTAAGTAAGTCTATATGTTCAGCAGAAACAACCTGACCATTTGCTCGACCTAAATCTTCACCCTGCATTGTAAATTCAATGGAATCCATTGGTGTCGCATCGACAAACCATCCCAAACCAGAAGCATTAGGTGAGAAAGTAATACGTTTAGCTTGATAATTGGTAACCGCAGCTACATCATTCACAAGTGTCTGTATTTCTATACGATATTCAGACAGCTTTTCAGATAGTTCCTGCTCAGGTACGCCTGCATTAATCCAGTATTGCATGGCAGCAGGTAATAAGGTTTGAATTTGTTCAATGGTTAAGCTGTTAGAGAATGTTTCCTCACCCCCACAGTTGTGTACCCAAATACCTGCTTCACCAACAAAATAGGTATGCGTATCCTCAACCTCAATATTATAGACTGTCATGGTGAGAGGTCCTTCACCCTCACCCCATTCTACGGTATCTGGATCTCTCCAGTTACCCTGTCTAAAACCATAGAACTCAGCATGTTCACGATGTTCTTCTGGAGTCTGATCAAGTAAGTGTTGTTTCCATTCATGATCATTTATCCAAAGCTTATCAATTATTGGCCTATAGGCTGGATCACTATAGTCTCTCTCGCCTGTAAGTAAATCAATAAAGCGTCCACCTGATCGCCCCGTTTCATCACTATAGTCTACAATATAGCCAAAACCTGATTTATTTGTTTTAAATAGCGGAGTAATGCCTTTATATTTGTAATTAAATCCTCCTCCTCCGAGCGTAGTAAATTGCTGATTACCTTGAGTAGTCATTATGTCCTGTGTCGTTAATTTTTCTGCTTTGACCCAGCCTTGGTTTAATGTCCAAAATGGGTGATTAGCTGTAACCAATAGGGGAGACGGTGCTGCCTGATGATCTAAAGCCCTCCTTAATTTAAAACGCTCTTTAATCGGTAGATTAGGATCAATGTAGTGATCAAATTCCATTAAGAATACAGGAACCCTCTCTGTAACCATTGTTTTGCTAATTGCTTTATAGACTAATTCGCCACTATCATCGGCAGCTTTAGATAAGACTTTATCACCAACTCTAAGTTGTTCAATTGGCACAAGCCCTCTTTCCGTATGTACCAAAGTACCCGCAGCAAAACAGGTATGCTGTATGTTGTCATCCCTACTTGTCATTAAATCAGCTAAGGTTTGTAAATGTCCTTGACTTTTAAGTAATGCTTGAACTCGAGTATCATTGATAAAATCTTTATCTGCGATAGATTTACCATCAGCATCAACCATATCCTTTGCTGCTTTAAGAATACCCAACTGTCTTAAATCATTTGTATCAAAAACTTCAAGCTCTATTTGCCCATTTACTTTTCTTAAAGCATAAAAAGTATCAGGGGATGGGCGACGACTTGCTGTATATCCTGTTTGGGCATCAGCAAAATAAATATCTTTATGTAACCAACTTAAATCTTTAATCCAAGGTGCTGGTTGACCATTAAGAGTTCGCATATTTTCTGGAATTTTCGAAAAGTCAAATGCAGATGGGTTACTTTCAAATTTTGCCAAAAAGTTTACAATATTTTCTGCCATTCCAGGAGATTGAAATTCAATAACATGTCCTCTACCAGGATTTTGCTCTAAGGCTTTACTGGCACGGAATAAGCTTTCAAGTAATTGTACTTGATCAAAAGTATCATTACTAATCTTGGCCCATTTACCACTAGCCTTACTGTCCTGAGTAAAGTTACTATATTCGCGCACCACATTGCCATAATTATCAATTACTGGCCTACCATTGGCATCCAGTGCATCCACCATGACACGTGAATCACCTAACTTAATATAATAAATCCCTCTAGTTTTAGGATTTTTATAGAGCAAAGCTTGCGCTATGGTATTACCGTCTTTATCTGCAATCCAACCCTCCGCACTACTCTCAAACTTAAACCAATTTAACTCTTTAGTTGCTTTAGTATTTTTTTCTACACGTCCGACTGTTCCTGTTTTGTCATCCGCAGCACGTACCAGCTTGGATAGGCCACTTTCATAGTACACTTTACCTGTACCATCTCCAGGTATAATTGGAACAGAATCCCTGACTGACTCACCAGTAAAACAATTATCACTATTGTGTACCCATACCCCTTGCTCACCCACAAAATATGTGTGCGTATCGGCAACTTCAATATTATACACTGTTGTCGTAACAGGACCTTCACCTTCTGCCCAGTCTATACCTGCACCATCCTGCCAGAAACCTTGTCTAAAACCATAGAATTCAGCATGCTCTCGATGCTCTACAGGCGTTTGTGCCAGTAATCGCTCACGCCATCCTGTATCTTCGATAAATAACTTTCTAAATACAGGGTCATAACTACCAAAAGATAATGTTCGACCTGTGTCTAAATCCACAAATCGCCCACTGTTCATACCATTGTGGAAATCTGGGATATAACCAATATTCCGTTGATCAGTTTTAAAAATTACATCTATTTTTCTATTTTCAGAACTTCCGCCACTAAAATGAGCTGTTTCTCCACTTTTCAGTAAAACGTTATCATTTATTTGAAGTTGTTCAGCAATAGTCCACCCTTTATTTTCAACCCAAAATGGATGATTTTCCGTACATAATACATCTGCATAAAGTGACAAGTTCATTCTTTCCCTAAAACGCAGGTTATCAACAAAACTTGGAGTGAATGAAGCAAAATATACTGGTACATTTTCAGTCATAATGGTACGTACGACAGGTTTATAGACCAACTCGCCATCAGGGTTGTTTTGGTCACGGGACAGTACCATATCACCGACTTTAATATCTTTAATCGGTACTAAACCTTTATCAGTATGTATTAATGTCCCACCTACGAAACAAAACTCAGGTCGATTCGTTAAATCATTGGTATAGGCATATTTAGACATATTGTCTTCAACAGCTTTTTCTAATGTGCTGTATTTAACATCTGGTCTACCATTGTCTCTGGCTTTTAATAACTCATAAGCATAATTAGAGATTTTATCTTCCATACGAGCTAAAGTAACTTTATAACCATCCTCAGTTTTCAGTAGGTCTTTACTCATATATATGGTTAATGGACTTGTATCATTTACCCAGTTACGATCATAACTTACCGTACCGCCTTGTTTATCTGGGATCATTGATAACTGGAATACTGAATCTACTCCTTCACCAAAGGTTTTATTCAGGTAATTCTGCTCAACCATGACAATCTGAATAGTTTTATTAATACCTCTTTCTTGAGTCGCAATACCAGTAAAGTCCTCTACTTTTAAGATTCTGACATCGGCAACCGTTACGTCACTAGGTAAATTAGAAATCTGTGCTTCCGTTACATCCAAAATCTCATTTATTTTCCAATTAACGAATACGTCATCTGCTATAGCATTTCGCATTAAATCAGTATGTGACATCACTGTAGATGTATATTGCCAATCGCCCTTATAAACCTGAGATTCTCTTGTACTCACAAAAGAGCCATCAGCAGTAATTGGTCTAATATTGGTTGGTGTTTCTTCTGTTAATTGTTTCGTAGGCGAATTATATTCCTTATTGCCTTTTAGCTTATCAATTTGCAAAAATTGTTGTTTAACTAAAGCATTACCTTTCTCTACGGCATTCATAAAAGCAAGTCTTGTCTCAGCAACTTTCTCTTTCCAAGCCAGAATTAATTTAATATCAGAAGAAGACTTACTAACTTCTAAATGCTTTTGCATAGCATATAGATACTCATTATATCTGGTCTGTATGCTCTTCTTGGCTTGTCCAGTTAAATTACTACGATAATCAACAGCCAATAAAAGCATACCAATTGAATTATCAAATAAAGCTTTAGCATCACCCTTTATAGCTGCCTCAGCAACACCTTCAAAAGTCAATGGTATGCCTACTTTATAAGGCGACAATATAGAAACACTACCTGCCAATATTTTAGCCATAGCTAAAATAGATGGGTCATCTTTAAGAGCTTCCTCTCCCATCATACTTAAAACAGGTAAATCTGGTGGCGTGTAGTTATATGTCACATCTTCATCTATGAGCCCTGTATTTTTTAGCATTACTCCTAATTTATTAAACTCCTCTATATTCCTTGCCTTAGCAAATACTAATGCTCGACTGAATACATCTGTAAACTCTAAAGGAATTTCAGCAAATGAAGAACCTATACCATCAATCATTTTTGGTATTAATGCCCCTCCCAAATAACTTAAATAATCGCCCTGATCCCAAGCAGATTCATCAAATTGAACTGTTTTTAAAGTCTGTTGGGCTTGTTTAATTTCTTCCAAATTAGAACTTGTATTAAATCCTAAAGCTTGCCCAACACTTCCTATCATTCCATTGTAAATGAGAGAGAAATTTGCACCTAATTTTACTAGCGCCCTTTCATAATTGTTCATATCGGCAAGAACTATTTGCTCAGGTGTTAACTGAGGAGGAAGCTCAACCGATAAAGGTGATGCTCTTAGATCAATAATCTCATTTGACCTATGATAATTATCAACCCCGTACACCCAACCAATATATTGATCACTGCCAGGAATCAAATCATCAAATTTATAAGGGGTTGCTTCTTTTATTTGTGTACCATTTTTATTACCTTCCACTGGAGCATTACGATCAATTGGATGAGTGAGTTTTAAATTACTCTCATAATAATGATAAATTGCTGATTCTATTAAAGCTGAGGTATTCCATACAAACAATGAATGATACATTGCGCTTGAGATATCCCAACTAGACCAATAGTCGTCAATCCAAACACTTGCCTGTAATAATCCATCAGAAGTAATAGATAAGCTTCTTATTGCCCCGCCAACAATTGGTGTAGTTGCACCTAAATATTTTGGGGAGCCATTATAGCCAAATGGATCTTCAATAATTCCTAGCTTTCCACCTACTTGATGCCCAAAGCCAAAACCATTGTCATAGCCCCAAACAGAAGGTTCATTAAATATAAAATTATAATCTGCAACAATAGCGTATAATTTTCCATTAAAAGTAACCAATACAACATCTGATGCTCGCTGAATATTCTGGAATGAAAAGCGTTGATACCATGATGGATCCTGTATTTTTGGAGTTAAGTCAACATTTTTACCTTTAACCTGTCCAGTCATATCTCCTTTCTGATCCAATTCAACAGTAATTGCTGTTATTCCACTATTCCAGTCACCAGCACTTGATATAATAAACTCACCAGGTTTTAAACCAGCGATAATATTATCTACTGTTTTACCCCTATTGGCAGCAGGAAAATTACTTGCTGTAATACTCACTACAGCATTATCTTTTAATGTGCCATCACTAGAAATCTTTGTTAAATCCAGGATATATGCATTACCAATTTGGTATTGCTTTCCAGTATTTGTTAAATATTGATAGTTCTGAGGAGCTGAAATCGCCAAATATCTATCGGCACTTAATGCTAAATCACCAAAGCCATATGGACTTGAATTTCCAGGGATAATAATTTCCTGTTGTACTTCTAGATATTCAGCAGAAGCTGTATCAATTAATATTCTAACTAAACGTCCCTCTCCATTTGAAGCCTGTTGAGCTACATACAACCATCCATCATTAATAACTACACTCCTGATACGAGTATTTGGGTCTCCTGCAAGATAAATTGTATAAACAACTGTTCGTGTTATCGTATCCAATACATAGATATTATTTGTTTTTCCAGCAATAAAAGCCAACGTTCCATCTAGACTATAAGCTATCGGATCATTTTTATGACCGAATATTTCTAAAGAGTTACCATTTTCATCTACAGTTAAATTTCTTACATAAGAATATTGAATTTCAGCCTTGTGAGTTTCCATATCTAATGGTAATTTCCCTTTATAGAAAATTAATCCATTTGGTATGCTCACTATTGTTTCATCATTTGGTTTCTCAGTCCATGTAGTAGAAAGATCACTTAAAATAGATTGATCTGACTCTTTCTGAATACCGTCATAATATTCATATGCTCTTCTTTCAATATAAATATAATGTTGAGATAGTGAAATCTTTGGATCTAATTTCAGAACTATTTTATCCTCTGAAACAGATTCAGGTGTAAACGCTTGCCATACTAATCCCCTATCTGCCGCCGCACCTTCAGGAGTAGACTGAGAAATCTGATCTCCTCTAGGAATAAGCCACACTTTTACACTAAATTGAGAGCTGGATTTTGCTGGAGGTATAAAATCTTTTCCTTTTAGTTCAATTTCATAAGTATTAGGATCATAGGATAATGAGCTGATTTGCGGTTTATAATCCGCAGTAGAAGGGGAAGTAGGATACGTTAATACTCTTGTCTCAAAATTAATTGAGGAATTAGGAATTCTTAATTGGTACGCACCAGCAATCGTATAACGTATGCTAAAAATTGGACTAGCAGATGCGGCAAAAATCCCAATCGCTGATGCAGCCATCATTGGACTAGCTGACATTGCAATCGCAGATAATGAAGACCAGAATAAGGTTACTACGTCTATCCCTCTAACGCTAACCTCACCTGTTAGATTATTTTTACTGGTAGTTACAAGCATTCGCCCAGCAAAATTTTCTCCAGAATATGGTGGGCTTGAGGTACGGGCAACACCATCTGTCCCAATATATCCATTATCTACCAAGAACCAAGTATCATGACTAATGCCTTGATCATCAACAATAATGCCCTGTCTCCAGAAAAATACTTCCCTTCCAGCCTCAAGAGTTTCCATTTCTCCTGTTTGGGCATTCTTGACTTCTTTTGGAAGTTTAATTGCCAACTGTAAAGGTAACTGCGATTTTTCAGTACCAATATCTATATCAAATGCAGCTACTGTTGTTAATACATCTGGAGCAGGTAACGGCATATCAATATCGCTCAATAATAGAGCTTTAATTGAAACTTCCGTACCATCCTTAAGAGAACCTGGCGCAACCATTAAGATGTTGCCTTGTGCATCCTGAACAACTGCGCCTTTCTTGGCATCAACAATCGCTGTACCGATTTCAGGCTGTTGGATAATCAGGCTAAAGGTATATTGATGTCCTTGATTGATGACTGTGACTTGGGCAATACCTGCTGCTTTAGCATGAATCAAACCATCCGCACTAATCTCAGCAATACTGCTGTCACTGATATAGTATTTTGTACCTGTTGATGCAGCCGATACCTTGTTGCCATCCACATCTGTCACTTTAAGCTGACGCTCACCGTTAAGAGGTAGAGTGACTGCTTTTGGATAGACATCGACTTCAAAGCCATTGATATCTGTATCTGGTTCATCACCATATAAACTCACCGAAATTGCATTCACACCTTCAATACCACGAGCAGATACATGAATCGTGGCAATACCTGCCTGTTTGGTTGTGATATTACCTTGTGCATCTACAGTGAGGACATTCGAGTTATCACTCACAAACTGTAAATAGTCTGCGGTTAGGGTGACACCATCTTCATCGGCAAAATCACCTGTGACATGCAAGGTTCCACCATTGCCGAGTGCCAATGCAGCCAAACGCTCAACATGGATCAGAACCAGTTTGGCATCACTGACATAGATTTTGAGTTCAATTGGCTGGCCTCTGCTATAACCATCATCGGCCTGTAAAGTGACTGTTGCATAACCAGAGAAGCCTGCTTCTGGTTTAAAGCTGAGGTTTTTACCATTTGATGAAAGTTGGGCGATACCATGGGTACTGCCTAAAATATTCCAGTAAACCGAATCACCTTCACGGTCTACCGCAATCTGTGCCAATGCACCACTCACGGATAAATCAGTATGGGTTTTTAAGGCTTGTGTGCCTTGTGCCACGATATTGACTGGTGCCTGATTCGATTTCCAGCCATAGTTGGCATATAAAATTTGTAGGTCGGTATTGTTAATGACACCATCACCATTGAGGTCAAATTGGCTTTGTCCTGCCTGTGCTTGCCATAGGCTACTGTCTAAGCCATCGACATTGCCATCACGGTTAAGGTCACCCACGATAGACAGACGCACAGCAACCGTGCCTGTTCCCTGTACAGCCAACTGTTTAAAGCCTGCCGAGGTAATACGAACTATAGTCAGTGTTGTGTTGCCTTGTCGTTGTTGTGACACAATGGTGGCATCCGCAACATCAATGTCCTGAACATTCCCCTGTGTTTCAATCGCAACTAAAACCGCACCTGTTGAACCCATCGCCTTAATGGTGGATGCCAATTCAGATTCACGAATGGCAAAGTCAAAGTATTGGGTCTGGTGATTGAGTTCACCCTGCCATTGTGGAGTAGACTGGTTTTGATTCAGCCAGTCCACACTTGCCCCTAGATACGCTGTGGCTTCTTCCAGATGGACTTCGCCTGCGGCAGTGTAACTATAGCGTTGAACCACTTCTCCAGTAATCAGGTTACGTACCAATTCAAGCTGGTTAGCACTATTGTATTTATACAATAGGCTGATAGCTTTGCCTTGGTTGTTCTGCCCAATGATCTGGCTGATACGCCCCTGACTGTCACGCTTAAACTCAATGCTTTGTGAGCTTTGTCCACTCACTAACACAATATTATTTTGACTAACAAGCCATTGCTCCCCTGTATTCAGATGAATAGAAAGTACTTTGCCTGTTTGGTCTAATAGGTAACATGTACCATCTGGTGCAGTCAGGCTGAAATAACTTGGAACCCATGCCAACCCTGTACTTTCGTTATACAGGCTTTGCCCTTGTTGTACCAAGTTATCGATATGTAAATCAGCCGAGCTATGCGCTGTTAAACTCCAACCTTGGTCATTGCTAAATTGTGGCGTAAGTTGGCGAATACCTGTATTTGCACCATTCACATATTGGGTTTGCAAACTTAAACTAAAGTTTAGGTATTGGGTCTGTGTTGCAGCAATCCCTGTCAAGCCCTGTGGGATTTGTAGCCAGACTTTTGCCCCTGTTTGCCATGCGGCAACTGTACCCACACTGTTGGTTAAGCGCTGGTTATGGGTCAGTTGGGTATCAAATAGTGCACTAGTCCAGTTAGAGAAATCGCCGTTTACGTCAGTTGCAATTGAACGAACCAAATCAAGCACTTTTGAGCCAAGTAGCAGGCTTGCATCAACATGCCTTGCCTGATTCAATTGTTTTGTGCTGCTATTGATCTCAATATTGGCATATAGCTCCTCAACTCGGCCAACCAGATCCCATGCGGTTAAGCGTAGCTGATAGGCTCCGTTGGCAAGTAATGCAGGATCAAGCGCAAAGATATCGACTGCCTGATTGCTATAGGTCGCTTTCAATGACACATCCTGCAAGGTCTGCCATTGCAATGCACCTGTACTGTTACGCGCAATTTCCAGCTTATAGCCCATCAGTTGCTGTTCTTTAATTAAGGCAGTTAGATCAGTGGTGTTCTGAATCACAATTGGTGCTGTATTTAATGATGCACCGCCAAGCTGCCCTTGCCATGCTAGAACTGGCGCAGTGTTATCTGCTGGATTTTTGACTCGGATAGTTTCCGTTTGTTGTTGGCTAAACCCATCAATATCAGTGGTTGTAGCACGTATCTCAATTAGACCAGGCTGCTGTCCAGTGAGTTTAACCCGCCCTGTAGAATCCAAAGTCACCACTTGCCATTGATCCGTGCCTAATGCACTACCACGAACTTCAACCACAGTATTGGCAATAGCACTGAAACTATCTGCCCGTACTGTTGCTGTTACAATTTGTCCTGCAACAACTGGGATTGCTGGTGTGGTTTCAATATGTAAGTCAGGTTGATAGGCATTGTGCTCCGCAACCACATTAAAGGTGATGGCCTGACGAACCGTATCATAACCATCGGAAACCCGTGCATAGAACACGAATTTACCAATCTGTCCTGCACTCGGTGTCCAGGATAATCGTCCTGTCACGACATCATAGCTTGCACCCTGTGGCAATTGTTCAAAGCTGACTGTTAAGCCTTGCGTTTGTGCCAGTCCATCCGCATCGGATACATACAAATTGCCATTATTGCTTAGGCTATTTTGAGCCGATTTCACCACATCTAGCTGGAATTGCTGACCAACCAATAAAGTACGGTTGCTACTCTGAATGGTTGGTGTTTTATTAATATCCAGCACTCGTACCTGCACAGTTTTAAGTACAGTTGCCTGCCCATCTGTCACCATAAAGGTCAGGTCAAATGCCTGTTGATCATTCAGGTGGTTATTCACCATGTCCTGTGCTGGTGTCCACTCCACATAACCTGTGGTGGCATCTACATAGATACCTGTTGGAGTATTGGCATCATGTACAAGTTGATAACGCAAGGCATCATTGTCACCATCTTGTGCCAATAAGTTAAATGCAAGGGTTTCACCTTCATAAACCAGTTGTAATGGCACACTGGTAAATACAGGTTGTTGATTAACATTCGCAACCTGTATTTGAATATTACGATTCAGCTTGGCACTACCATCAGTTACAGTAACCGCAAAGTTATAGTGGCCTAGCTGACTGTTACCCAAATTACCTTGTGCAGCAAACATGGATGGCAACCATTTAAACACAAGCTGGCTTTGTCCATTGCCCAAAGCTTGCGTTGTGATATTGACACCTTTTGGCAAGGCACTAAATGACCAATACAGTTGATCAAGATCAGTATCCTTAACGGTCATGCTCCATGTGAGTTGTTGTCCTTCCTGTGCTTGCAGGATAATTTGGTCCGCTTGTTGTACAACACTTCCACCTTGTTGTACCTGAACATCCAGCAATTCTGGTGCAAGATTACTTGCACGTACCACAATACGGATATCCTGCGCCACCACATTAGGCACAGCCACATAGTTTTCTGGCACTGCATAGCCCAAGTCTTTTGGTGGCAAGCCCTGATCTGATACCTGGACACTTAAATCATATTGTCCCAACTGGTTTGCTGTTGGTGTCCAAACGATTTCGGCATAACCATATTTAGTGCTTTGTACAAGCTGGGCGCCCGCAGGTAATCCCTGTACAATATAATTCAGGGTATCCTGATCCAGATCCGATACAGTAATTGGTACACGGATTTGCTGTCCAACCACGGCAACGTTTCGGGTAGGCACACTGAGGCTAGGTGCTTCACTATAGCTTCTTACTGTAACAACAAAGCTCTTGCGCTCTACCTGCACCTGATTAATATCACCATCGCCATTATCCCGTGCCGTCACGGTAATGGTGTAATCACCACGATGTCCTGCTTGCGGTGCAAAACGGATCATGCCTTTAACATTGCTGCCAGACTGGGTTTGAGTATAGGTTGCAAAGCTTGGTAGACCATCAATTTGTAACTCAATTGGATTGCCATCTTTATCAGTTGCTGTAACTGGAATTTCAATCACAGCACCTTTATCAACAATCACACTTTCAAGATTACTAATTTCAGGGGTTCGATTCGCATTGAGTACATTAATGGTAAAGATACGCTCTGTAGAAAGCGGCTGACCAGTACCATTGCCATCATCACTCGCAACCACTTTAATCTTGTAAACACCTGCTTGCTGATAATTTGGATTCCAGTAAATTTCCAGTGTTTCAGGATCAAATGTTGCCCCCTCTGGTAAACCTGTGACCACATAGCTTACAGAAGCAGGCACATCGGACATCTGCACCGCCTGACCTTGCGGATGCGATTTAAAGGCAGGTTCAAATCCAGGATTGTCAGGGTCAAAAGCAAATACGCTTAAGCGAACACTTGCACCCTCCAACACCGTCCATGTTGGGCTGGATTCAAACTGTGGTGCAGCATTGGCATTATTTACCACCAATGTCAGTGTCTGGGTTGCAACTGTACGAACAGGAATACCGCCATTGCTTGGGGTATAGGTTGCCACTAAACGGATTGGAATATCATAACTACCCGCCTGTGCATAACCTGGTGTCCATTCCAGCCAGCCCGTATCTTTATTTAGGATCGCACCACTCGGTAACCACTCTGCACTATAATTTAGCTTAATGTCTTGACCTGTATATTGCATTAGTCCATGTGGCAGATTCCCTGCCAATTGCAAGCTAAAGCGCTCACCCTCTCGTAACTGTTGTGCTGCCACAGGCAATAACACAGGTTTTTCATAGCCCTGTTTTACCGTAATATTAAACTGGTAACGGCTTTCGTGTTTTCCATCAGATACGATCAACTCAATATTTTCATATTGACCTGCCTGATCATAAGCTGGTGTCCAGGTTAATAGGCCTGTAGCCACATCAAACTCAGCGCCAGCAGGTAAATTACGCACCACCATGCTGAGGCGATCACCATCTTCATCAGCTACCAGAAGTTGCTGACTGAGACTCTGCCCTTCGGTTAAAACGATATCTCGTATCGTCGCAATGACTGGCACATGATTTGCACCATCCACCTGAATTTTGAGTCGTTTAAGTGCAACACCACCACGACTATCAACGACTTTTACCAAAATTTCACTATCCACACGATCTTGGGTCGTTGGTGTCCAGTGCAATTGGGCATGTGCTTGATAGCCCTGATCAGAAACTTGTCCTGTCGTGACTGAATCAATACTTACACCCTGTGGTGCCTCCACAATACTCCAGTAGAACTGGTTACCATCCTGATCAGTGGCGGTTAAATCGAAATTCCAGCTTTCATTGACTTTAGCCCTGAGTTTAGTTTCATCATAACTCATCACAGGTGGCTGGTTATCATAAGGAAGTGCATAAACTTGATGTGCAAGATCGAATTTTAATAAACGGGCTGCATCATTAGACAAGGTTAAATCTTCAGCTTTGACCACAGAGACAGTAATGCCCGCCAGACTTTCTCCAACTTTTAGACTACCGCCGTTCGCTTGTAGATAACTGCCTATATCCAGTAACCACAATTCATTTTGTAGTCCTTGCCCCTGTATTGCCGAAACAATACCACCATTAAAATAATGGCCTGGATCAAGTAACAATAACAGTGGTCCCTGAATATTATCCTGACCAATATTGGTGAGTTTTACATCATAGCTGACTGTCCCATTTAAACGGTCTGCACGGGTCTTATCAAACTCAATGTGAACAAAGGCACTGTAGTCAGTCACTGTGGTAAATGCCGCGGTATACACACCCTCAAGTCGAGTTTGTTTAGCACTCTGTAGATTAGAGGACACCTCAAGTCGCCATTGTCCAGCAGCAATATTTGGCAAAGTCAAAACGACACTATTGGTTGCCTTATTCCATTGCACTGATTCTGGGGTCAGGACTTGATTGACATTCTTGCCTACACCGACGAAACGATAGTTTGCTGGATTTAAAACGCTGGCAACATCAGTACTATCATTCCCATTATTTCCTAACCACATTGCCTGATCAAAGCTGATCGTTGCATAGCTTAATGGTAGTGGAATATATGCACCATCCTGAATTGAACTGGCAATCACAGTTGGTGCTTTGAGTAAGGCAATTTCATCAATCGTATTGGTTTGTGCAACCAAGATACGCTGGTCATGTGTAATCAGAATCGATTCACCACGTGAACCACCTTGGGCCAATTGAATTGCCTGACGTTTTGCCAAGCTAATCATCCAGACAGCAGCATTGTCCTGTTTTGGTAATGACTTACTGCTATTGGTAAACTGTTGGCTATTATTGGCAGAAGCAAATAATAGCCCTTCAAATGCTGTGCCTTTTTGACCAAACACCAAACTATCAATGAGACCATTTAAGGTATATTCAACTTCTGCACGACCCTTGGTTTTTCCTGTCAATGGGAAACTGATGATATCGGTTTTGCCAAGATGAGACAGAATATTTGCACTGGTCCAGCGTACTGCCCATAAACGACCATCTGGTGAGAAACTTAAATCTGATACCAGAGTATTCGAGAAATGTGTCCATTGTTGCCCAACTGGTGCATTAATATCAAAAATCTCAATACCATTGCCAGATGAAACATAGATGCGATCAGTTTCAGGTTCAACCGCCAAAGCATGGGTCAATGGTTCATTGGCAGGTCCCTTGATTCGCTCAATAATCTGACCTGTTGAATAATCCAGTAACCACAATTCCTGTCCAGTCAGCACCCATAACTGTCCTTTAGAATCCACTGCCATATCCATAATCGGCTGATCAAAGGTATAAAGTGGTTTCTGTTGAGTACCTCCATCTTCCCCATAAATAAACAGTTGATTACGGTACTGCCCAGCACTGACTAAAATACGGTGATCAGGCAATTCAACCATTGCTAATGCACCCACTTCACCCTGGCTGGCATTAAAACCACTTGCAAATGTATTTAGGGTAAACGGCGATAAAATAGAATTTAAATCAGTATTTTGATTTTTATCAATTTGTCCTGCCAGACCTTTTTGAGTCTCTACAAAAATAGAATTATTGAGATAACTACGATCCTGCGCAGCTTGAGGTACTTGGGTGGTTTGTTGTAAAGACTCATTGCTGCCAATTTCGGTGAGTAACTGTTGTCTTGAACCATCATCAGGAATCACGGCATTGGTCACTTTGGCAACTTCCTGATTTCCTGCCACATCGGTTGCAACTGCAAGAAATTCATAGTGAATACCTGCTTGCCCAATAAATAACAATTCACCTGTCGCCTGGGTCAGTTGTTTTTGCCAGATTTTAAAGTCACCGCCATTTTCTGCAACATATAAAGTCACATGTTTGACACCACTGACATCATCTTGTGCAGTCCACTGTACTTTATAATGTACCTGATTCGCCGTGGTGCTTTGCTGAGAAACCACATTTAAGGCTGTTACTGGACGTTGATTATCCAGAACATAGGTTGAGATTTGACTATCTACAGGTGGCGTATTATTCAAATAGATACGGGCCTGTGACACAATTTCCTCATTGGATTTTGCAGTTTCAATTGACTGAATGGTATAGCCAACAAAACCTTTATTATTGCCATCCAGTTTTAATAAACGATGCAGGTTCTGGGTTGAAAGCTCACCTGTATTTGGATCAATCGCCTGTATCAACCAGGTGAGTACATGGTTCTCTGCATCAATGCCTGCACTGACACGTAAAATAAAGCCCAGGCTACCTGTAAAGTCAAAATCACTGGTAAAACTACTGCGGTTCTCTGGAACATGGATATTGATGTCTCCAATCTTCATGTCCGTTAAACGCAAGGTATATGGATCAAGCTGTTCATCAATCGCTGTGACCAAGCGAATCTGGTGCAGTGATTGCTCAGTGGTGTTTTGGAAACTGATCTTAAATGGTAGTGCCGTCTCACTTGGTACATAGCTCTTACCATCAGTATGTGGCATCACCGATGGACCCTGCACATGCACCACATCAGTATTTACAGCAGCCATTTGCTGTAGATATTGGGTTAAGGCAAGCGCCTGTGCGCCAATTGGATTAAACCTCTCATCCAATAAACCTAAATGACGTAGATACTCTAACTGTGATTTATCACCAGCAAAGATGTTAAAGTTAATGAAATGCTTATTATTCTCACTATTTAGAATCAAGTCTTCTGCTGTGATATTTTTTGGAACAGGACTTAATACAAAATTCCCATCATTATCTTGTCGATATTCATAATAATCAGTCTGAGCTTTTAGGGCTTCTGGGTCCCCCGCCCATTTAGAGGTGTCACCATACCATTTTTGCATTTGTTCAAAGAACGACAATACACTAGCCTTGGTTTGGTAACTTTCCCCAGCTTTAGATAATAAAATACCCGTTGCCAAATTTGCTGTCAGGCTAAGAACCTGCACACTCTCACGAATTGCTGGGGCCTGATTTTCTGGACGTAATAATCCTGCATCCTCCAAAGCTGCCAACCAGCCCTGTACCCATTGTACCTCATCCGCAGCCAATGCTTTTAAGCCTGGATTCGCCAAATTATCATTCAAAATCGCATCACGCATTTTTAATGCATGTTTGGTTTGATCCTGAATAAATTCAGCACGCGTAATTGGAGTCGCAGCGGCAGCAATATTAAAACGAAAATCTAACGCCAACATTTCTATTTTGCTTAAACGTTCTTCAGTATCTAGGAATCGTGTTGCAAGTCCCCCTGAAATTTTATTCAGGTCATAAACACCATTATCTAATAATCCCTGTGTTTTCCATTCAGGATGAATTATATAGAGCTGATCTCGCAAGCCCTCAAAATCCATATTGAGCCATTCTTTTAGGCCAGGATAAGTTTTGATATTAAAGGTAAAACCTGTAAATCCAGAAGCATTTACATCGAAAGCATAACCTGGAGCCAAGTTAATACCAGAAGTGTTTAAGGTTGAATCCAGACTTGCCCAAGCAATTTGATTAAGCTTACTCTGGTCCGTTGGTGTAACACCATATTGCTGGGTATTTGCCTGATCTCCAATAACAATTCCTGATGGTTGTCCACCAACATTTGAACCAAAAAGAATAAATGGCAGATTTAACCCTTCAATCAGTGATTCATTATAGCCCATCTCCACTGCACCAATATCAAGACGGACGTATGGTGTGTCGACATTGGTTAAGCTTTGTAGAGAGATACTGTAAATACCCGTTTCACCTGGTGCGATTTGACTTGCTCCACCTAAACCGATGGTAACATCAGGCTCAATTGCACGTTCCACCAAGTAGCGATAAGGTTCAACCACCCGATCTCCATTTGGATTAATGACCACGATATCATACAAACCATGTGGTACTTGACGTAAGTCAAACACAGCACGGATATGGGTTGCATCCAATACCTGCCAACGTTCTGGTTCAATCTCAAAAACACCAGGACGGCTCAGTTTAACTAAAGCACCCGCTGCAAATTGGGCACCATAAATATCCATGGTGACCCAGCGATAATCATCTGTTCCTGTACCACCTTGGTCTGGTGTCACTTTAGTAATGGAGAGTGGTAATGTTTCAGCAATAATTGTTGCTGCTGTATTTTTTGCGGAATTACTGGATTTTATAAGAATATAATAGTTTCCAGCTTGTGTTGTTGGAACGAATAATTCCTGGTCTGGCGAGTTTACCAAGGTATAGGCAAAATCATATTGTCCACTGTTCGGTACAGCTTCATAACGAATATAAAGCTCATTTGAACCATTGACCGCACTGGAGTCCAGACGTACACGCAAGGTTTCACCCTGACCCACTTCCAATTTATAGAGATACTGGTCACCACTACCTAATTTTAGGTCAGTACTCGTATTCAATAATAATTTAGGTACTGTTACTGTAATGGTTGATGCCGATGCAGTTTCATTATTTGCTTCATTTGGTGCAATATTTAAACCCGTTTCGTTATAAACAATATCACCTTCATACACTTCATTATAAATATCTGGTCGAACAATAATATACCACTGCCCATCCTGAACTGTTGGTAAGAGCGTTTCAATAAAACCAGTATATTGTTGACGTGCGTCTAGACCACCTTGGTGGGTAAAACGTCCCAACAGAACATCCTGATTGTCCCACGTATTATTTCTAGATAGGTAAACCGTATCTGACCATTGACCATGTGCCTGGTAATCGGCCAGGTTTTTAACAGTATATTCTATACGAATTGCCTCACCCGTTTTAATTTGAGCAGGCAATACAATATCTGTCACCTGTAAATCAGCAGGATCAGGTTGAATAATCAATAATGGTTGCTCAGCAGCAAGGGTATTATTTAAATCATTTTCAAATTCAAAAACTCTACCTGTTACACTATCACGGTAATAAGCAGGGTCAGTCACAACAAAGACATAATAAGTCCCGTTCATATCTGTTGGAATTTGTGCCTGGATAGAAGCGGCATATTCAGCATTTGCGGCAAGACCACCATTATGGTTCACAAAGCCTAGAAGCTTATCTTTATTTAAATCAAGCACTCGGTCAGTAGACAAATAAATCAGGTCTGTCCATGAACCCTGATCTGATGGAGTTTTTCCACCAAGATTTTTTACTGTATATGAGATATCAACTTTTTGACCTGAAATCACACTCGTTGGGCTATTTACACTTGTCACCTGCAAATCGGGTGGACTTACGTAATTAATGATTAGAGCAATTGATTTTTCGTTGTTACCTTCATCCTTGAATTCCAAGACAGCCGCTTGATCATAGAAAGGAATCTTGTCAATAACATCTAGTGGTCTACGAATACTCGAAACTACAGGATAATCATAATCCTTAACATAATTTGTATCCGCCTTGATAATAATATTAAAATTACCACCGATTGCTGTTGGCAAGGTAAAGGTAGCTGACTGAGTATAACTTTGCCCAACTTTTAGGACATCTATTTGTCCCTGTGCATTACGAATAGAGGTTTGCTTAACCTTAAACCTATACTCGTATTCACTTCCTCGATCCACAACTGGATAGTCAGACATATCAATCGTATTATCAATTGATAAATAAACACCATCATACCAACCTGTTACACGAGTATCACGAGTTCCTTCATTCTTCACCGTCCAGGTAACAGTGATTGTTTCACCAGCATCTGGATTAGGGTTAGATATTTGAATATCTTTAACAACTAAATCAGGTTCACGATAAACAATATTTAATAAAGTCGAAGCTATATTATTTTGGATAAGGTTGTTTTCAAAAACAGTTTTTTGATAATCCTCTAAAGCAAGCTGATTGTATATGCCATTTACAGCATCAGTAGAAATATATAATCTACCATTTCGATCTATTTTGGCATCGCTAAAGACATAAATATAGTATTGTCCATCATAACCAGCAGGGACATTAAATTGTCCTGTTGTTGTATAACTTGTACCCGCTTTTAATCCCTGTGCATTGGAATGAACCACTGAACCAATGATTGTAGAATATTCTGGTCGATACTCAGGATAAGCACTAATGACGATATAATCAGTCCAGAATTGTGTACCAGACCAAACATCCGCCCCCTTATTTTCCACTGTCCAAGAAACATTAACTAATTCACCTGAAAAGACTTGCTGATCGACAATAACTTGAGTTACAGCCAAATCTGATGCAGATGCAGTCACATGAGAAGTAACTGAAGAAGTATTATTCTCTTTATTTTTCTCTACTTTAACTTTGTCATTTTTATCTTTCAATTGTTGTGTATTCGTCTGCACAACCAATTGTAGACCAGTCACTGACGGTGCCAATAATGGAATGATCTGTTCAACTGTATAGGTTTCGTTATAACTCAACTTCCTATTTTGGCTGAACTCACCGAGTTTCCATTTAATTGTTGCCTTAGATAAATCGGCTTGATCAGCCAACCAAACCTCATCAGTCCATGAACCCTCAAATTCGTCAGCACGGTTTTTAACAGTATAACTAAATTGATAGCTTCCCCCTGCAACAGCTTGTATCGGCGCCTGTATATCAACCACTGTAAAATCTGGTGGTGAGAAACCTAAAATATCGATTGCCCTAGCTTTGTAATTATTATTATCGCTTTGAGTTGGATCATCCAGATTTATATTGGTCGCAAGCGTATCTTCCAGAATGACATCATAAGTATCACTCCAAACTGTAATATAGTATTTACCTGAATACGTTCCTTCAGGTATTGTCACTGTAAGTTGGCCTAAATAATCTTCACCAATTTCAAGATTACCCGTATGACGAATTTCTCCTAATTTTTTATCTCCTTTAGATGGATTAGGTTGGCCTTTATCTACAGTCAACCAAACGCTGTCGATCCAGCTATTAATACTGCTTTGATCACCCTGAGTTTTTGCAGAGCCTTTATTGCTTACCTTATAGTCAACAGTAATTCTACTACCATGACTTGCCTGATCTGGTGCAACCACATCACTTGCAACCAAGTCAGCAAAAGGTGTGGGTTCAACATAAAGCTTTTCTACTCGAATATTATTATTTTCATTTGGATACTCATCTAGATTATTGCTTGAATCGGATACAACAATAATGTAAACATTCCCTCGGTAACGTAAAGGAATGTCAAATTCACCTGTAGTTGTGGTATAGCTTTGAGTAGGTGCTAATGCTGACCCACTATCATAACGACCAATCAGTATATCGTCAGAGCTTAATTTACCGTCAAGAGACAAGTAGACAGAATCTTTCCACTGTTTACTTGTAACCAATGGCCCCATATTACTAACAGTAAATTTAACGCTTGCCTTGCCACCAGCCACAACTGTATCTGGCGCTTCAATCTGAGTCACTCGCAAATCAGGACGAGGGTTTAAATCTATACGTAAAATATCATCAGAAATTAAAGTATTATTTTGACGGGCAGTATTGTACTCATAAATTTGATTAGCCGAGTTTTTACCTAAATCGGCATTGGTGACAACCTCTAAACGCCATGCACCCTCCAAGCGAGAAGGCAAGCGTACTTTTTCTGTTCGAGTATAAGTTTTACCTAATTCCAGCCCTTGTGTATAACTAAAATTACCTAAATGAATTGATGAGTTACTGTTATTAATAGAAATTAAACGGACACTATCGACCCAGTTACCCGTAGCATCCTTAGCACCTTGATTACGAACAGACCAGCTAAACTCAATTTCAGCCCCCTCAAATGCAGTTGCAGGAAGACTGATGCTATCTACTACAAGATCAGGATATTCTGCTAATTGGATTACCGTAGATAAACCTAATTTTTGGTTATTTCCATCATGTATAAATTCAAATACATTATTTCCTGCATCTGTACTCACATTTAAATAATAGGTTCCAGACAATCCATCAGGTAAAGTGACAGTAAGGGAATGCTCATAACCTTGGTTACTTGCTAAATAACCCAAATGCTGAATTGAACCAAGCTCCCAGATTTGCCCCTTTCCATCTGCCTGGCTACTCAACCAGATACGATCACCCCAGGTATCCTTGTCAGTAATTCCTATTCCTTTATTGCTTACAGACCACTTAACAGTTGTTGTTGCACCACTAATCAATTGCTGGGTATTATCAATTGACAGTGTATTAACCTGTAAATCGGCATAGGCTTTTGGCATTACATCAACAATATGATCTGATTTCGTCGTATTGTTTGATTCCAGATCATTTTCCCAAACTTGCTTCAAGCTATCTGTTTGAACAAATATATAGCCATGTTTAGTAAAGTTAGGTCCAAAACGATATTGGATAGATGAAGTGTAATTACCATCTTTCTCCAAAGCCCCATCATGTACAACTTTTCCTAAGATGATGTCATCCGAATTTCCAATCACATCATCACTAGAATAAATAACGGTATCTGTCCAGGTCGTATTTAGTCCAGCACCCGTTCCAATATTGGAAACAGTCCACTCAACTTTTAAGGTAGCAGGATCAGCAATTGTCTGTGTAGGAACACTAATATTTGTGACAATTAAGTCAGCATATTCTGCCTTAGCAATATCAACACTTTGTAGATATCTATTATTGTTCTCGGCATTATATTCGACATTTTTATTATCAGCATCGGTAACAATAATTAAACGCCAGCGACCAGATAAATCCTGTGGGATCTGATAATTTAATATCGATGAAATAAATGATTGGCCCGCAATCTCTGTATGAGTCACTTCACCAATTTTAATATCTCTAGGATCAATAACATCATCTAGTGACAGGTAAACGATATCCTTGACCTGACCAGCTTTTGCACCTCCCTGATTGTAGGTTGTCCATGATACTTCAATATTCTGGCCACCCTGCAAAATTCCTGACGTTTTTACATTACCAACCACAAGGTCAGGGCTGATCATTTCAATCAGTGTATTCGCTGAATGACTTACTACATTCAACTCACGGATATAGTCATTTACATCAGAAATGACCTCCAAACGCCATGTCCCTAAACCAATAGCTGGAACATTTAATGTCAATTGTTGTTTAAAGCTTTCACCCTTTTTAACATTACGGTTATAAGAAGGTGTCGCCAATATATACGTCTGACTTGGATCTGTGGTATTTACCAAACGGATACGGTCATATACAAAGCCTGTAAAGTCGGCTGTTCCAATATTTGTCAATGTGTAGGCCAATTGGACCTGATTTCCAGACTGCCATTGTGATTCAACCAAAAGATCAGACAATTGAATATCTGGAAGTTTTTCGCCCTCAAGTACAACAGGTTGAGAAATAACGATATTATTTCCTGTATGCTCTGGTTCATAAGCAGAACCATAACTATCTGTTTTAACAAATAAATAATATTGACCTAGATTTCCATTCAACGAAAAATCCAGATAAGCCTGATAAGACTCACCCACACCCAATGCACCTGTACGAGTAACTGAACCCAAGCTGGTTGCACTTGAATCAAATGTCGCTTTAGTAGAAATATAGACTGTATCTACCCAGCGATTAATATCCGTTGTTAAATTTCCGTTGTTGGTTACTTGCCATACAATCCGTCCAGATTCGTTTCGTCCTAATGCGGTTGGGGATGAAATAATTTCAAGGCTAAGATCCGTATAGGTTTTCACAATATTAAATTGAGCTGAGATAACCTGGTTGTTAGCTCTAGCATCAGGCTCTTTTATGCTCTGGTTGACATCACTGATCACCCCAATATAGAAAGCACCCTCAAGACGTGTAGGCATTGTCATCAGAATCTTCTGCTGATAACTTTCTCCAACGTTCAGGTCTCTCACTCGATTATAACTTGCTAAAATAATATCATCGGAGTTACCAATAATTGCATCACGGCTTAGAATGACACGGTCTACCCATTGTCCTTCAGCCGCTTTGTCGCCACTATTCGTTACAGTCCATTGAATCTCCGCTGTATTTCCCGCACCAATACTGGTTGGAACGACAATTTGAGATACAGCCAAGTCTGCATAGGTTTTTGCAGTAGAGATAAATGTTGTTGACAAAGCATTATTTGTTTCAGCATTACCTGAAGCATTCACCTCATAGATAACACCTTGTCCTGAGATATTGTTATCAGCAATCACCTCAATAATAAATTGACCAATACCATCCACACCTTCTGGCATATTAAAACTGAAACTACGGTTACGTGTTTCACCAGCCATGATTGGCAAAGCATCCTGACCATTGAATGCAACGGCAAAATTTAAAACAACCTTACCTATACTACCATCCGCATTTTTTGCACGGATAATGATCCTATCCTGATAGTTTTTAGGTGTTGCAACACTACCCTGGTTAACATCTTGCCATACAACGGTTACATGATCGCCTGACTGTATTTGTGGTTGTAAAAGCTGTAAATTTCTAACAATCAGATCTGGTCCTGCACTCACTGTAATCTGTGTTTCATTATCATTTTCCAATGAACCCTGTGTACTATATTCTGGGATAGTATTGAGGACATCGACTTTAACTTTAATGGCAAATTGTCCAATCGCATGAACATCGGATGGCCAGATAAAATCAAAGCTACGCTGAATATCAATGTTCGCATTTAGACTTTGTTCGGTCATAAAGATGTCTTTACCAACAACAACCGCACCCGTGGTGAGATTAATAATTTCAACACGTTCCACCCAGTTGCCCTGAGCCACTGCCTGACCTGTATTTTTCACATTCCAGTTAAGTGTTACAGTCTCACCTGCTTGCCAGTTAAGGGTCGGAGATAAAGCTAACTGTTCTACAGTTAAATTAGGATAGTTTCTTAATCCGCTGGCAAAATCTAAAGAGATCTGGTTATTCTTTCTGGTTTCAGCTGTTTCTTTTTGATGATTATAAAAATCTGCTTCAACAATGATTTCAAAATCGCCAGCCCCTAAATTTCCTTCTGGAAGTTTAACTACAGCTGTTCGAATTATTGACTGCTGAGCCAGAATACCTCCATTCTGCTGTTCAGAATAAGACACCAGACTTTCAGCAATAATTTCACCAGTATCTTTACGTTTAATCAAAATACGGTCAGTAAAATCACCAAATGTGCTGATATCGCCCTCATTGGTTAGCGTCCATTGAATCTCAAGCTGGCTTCCTGCCTGAATGGTGCTACCATCAACACTCTTCACATTCAAATTTTGCGCAGCCAAATTCACTTTAGGCTTATTTTCAGTCTCAATCACAATAGGATTGGATGGTGCATGTATATACACCGCCATACGGAATGGTAACTCAATATCATAACGATTCAGTTCATCAAACAATATGGTGTACTTACCTGAAACCGTCGCAACAAACTCTGAACCCAGATTATTAATATCGTTTCTAGATATTGTCTGCTTACGCCCATAAGGATCAATGACAATTAAGTTTGTTGAATAGTTTTGCTTCCACTGACCATTGTAATAGCCATAGCTTTGTGCAATTAACTCATCAAAATCAATAAATATACGATCCCCAGCATTTGCATCAATCTGATATGCAAACAGCTCACCTTGAGGTTTAAGACGGTCTTCAACAATTTGGCCACTGCTTAGCTGTTGAACCTGGGTTAAATCCAAAAGTTTAAAGCCATAAGCCTGTTGACTAAAAGAAGTTGTCTTAATCTTAACTGTATAATTTCCAGCATTAAGTGAAAGTAAGCTGCTATTGATGAGATTGTCTGAATAACCAGAAAAAATCGTACCACCATTACGATCAATGATTGTAAATAAAATATTTGAATCAGTTGCTGTTAATAGATCAAATAGTATGGTTGATTTCTCATCTATTTGTATACGATATGTTACTTCCTGATTTGCAGCATTTAAAAATCCTGAGATTTTATCATTTAAATGTAGCTGAGGAATATTCTGTAAATTTATGCTATCAAGCTGAAACGAAACAGAACCTGAATACTGATAATATTCAGAATTGTATCCATTCGATATATCGTCAAAAATAATATAATAATATCCACTATGCTTCAGACTAATCAAAGAACCATCTTGTGATGAACTCAGATTGTCTCCTGATAGGGTTTGACCGAACTCATTCACAATTCTATAGAGTGGTGTATTTCCAGATATCTGTCCAAGACTATTAAACTGTATAGTCTGGCCTGCTTCCGCATAGACTTTAAATACACGATTGGCTGTCGCATTTTTTGAATAATTTAATGTTATAGATTGACCCTGCTGAATCTCAGTTGCCTGGGCAGACAAATTACTCCATTTAAATTGAATATTTTCTGCATAAGATGGATTGCTGACGATGTATTTATATATACCAGTTTTTAAATAGTAAGTAGCATTAAAGCCTGTCCCCACAACTCTTGATTGAGCATCAAGCACAGAAACCTGATAATTATATGAAGAATTATAGGTTGACTGGATACGGTCTAAATAATATAGACCATCAGTTTTCACTTCAAAATAAAATTCCTGAGATGAATTGGTACTCATACTACCAGACCAGTTCTCTGTAGAAGTAATATTTTCTGGTAGGACTATTTGCTCAGTAAATTGTGTAACTGGACGAATAAATCCAGACTGACGGCTAAAACCAACTGTATTTAATCCTGTGTAATATCCTTCTCGTGTATTAGTACCAGTTAGTGGATTATAACTATAATTATTATACCCACTTAGCCCAATATAATAAACTCCTGTTTTTGTTGCAGTATAATAGTAATATCCCGATTCATCAGCATAATTTGTACTATAAACTTCTGTTCCCGTAGCATCAAAAATTCGTGTAAGGAAATTACCACTTGTATAAGAAGTAATATTTAAACGCTCACCAGCAACCAACATAATTTGATATAAGTCGACATCTTTACTGGCATTTGCCCCATCGCCAATATTGCTGGTAATTTTAAACTTTGTATCTGCTTTGAAATCTAATTCTTTAGCTGTGGCAAAGGTATCACCAATATCACCGCTTGTTTGCTGATTCGCCTTGGTACGGTTTAGCACAATGCTTTGTGCACCAGCATTATTATTTTTAAGTTCCAGATAATAGATACCAGTTAAAGTCGCATCATGCTGTAGAGTACCCACGGTTCCTACAATTAATTCATTTCCTGATGAATCCAATAGACGGATTTGCCCTGCTTGAGCATCAGAAAGTATTGCATTCAACATATCTCCCTGATTTAGCATCAATCTATAAATATAAGGTTGATTGATGACAGGCTGAATAACATTTATTTCAGTTTGACCATTTTTCAGGAATAATTCCTGAGCAGTAGCTAAGGTCTGACCTGCATTGGCATATAAGCCTGCTTGATCAATACGAGCATCAAATCGCAATGTAGTTGCCTGATCAGTATTTGAATTTACTCTTAATGAATAATGCCCAGCTGCAAGATAAACTCTTGCAGTTCCATTAGCAGAAAGTAAGTTGTTATAACTGAAAAGCTGATTGTTATTTTGATTCCATAAAGCTAGGGTAACGTTAGTATTGGTTGAAGCAATATTCTCCAGAATCAGCCAACCTTCATTCACCATACTAAAAGTATATTCAGCCTGATCAGCCAGCTTTAACATAGATACATTGACTGTTTGACCAGACTGTAATGGTGCTAAACTATTTAAAACGGGTACAACTTGTACATTGAAAGAATTTACTGTACTTGTATTTGATCTTCCAATGATCAGATAAGTGCGATTGTCAGGTGCAATAAATGTAGCGCTGTTATAATAATCATTGCCCGAAATGAGGACCTGCCCATTCGCATCCACGACCTGATACCAAAGATTCGTACTGGTTGTAAAGTCAAAACTGTACTTTTGCCCTGACTGTGTACTCAATTCAACAAATGCCAGCTTCTCACCAACTTTCAATTCAGAGCTAATATTGTCGATACCGCTCACTGCCAATGACTGAGTAATATAGTCAATCAACTTAAATGAGTAAGCTGGTGTATCGGATCTCGTCCCACTAAATATGAAACGATAATTTCCTGCTGCTAAATATTGTACAGAATAGCTATTTGTAGCAACTACAGTACCATCTTCACAGATAATACTGAAATTCGTATTACCTAATACAGCATCCACAATAAAAGCTGTTGGTTCATCTAATTTCAGTGTATATGTATGAACATCACCAGCTTTAACTATCTGACCTGAGATCTGATCACCAATTTTAGCTGCCTGTTTCACTTCAACTGGTTTAGTAACTAAAATTGAAGTTGTTCTTACTGAATTAGATGAATAACCCCATACCAATAGTTGATATTGACCCGATTGGGTCAAAGTATATTTAACAGAATTATCCTGACTTCCATATTGATATGATGAAATAACTCTTTTTCCTGAGGGATCATATAGTTCCCAACGAATATTCTGATAATTGTTACCTATATTTCTCAGGTCAATAAGCCAATTTTCTCCTGCCTGTCCACTGAGAGTTTGTACAGTTGCTTTTCGACTATCATCAATATTTACTTCCAGTGATTGATTTATATGAATTTCACCAGAATTATTGTTTAATAAATCAACTAATGAGAAACTATAACTTTGAGATTCATAACTATAAGAAGAAACGACAATTTCATAATTACCTATTTGTAGATTTAAATAATCACCATTATTAATATAACCATTATAAATATTATTACCAGTATCTTTGTTTTTAACAGTTAGATAAGCATTACCAGTATACCCAATAATTTTAAACAAAGAATCCTTAGTGATATCAATATTATAATTTTGTTTACTTCCAGAACCAATCAAACTCCCAGAGATAGGCTGGTTAAGTAAAATATCAATATACTGTGGCTTTTCATTGAGTGAAAAACTTACATTTCCCGTATAATTACTATAACCATAATTTATTGAATGAATATAATAATATCCAGTTTTATTAATTTCAAAACTAGCACCATAACTATAATAATTTGGTGAAATATTTTTTACAGCAACACCATCTTGATCATAAATAATAAAACCACTATAAGTGTAATAATCCTTACTTAAATCATAAAGTTTGTCTTTATCCAAATACACCTTAAATAATTTATCTGGAATACCATTATTTAATATAATAGAAGTCTGAGTATTTATATTCAAATCAACAAACTGACTTGCTATTGTCGTTTTAAAGCTAAATAAATTTGTAGTATCATTTGGATTATTACTATTGCTTACCGTCAGTGTATAGGTATCAGCAGCCAACATGTAAAGACCATAATTAGGATTTATAATTTGACCTTTACTGTTTTTAATTTGATAAGAATTACTTGCACTTGTCAAAGACAGCTGCTCAAGCTTTAAGGCTGTCAACTGTTCTACAGTAAATGTATAAGTTTGCTTTTGATTCAACCCTATAAATTGGTCATTAATTGTCGTATTCAATTCTATATTTTTCGGCTGAGAAAATTCTTTTTCTATTAAACCAAGTGTATATTGAATCTGAACATTACTTGAATTTTCAACCAATAAGATGTATTTAGAATCCAGTTCTTCTATAGGTAAAGCTTGATACAGTGTAGAAAGATTACCACTAGAAATTTTACGACCATCTTGACTATATAAGCTAAACCTTAAATTCGATAAATTTTGTCCAGATACACTATGATGTAACCAGTATTCAACATCTTGAGCCAAGGCTAGATTAAAGAATTGATAACCACCGTTTGCTGATAAATTGACTGAGATTGACTGATTTTTTTCAATATCTACAAACTGGCTTTGATCTTGAATAATAAATTCAAGATCTTTGCCATAAATTTTATTATAGAACTCTATTTGATATTGACCAGCTTTGAGCCAAAAGCCCTCTAATGCCTTTCCATTTGTATAATCCAAGATTCTAGGTGTTCCTTCAAACACTAGTCCTGATGATCCTGTAATCTTTATATTTTGAAAAGCTGACTGCAAGAAATTAAATGAGACGAAGCTGTCTTCATTTACATCAAATTCATATGCAAGTTGATCGCCCAACTCATTTTGGTTCTTTATAATATTTTGATTCAGAACAATAGATTCACTTGAAGTAGGAACTATGCTTAGATTTTCTTTCTGTACACTAAACTGAATATCTTCCTGAGTTTCTTTTCCTGTATTTTTAACTGAAATATAGAAATAAGGCTGTGTTTTTAGTAATTCAATATAATCAGGATAAAGCCTGTCACCATCCTGTGTCCAGAAATCAAACTCAATATCGCTATTTTCTGATAAATAATTAAATATAAATTGATTATAATCATCCGTATAAGTAGCAAAATAATCTTGATGAACTCGGTATAGAATTGACTCCCCAGCAGCTAACTGATCAATAATAATATCAGTATTAACAAGTAAATTTACTGCTTGTGCAGCAGGTAAAACTCTAAAAGAAACATTTCCTGTCTGCCATCCTGAGCGTAGAATAAGTTTATATACGCCTGCGGTTAAATGAACAGCTTGTAAGCTTAAGCTATTTTGCGTTTCTTCTAAGCTTCTTGCCAACATTGGTCCAGGAACAAAACTATCACCATTAAATCCAGCACCAATCAATTGATAGTCAAAAGAATCAAAAGCTGACACATCAAAGAAATATGTACCTGATTTTTCAACATTTAAAATAATTTCTTGTTCTTGGTCTTCAAAAATAAATTCATGTTCAAATGTTGTAATCACATCTTGCTTAACTAGAACCTGTATTTGCTTTTTGAGTTCCAAGAAATTTAAAGTAGTTTCAATTTGGTCATAATTTTCAAAAACTAACCAATATTTTTTTCCTGATTCTAATGGTGGTAGGAAGAATGTTCTAGAATAAGTCTGATTTGTTATTTGATACCCATTCTCATCTATCAAGATAAAACCTAAACTATTAGATTCCTGATAATTTAAAGTAGGGATATCAATAAAGTAATTAAAATCTTTATTTGCAATAAATTCAAAAACTTGTACTTCTTTATCTTCAATAATATTATCATTACCTAAAACTAGTTTTTTAGGTTCATCTTTTTGTGTAATGCTAATATTTAAATTATTTCCATTCACATATAAATATTGAAAATAAAACTCAATAAAATAACTTCCAGTTTCAAGTAAATATAAACTTTCATTTAGGTTGACCAAACTATCAATTCTATACCACTGCCCATCTATCACTTGATATAAGGTATAAGAATAACCTGTTGGTGAATCCACATAAAAACCATATAAACTTTCTTGTTCGATATTAAAATTAAAGCGTATACCCTGATAAAGATCAGTATCTGGAATAGAGTTCCCAACATTCAAATCAAGATACGGTTTTTTATCTTGTAGAATAAAAATAATATTTTCCACAATCTCAGTAGAAGCATTTGAAATACTTAAATAATATGATCTTTGACTTTTTCTAGAATCTGAATAAATTTCAAAAATTTGTTCTAAATTATCAATAGAATTAATCAAGTATCCATCTTCATCCCACAAATTAAGTTGGATATTTGGAAACTGACTGAGCTGTTTAAGAAACAGTTCATCATCTGGATTTACTGTTAATTTATAAAATACAGTTTCATTTTCTGCAAGTGAATCTATCAGAATTTCATTATTTTTAAGGATCTGGTTGTGTATCTGTGAAACTGGTAAAACACTGAACTGATACGATACATCTAAAGCACTAGGATTAATGATTATTAAATGATAAATACCTGCTTTTAAATATGAACCATTTACAATTTTTTCGTATCCCTCATAGTAAAAAGGTGGACGCATAAGTTCCCATTCCACCGCCTTAAAATTATTTAATTGTGAAATAAAATATATGCCATCTTGTTGAATGTTGAGTTCAATAATTTGATAATCTTGATCAGTTGTAAATTGTCCCTGAATTGATACCTCACTATCTTTTCCAACCAAAACCTTAGAAACTTCTGGCATAGATGTCGTAGAACTATCTTTTTCCTCAATAAATATTAAAGGATTTTGTAAATCTTCCTGTTGATCATTCCAAATAACTAAAATATATTCCTGATGTCCATATACTTTTTCTAATTGTATTGGTTCTAAAGACAATTGATCCCACCAATAATCAATGCCATCAGTGGTATATAGTCTAAAATAAATACCCTCAATTTCATCTAATAATTTTAAACTATATTCTTTTGAATCCAAAAAATTAATTCTATATACCTGATAACCATGATTAGCTATTAAGTTAAGTTCAATACTTTCATTTACCTCAAGCAACTGTTGCTGAGCATTAGTAAAAATACTTAACTCAAAGATATTTTCAATATTATTTGTTTCTGTATTAGTATCTATAGAGGGCTGCCAGAACTCGAGTTTATACTTTCCAGCCTCAAGCCAAAGCGTTTGAAATGCTTTTTGACTTTGATTATTGATATATTCTGGCCAACTTCTAAACCCAAAATCCAGCTCATTACTTAAATAAAATTCTTGATAATTTTTGTTATCAAATTCAAGTGTTACCCATCCAGTCTCTGTAACTTCAAAGGCAAAAAATGGCTGATTTGACAGTTCATCATAAGAAAACTGTAATTTTTCATTTAGCTCAATAGGCTTAAATTTACTCTTAACGTCAAAAACAATATTATTAATGCTTTCTGAAGATGTATTACCTATACTAAAATAAATATAATCCGACCCCATATCCAAATTAAATTGATGTTCTAAATCTATGCTTTCATACTGATTTCCACTCTCATCAAGGATCTGAACATATAAATCTGGATTATTGGTTTGAAGTTTAAATTGAAGATCAGTATATACTGAGTATGGAATTTTAAAACGGGTCACACTATGAGCTGCAATCTCGGGAATAACCCATTCAGAACCAATCTGATCAAGCTCAACACTATCATTAGCAGCCTTTGCATGTATTTTAATTGCGGATTCTGTATTCCACTGAGAACGTAAAATTAATCTATGTATGCCTTTATTCAGATAGTATGATGTAGTCTGATTACTTGCACTTTCATAAACCTGATTTAAGTTTCTAGCTGCTGCTTCACCACCGTTGTTATTTTGATCATCAAAAGTCCACCACACTCCATCCGAATAGGTAAAATCAAAGAAATACAAACCTGCCTGTTCTATATTAAATTCAACTAATTGATTTTGATAAGGCCCTATAAATGAATAGTCAATTGAATCTGGAATATTCATCTTGATAATTTTTTCAACTGAATTTAATTTCAAATTCAATTGAGCATTTCTGCCCTCATTTGATTCAATAATCAAAATATAATCATCAATTAAATCTTTTTTAGATAAATAAATCTTATCTGTTGTCAAACTACCACTTACTATCTCAAAACCATCTTGACTTAGAATCCTAAATTTAGATTCTGCAAAATTTTGATCTACATTAATTGAATAATTATGATTATCATCCATGCTAAAATGATAAATATTAATACCACTACTTAAACTCAGATCAACATTGGTTAATACATTTTTATCTAAAGGAGTATATTGATCTATATTTCGGATCTTAAATTTGAAATCTGTATTCTTTATTTTATTTTTAAATTCTATAAAATATTGACCTGCAACAAGCCATTGCCCAGCTACTTTGCTGGTATCATTCGAAAAGATTTCTCCCTGAGGCCCAATGATAGAAACATTTTCATAAATATTTTCCAAAAACTCAAAACTAACAAAACTATCATTTTCAAGTTTAAAATCGTAGTTAATATTTCGAGGTAAGTCTTTTGCCAACACCTCTACTTCTTGATTCAACACAATAGGTTTTATAATATTTATTGGTTGTGTATGTTCTACTTTTTCATATTTTAAATTTATATTCTCTAGAGTCTTATATAAACTTTCATTAATTACAGAAACATATATCTTATTCTGTTTATAGTCTTGATAGATGTTTGTACCATCAGTTAAATGACTGGCAAGTAGTTGACCATATTGATCCCAAACAATAATATTTAAATCAGGATAATTACTCGCTAATTTAAAAGTATATTCATCTAGATAATTCGAATCGATAGCATAAGTAACGAATTGTCCAGGTAACAAGGAATCTATAGTATAGTTTTGCTCTAAAACCAATACTTCAAGTGATTGACTTGAAATAAAATTAAGCTCAAAACTTCCTATGGCATCATAATTTGAGATGCTAAGTTTATAAGTTCCTTCTGTTAAATAAACAGCTTGGGTTAAATTTTTTCCCTGAAGTACATCATTACTCCATTCTAAATCCTTAACCCCAGGACCACTCATTTTCCATTTTGCATTTACTAACTTTTTCCCAGGATAAATGATATATGTTCCCGCTTCTGTAACATTCAACTCAACATCATAGGATTGTGCAACACTATCAAAAGTATATTCTATTTTTCTACTTTCATTTAATTCTATTTGATTTCTAGATTGATTTGAGATTCCAACTGTATATGAAAAATAAGTAGGTTTTTTTGAGGATGAATTGATCCAAAGATAATATTCTTCATTTGGGTTCAATTTTGTTTGAAGAAGATCAAGTTGCCGTATATCTGTATCAACAATTAAGTTTCCATAGCTATCTAGTAAGTATATTCTAGGGTTTTCGGCAGAATTTAATGCTATATCTACATTTATAATACCTTTGGTCGTATTGCCATAATTCCCACTATTTTCATAGAATGGACTATAATATCGGTTACTATATGTGCTAAAAGCTAAATAATACTCACCATCTGCGTTAAAGGTATAAGAAAGTGGAGAATTATCTGCTGCTGTTAACTGATATCCACTTCCATCAAAAATCTTGAGATAACCATCTATCCCAACTCCATTTGGTGTGGAAATATTAATTACATCTCCCCTTTTAACCTCTATTTTATAAAAATCAGTATCAGCATAATTTGAATTGTTGTCACCAATAACTACCTGCAATTTTTTTGTTTTGATAAGATCAAGCTGTTGAGCTGTATAAATTGAGCCACCAATATCACCAAATTGGTAATCAATTCCAGTAGCTGATTGATATTTTATTTTTATCAATACTTTTTTATTATTTTCATTTTCAGATCTTTCATTGATATTATAATTACTATTTTGATTAGTACTTACTCCCATGTAATATAGACCAGTATTAATAGCATTGAAATTTAATTCATTACTATTTGATTTTATAACTTCATTCCCATCTTTATCAAAAATACGGATCAAAGTATCTTCTTGATCTTTTTCAAAAGAAAGCTTATCATTTTTATTTAACTGTAATTCAAATAACTCATATCCATTTATGGAGACATTAGATTCAATTAATTTTTCAGAAATATTTTCTAGATCTATATACTTAGCATGCTCAATCTCTGACATATACCTTTCAGATATTAATGAAACCAAATCATTATTACCATTATTTATTTTTATAAATTTTGATTCATTTTCATTATTATTTAATATTAAACTTTTATTTGTATCATCAATTGTATGATCAACTTTAGAGCTTGATTTTAAAACAAAACTTATTTTTCCAATAACATTATTTAGACTATTAAATTCTAAAATATATTTTCCAGATTTTAAGAGTTTTGGAGGTATAATATTATCGCTTTGGGTTGTACTTTCTTCTGAAAAAATAGTGTTACTATTCTCATCTTTGATCAGCCATTCCGTATTCTCCAATCCCTGTGTCAGCTGATCAAAACCAATCCATTGATCTTTCTCGAGAGTAAAAGAAAGTTGCTTTGACTCAAATGGTTTATTAAAGATGATTTCTTTTTTTTCATTCAAATTCAATGTAGTAAGTTCAGGTTTTGATACATGTAAAACGAAACTACTTTCTAAAATATTAGAACTACCAGTACTATCTATAGATAGCCAATAAGTTCCACCTTTTGAAACTTCAAATCCTTGATTGTCTGAAGTATCAAGTCTATTTTTAACTATCTGAGCATCTTGATCAAAAATGCTCCATGTAGCGTTACTAATTTGATTCTCAAAAAATACTCTATCGCCTTTGCTTAAATCTATTTTATATAAAACAGCTTGACTTGATGGATCAAGCTTTATATTGGTTTGTTGATTTGCTAATAATGCTAGTGCTGCACTTTCACCAAATATTCTAAAAGAATAGCTTCCAGTTTTGTCATCTTCTCCATCAACTGTTAATTGGTATGTATCTGGCACAAGATCTAAAAATTTATGACTGTCTTGTGAAAGCTCAACTGTTGAAAAGTTTTGTCCAAATTCCTTACCTTTCAAGGACCAATTGAATTTTGTTCCTTCAACCCCATCAAAAAAGAATTTTGTTTTTTCAGTTACTACAAACTCATATTGTTTTTGTTCACCAGGCTTATCAATACTCCCCGAAATTTCATGTACACTTGGCATTAAATCAGCTGAAAGCAAAAGTTTTGGCTCAAGCTGTTCAACTGCCCACATTTGCTCTTGTGTACGCGTATTCATTTCTTTATTACTCATTACTTACCCCAGTTCGTTACTAATTTGTGATTTTTTGTTAAAAACAAGTTTATGGAATGAATTGTAAAGATTGTTTTTATATTCAGCAATTTTTTTCTGTTTTTATAAAAAAATAATTTAATCTAATTTGTATTTTAAACAAACTTAAATTGAATCCATATTATTTTATATATAATCAACTATATTTATTAAATTTAACTAAACAATAGTGCTAATAAATATTATCCTCTAATAAAATCAGGTTTGCTTGATTTAATTTTTTAAAAAAGTAAACCTGTAAATCAAAATATTTCTCTCTAATTTTTACCAACTCACCTTTCCTAAGTTATTAATTGCTCAACCCACTTAAAATAATAACCCAACGTATCATCTTTCGAGTCATCCCAAGTTGTTGAGATGTGAGTCAGTTCTACGTCATGCTTATTAATGCTTTTGACTCTAATATAAAAACTACGAGGTTGAAAAATTTGATTGATGCTTAAGTTTTGTCATCTAACCTGAAATGGCAAAGGATCCTGACATTGCCCTAATTCAGCATACATGGCAGTATCTTTACCATTTTTGGAAAAGAACAATCCTGCACATTCAGTATAGGGTACTGATGACTACAACAAGGTTAAACATTAATCTTTTCATTTGATTGCTATCCTTTATTTTTCATCGACTTTAAACCAGTAAGAATATTCCTTTGGCTGACCATTCACCAAAACATTGCTGAGTTTGACATCGTAGATCACGTTCAGTTTTAAATCGTCAAAGTTAAACTGGATATGGTTAGGAACACCTATATTTTCATAGCGAATGTTGCTGATCTTTTGTTTAGCTCCACTACTTCGTTCAGTGACAACAACAGTGGCTTTGGCGTAATCCACATTTCTATTGGCAAAGAAATTCTTTTGATCGGTTAAAACTGAAATCGAGAGAATTGAACCCGCCATATAATATTTGGCTGGATAGTTGTGGTAGGGATAGGCAATCACACCGAGTGGTGCAGTGGTTGGATTGTCGAAGGGATAAACCACTTTGTAGGACGTACCGACCACATAAGGGAATCGGGTATCTTTAAATGATGGCGCATTAACTGAACCATACGCCGATTTTTGTAAGAAAGGATTCAGCATCCAGAGGCGATGCCCCACATCTCCTGCAAACAGATTTAATTTGTCATGCACCATATTTGTAATGCTTTCGGCAGGTGAATAGTCATATTTATTCTGTCTTACCCCCATTTCCAAACTACTGGTTTTTGCACCCACTGCACCAATATCTGAATAGCAGTTTGTGGTCGCTTCAGGGTAATGAGTCAAGATGTTGTTTGCCGCAAGAATCAGGGCAGTCTGCATCATCTCATCTTCATGGGCATAATCGTATGTAATACTTGGCAACCCATGCAAGGCACGAACCGTATTGAGCTCATGTAAAAACTCATTTCTAAACTTTGCTCTGAGCTTACCTGCATAACAGTTATTGATATCGGGTGCATCACCCATAGATGAAGCTTTAAACACATCAAAGCTGATGGTTTTACTCTCTGCTGCCAGTGTTTTAGCATCCCCCTCTTGAGTAAGTTTAAGGGTACATAACCCTGCACCAATCCCTTTGAGTTCCCCCTGACTATAGGTACAGGTTGATGAAGAAAGGCTGCTAATCGTGACAGGTAGTTTGGCACTGGATTCCGTATCCAGTGAATACACACTCTCCGTCAGGATATATTTGATTTTTAGTGGGGTAATGGTTTGCTTGAGCTTATTCACGCACACATTATTTTCTAGATATTGCTCAGCCGCACAACTCACATTGACGGTCATGCTGCTATTCAGTGCTAGAACTTTTGCCGTCCCTGCCTGTGTCAATACCAGATTACATTGACCGACTTTATGCGCTTTAAGTTCACCGCCACTTACACTACAGATGTTGGGTGTGTTACTGCTAAACGTTACTACTAGACCTTGATCTGTTTGCAGCGATAATGGATAGCGTTGACCTTGAATCAGCGTACTGAATGGTAGTGACTGAATATTCTGCACTACCTTGTTTTTACATACACCCTCTTCCAGATATTGGCTTTCAACACAGGTCACGGGCTTAGGGATTGGATTGCCATTATCTGGATTATCCGTTCCACCGCCATTGGATGAACTGGAATCTCCACTTGAACTACCGCCACCACCACATCCGAGCATTACAGTACTGATTGCCATCATCAGAACTGATGGCATAAACGTTTTTGAAATCATCTGATTAACTGCCTAGTATTTATATATTGTTATTGATAATGATCAGCCGATAATAATTGACGGATTTCACTGGCCATTTGAGGGCTACGCCAAGGAAACAGCACTTTAAGGCTGTAATTTGGCTTAAATTGATCCCGTGTTCCAATATTGACCTGAAACTCACGCTTTATCGGTGTCCGATGGACTTGTTGATTAACATGAGTCCCTATCATTGGGTTACTGATCACCGTGGTTGTCGTTCTGAAGCGGTCTTCAACCAGATTGTAATGACCCACAGAGGTAATGTAGTCAAATGGATATTTCACTAGACGTTGATCAGGCTGATCAAACAGGATGATGGTTTTGTCCCGACTGTTTATCCAGACACCACGGTTTTGATAATTAAAGGTTTCACCCTGACGTTTAAGCTGTTCGGTCATCCCATCAAAGTAGGTATTTCCATATTCATAGAGATAGTAAATGATCACAAACCAGAATAGGTCAAAGCCAAAGAAAAAGTAGCCAAACCATCCAAAAGAAAAGAGTTTGGCGATAATCAGAAAGATCACAATCGGCAGCACCACACATTTTAAAAAGAGCTTGGATTTCTGAGGACGGTTTTCGATTGGAATGATTTTAGGTTTCGTTAATTCAGTCATGGTTGTTCCCCGCATGTTCAATGCAATTTACAATCACCAGCAGATATAAGTATAAAAAGGTCTATTTTTTTATAGGCGTGATTTAGCCATCCACCGTTGGATTGTTCTTGTAAAATGTTTTTTTAATACAGACGAATAATAAAAGTTAGCCGTCTAGCCCCCGTTGAAAGGCACAACAGGATTGAACAGGTGGTGAAGCACAAATGAGAAAATATGAATGTGACATAACGAACTCCTTGAATCTAAGAAGCCCTGTCAATTACTGCTAAATAATGGTGACAGGACGAAAAGGGGTTAGCAGACTGGGATCCAAGGAACCAGCACATCACAAGGATGTCCCCCTTCCGCCCTATCATAGAGAAAAAGAGGGACGAGAGGGTTCACAAAAAATAGACGGACTATTTTCTGTGCCGGATCAACGGTCTGCTAAAACCGACTGACCATGAGGGCCAGCAAGTGCATGATAAAATTAAGTCTGTATTGAGTCAATCTGAAGATTACCACTTCAACAAAAGTGTGCTGAAACAGAAGCCAAACTGGACTAATTGTAATTTTTTGTATCCAAAGCAATTTAAATTTATTACAATTTTAAGTTATCTACTTAATCTTTAAATACAAATTGGAATTAGAATAAATATTTATTCTATTTTTATCAAATAGTTAATATTTTATTTTTGTCTTAGCAGACTGGGGTCACAGAAAGATGCCTTACTGGCATCTTTCTCAGCTTAGAACAATCTCGCCTTTCCTATAATAAAACTTTTAGTTCTTTCTTCTTTATATTTTTGACGAAAATCAAATCTCCTCTCTTATCCTATGCCAGCACTTTATCCTAATGATCAGTTAAGTCCTTGATTTTTTCCATAAGCTCAAATTGAACCCATCAATCCATTCATTTTGGTATATTGGATAAGCCTAAAATGAACTGTTCTTCTTTATTAAAATTAAAGAATAAAATGAATCAATAAATCTCCCAAAATTCACCTTTCCATATTGAATTCATTTATATTGATTTGGTAATGGTGAGGTCATTGCATTGGATGAGTCCACTTGCTACACAACCCGATATAAAAATGATTCTAGCAATAGCTACATCCAATCGATGGTGAATTCATCCCATTATTATACTATGAGCAATCACACTCGATTTTATGATTTACCATCTTCTACTCCTTATTTAGCTGATTGCCCAAAATGTGAAAAAGAATAAACATTGAACAATGACCATCGTGTATAAATACTTCTGACAACCAGTTTCCTAGCCGTCAGCAATCCAAAATATCTTCAGGTTAATCAATACATTATTTAATGTTAAGATATGTAAAAAGATTGAATTGGATCGTTGACAGGTTAAGGTATACCCAGCTAACCCAGTATTACACAGCAAAATCTGTGTTCAGGCGTGAGAACCTGATACAATCTAGGTGCAAATTAATGTCGCACTAGCGGCTATTTTTTTGTCTACTGTTCAGCAGTCATTATGGCAGCTTGCAGGGCAACCGTAAGGTTGGCTGATCCTAGATTCAGTATTCTCACCCCTGTCTTGCTGCCACCATTACCGTGAGAAGTAATGATGGTAAGTGTTAAAACTTATCTAGGACTACTGCTATGAACGCCATTCTTCATGGTGCAAACACTTGCACACCTAAAAAACAAGCCTCTCAACTTATTGTTGAACTTGGCAAATCTATTTCAAATCCTCAGCGTCAGACACTAGCCAATCTTTATATTGCTGTTGATACTGCAAATTCCTTGCTCAAAGAGCTTGAACAAGCACATCAGATCATCCGTGAATGTATGCATGAAATGAATGATGAGCAAATCATTGAAGTCGCAAAGCTTAATCAAAATAATAACCTCTCCTCTCTGTGGGCATTCCGTACGCATCAACGTCACAAGTTGATTGAGCGCGCACAGTGTGTGCTGTTTGGAGCTGGTCATGTCAAAGGCTAAGAAGAATAACAATCTTCTGATTTCGGGAGACTATCCTTTAATTGCTTCGCCTACGCTTGCAAAAGCGTATGGCGTTGCAGCCGCCAATTTTCTACAGAAATTGCATTATTGCTTAGAAAATAACGAGGGGAAAATTTTTAATGGAAAAAAGTATTGGTTCCATAGCTACTAACAGTGGCAAACGACGCTTGGCGTTTATAGCTTATCAACGATTAAACGAATTGTCGCAAAGTTAAAGCAAGATGGAATTTTAGTCATTGAAAAATTGGCACAAAATAAATGGCTACAAACTAATTTCTATAGGATTAACTATAAAAAATTGAAACAGCTCATGGCTGTGAACAATGAGCAAAGCAATCAGCCTAACGAGATCGTCCCAGCTCCCGATCAAGTCGTAGTCACACTACCTTTGGAGAAACCTGCTCAAGCCGTCCAATCATCCATGTTAATGAATTCAATTCAACAGAAATTTCAAAATATCAAGGTTAAATCAAATGTGGTTAAACCAACATTAAAAGTGGCAAAAGAATCCCTTCTGCGCCCCAACTTTGTCACGTGTGAATCTTATTCAGTAAAAGGATTGAGCCAACCACTCCACCCTACTGCATCAAAAGAAACGTTAGAAAATATGGATATGAATTACCGCTGCTTTTATCAAGCACTCAGGCAGCAACGTGTAGATATTGATTATGATGATCAAAGTATTCAACAACTCTTAAAGTATCAGAAGCGGATTCTTCAACATATTGCATATATCAAACAGAATTTTGCAGGACATGAGCGCTATCAATGGCATCAACTTGAGCAATTGCAAATGGAAAATTATTTAAAGAAGTAGGTCAAATCGTACTAAGACCAATTTCAAATGATCCATCTATTAAAGTTCATAGATGGATCATTTGATTAAATCAAAGGTTGAACAAAGACTGATTAAATCCATTGAACTTGCTCATCGGAGATAACCGTCCGTGGTCTTATGAATCATCATGAATTAGAGGTCAAAGTCATCTTTATCTGATTTTTCTAGAATATGATTACTTTCATGTTGCTGTTCATGTTTTTTAGATAATTCTAATTCATATTCTTTTTTATAAATTTCATACAGATTATTTTGACGAATTTCTTTAATCAACTTTCTATATTCTGCTACCTTTTCCTGATCTTCAGGATTAGCACTATAAAAAATTTCCCGAGGGATTTTAGGAACATCCTTTAACTTAGTTCCATATTTTTTATTATAATCTTCATTTGATAAGCATGATACTGTATTACTCACCTCTAATTTAACACCATAGATTTCTACCATTTTTATTGGTGCATATTTTTCTAAAAATTCATTTATTATTTCTTCAGTTTTTGTTCGGTAGTGAAATAATATATTACGACCAAATCCAAGCACATCAGCTGTAATTTTTAATGCACCGCCTTTATCAGGATTTTTTTGACGATATTGCTTAAAAAAATTTTCTGGGGAACGTTGAATATTATCCATCATACTTTTTTCTGAAAACAATAAATGTAAATGTGGCTGCGCTGAGCTTCCATCAAGAGCTGCAACATGATTATGAATTGCAATGGTAGATGGCATTTCATATTGACCACAAAACTCTTGCATTAGTCTTTCAGATAATTCTATACGGCGATTTTTATCCAATTCTTTTGGTAAAGCAATTGTAATGTGGGATGATGTTCGTCTAGTCACACTTGTATATTTATCTGCCGCATACCAAAACTGATCGGGATGATTATCGATCCATTCCGGCATATGATATGAAGCACAATATTCAAGCTCCTCAACCTTACTCTTATGCTTAGAAAAATATAAAGTACGAGTAATATAATGATAAGCACTTTTTGATAGTCGATATTTTGAATGATCGTCAATCAATTTCTTTTGACTATCACCTTTGACATTGTGGCATAAATGAAAATAATACATTTCTATCTCCGATATTGATTAATTTGGAATATCGGATCCTACAAAATTTTAAAAATTCATGATGAGTTTCGTGAAGAAAAATGAAAAAAACTTAAATTTCAATCAAAAAACACACATTCAATAAAATTGCACGAGTAACAAAACTCAAAAATAAGAGTAACAGACGATAAAAAACAAAAAATATCAATTTTTATAAATAAAAACAGTCATATAAGAGATTTATAAAATATGTGTAACAGAATCAAAATATAAGAGTAACACCCTTTGAAAAATATGAGTAACACCAATAAATCATATGAGTAACACCCTATAATCATTAATAATCATAGACTTAAAAATTAACAGGCTGCGCAGCACGAGGAGAAGTGTCTTTTAAATGAGAGCGAAGTGAAATTTAAAAAGACACGGATACGAGATATAAAAAATCTTTTTTGCATTCGCAAAAAAGATTTTTTATCTGTCCCACTATTAACAGCCATAAATTAACAGCTCAAATTAACAGAAGAGTAGTATTTTTTGAAAAACTCAACATATGGCGATTTTTTTTTAGACTCTGTGATATACCAACATTTTCTTAAATAAAGATGGTTTAAAAATGGCTAGAGTTAAATTAACAGTGAATGAAATAACTTTAAGAGTTGAAAAACACTTAAAACAGATAGCAAGACGTACTCATTCAGATGAGTTGGTGCTCCAATTAATTCAATCGAAAACAGCAAATCAATTTACCGAAGAAAACACAAAAAGATTAAAAAATAAATATCACAAAATTTTAGAATTACAAAAACTTGAAAAGTTAATAGACTTTATCTGCACAATCGCAAAGAGTGATCGCTCTGATATTGAAAATGATATCGTTGATTTTTGCGGATATGAAGAACACTTTTTTCAGACTGATGAAAAAAGAGAAATCGCATTAAAAATGTTAAAAAATTACAATAAAAAAATTCCCAATGAAATTAAACAAAAAGCACATGATGAGATTAAAAACTCTTTCAGAAATTCATATCAGCAAAGAAATCAGAAGATAAAAGATCGAAAGAAAGAAAATCATGAGAAGTTTTTTCTTGGCAGTGTGCTTATATCATTTTTAAAATCTAAAGATGTTGAAATGAATTATCTGGATATTACACTTAAGATGATAGAGCTTTATCAGACTAAAAATTATTTTAGTAAAGAATTATTTATAGAATCAGAAATTGACGAATTTAAATTTTCAGAGCAAGGTAGAAACTTTAACGATAAAAAAACATTATTTTTTCTGACCCTAAAAATCCTTTTAAAAATGAATTATAAATTAAAAGATAAAGCAGTATACGTTTAGCTCATTTATTTTAAATGAGCTGAGTAGTCAACGTTGTTATTACCTACAGCTAACAAAAGATTATTTACTGATATAATAAAAAAATAAGTTTTTTTGATTTTTTTAAACATATCTCATCTTTTTTTTGAGTTTTTAAACATATCTCATCTTTTTTTTTAATATTCTGATAGCCTTTATTTTAAGAGGTTTTCTCTTAAAACTTTATTGAAAGAGATATTTAATGGCTGTATCTATAGACCTAACTAATACCGAACGTCGAGTATCTACTGCCGAATTCGCTTTGCGCATGAATATTTCAGAAAAGGAGCTATATGATCGAATTAAAACTGGCCGCGTGACAAGACCAATCAAAGATGGACGTAAAAATTACTGGCTTAATAGCTATGTCCTTTCCTGTATTATTCATGAGGAAAACTCCATTCTTACGTCAGAATGAAATAGCTGTTGTTCTAAGTCAAAAACGCCTGATTTTTCTCAGGCGTATTTTTTCAATATTTTCATTCATCCAATAGTTAAATTCTTATCTAATATGATGACTTTAGTTTTTAAGAGATATAGTAGATCTATAAAATTAAAAAGGTCACAAATAAAATTTGTGACCTTTTTTGTAACAAACTCGAATGTGAGTAACATTATGAGTAAGTTTAACAAACTTGGTTTAAATATTATTAAATTACAATAACTTAAACTACATATGAGCGGTTTACATCATTCCGCCCATACCACCCATTCCGCCCATATCTGGAGCAGCTGGTTTATCTTCTGGGATATCAGTAATCATTGCCTCGGTCGTCAACATCAAACCAGCAACAGAAGCTGCATGTTCAAGTGCTGAACGGGTTACTTTAGCAGGGTCAAGAATACCCATTTCCAGCATATCGCCATATTCGCCAGTTGCAGCGTTATAACCGAAGTTACCCTCACCCGCTTTAACAGCGTTGATTACAACAGATGGCTCATCACCCGCATTGGCAACGATCTGACGAAGTGGCGCTTCAATCGCACGGCGTAAAATGTTGATACCTGCTGTTTGGTCTTCATTCGCGCCCTTTAGGCCATCTAATGCATTAACCGCACGTACCAGCGCAACACCACCACCAGCAACCACACCTTCTTCAACTGCGGCACGCGTTGCATGAAGTGCATCGTCTACACGGTCTTTCTTCTCTTTCATTTCCACTTCAGTTGCAGCACCAATTTTGATGACTGCCACACCGCCAGCTAATTTAGCAACGCGTTCCTGAAGTTTTTCTTTGTCGTATTCAGAAGTTGACTCTTCAATTTGCGCACGGATCTGTTGAACACGTTCAGCGATTTGCTCTGCATTGCCAGCACCATCAACAATCACAGTGTTTTCTTTAGATACGGTGATTTTGTGCGCAGTACCTAAATCTTGAAGAGAAGCTTGCTCTAAAGACATACCTACTTCTTCAGAAATCACGGTTGCGCCAGTCAAGATCGCGATGTCTTGAAGCATTGCTTTACGACGGTCACCAAAACCAGGCGCTTTCACTGCACATACTTTGATGATACCGCGCATGTTGTTTACAACTAATGTTGCAAGCGCTTCACCTTCAACATCTTCTGCAATGATGAGAAGTGGTTTACCTGTTTTAGCAACCGCTTCCAATACCGTGATCAATTCACGAATATTGCTGATTTTTTTATCAACAAGAAGAATGAATGGGTTTTCAAGTTCAGCAGTTAGGGTATCTTGCTTGTTTGCAAAGTATGGAGAGATATAACCACGGTCGAACTGCATGCCTTCTACAACGTCTAAAGCGTCTTCGAAGCCAGAACCTTCTTCTACAGTGATCACACCCTCTTTACCCACTTTTTCCATTGCTTGCGCAATCAATTTACCCACAGTGGTGTCAGAGTTTGCAGAGATCGAACCTACTTGTTCAATCGCCTTGAAGTCATCAGCAGGTTTAGCATTAGTACGGATATTTTCAACCACAGTTCTCACTGCGATGTCGATACCACGTTTCAAGTCCATTGGGTTCATACCAGCAGTTACTGACTTGATCCCTTCGTTTAAGATTGCTTGAGCAAGTACAGTTGCAGTTGTTGTACCATCACCTGCAATGTCATTGGTTTTAGAAGAAACTTCACGAACAAGTTGAGCACCCATGTTTTCAAACTTGTCTTTTAATGAAATTTCTTTCGCAACAGTAACACCATCTTTAGTGATGTGCGGTGCGCCGAAAGAACGGTCAATGACAACGTTACGGCCTTTAGGACCTAAAGTTACTTTTACCGCATCTGCAAGAACGTTTACGCCTGCAATCATTTTTGAGCGAGCTGAATCACCAAATTTTACGTCTTTAGCTGACATGTTAAACTCCGAATCTTTTTAAATACTTAATCTGATAATAAATGTGAGTTATGTGTCGATTAGCCTTCAAGCACAGCCAAGATATCTGACTCTTTCATAATCAAGAGTTCTTCACCGTTTACTTTTACAGTTGTTCCCGCATAAGTACCAAACAATACTTTGTCTCCAACTTTAACATCCAAAGCACGCACACCATTGTCAGTGATCTGACCATTGCCCACTGCAATCACCTCACCCTGAGATGGTTTTTCAGCAGCAGAACCTGGAAGTAAAATACCGCCAGCAGTTTTGGTTTCTTCTTCTACACGACGAATCACAACACGATCATGTAATGGACGAATGTTGCTCATAATTAACTCCATCAGACTTAGTCTTTTTTGATAAATTGTTATGACAAGACAAAAGCGCCATAACAAAATTTGATATGCCACTTTTGTGGGGTTAAAAAAAATGGCTTCAAGGGGTAAAAAGAATTTTTTTTATAAAAAAGATGCCTCAGGTTAAAAAAAATACAAAAAAGAGACCATTGCTGATCTCTTTTCTATCTTGCACGATTTCTAGATAATAAGTTGCTGATTTGCCAACAACTCATCCAGAGTGGTATGGATCTGGTTTAAGGTTACAAGTTGAACCTGTGGATAGCCATTTGCACCGCCATCACGGTCAATACTGATCACGGTATTGTCCCCATCCTGACTCACATTGATAAAGCCAGACAAGGAATCGACTGAACCATCACCCGCATAATCGGTTAATAGCTCACTCAAATCAATTTTATCTGCCTGTGAATCTTCCTGCACATTGCCAACATGGAAATCCTGCCAGCTATCGACCAGCCCATCACTATAGTTCAAGAGGTTATAGATGACCGTATCCGAACCTGCGCCGCCAAAGAAAGTATCGTGCCCACCACGTCCATCCAGAATGTTATCTCCTGTATTACCTGTGATGACATTATCCAGCCCATTGCCTGTAGCACTTAAATTCGCACTACCAACAAGTTCTAAATCCTCAACATAACGACCACTTTCCAAATAAGACTCAGCACTGGTTGGATCATTAACTGAATCATAGTGGTCCACCAGGCTATAACTGACAGAGCTAATAATCTTGTCATGGCCACCAAAGTCTACATCTCGATATCCCTGATCAACCAGTTGGTTTTCCCAATAACCGCCTTCAACCCATACATCTTCATAATGACTGGTGTCTACCCATACATCCTCATAATAGCCATCTACCCATTGCTGCTCATAATGACCATCTACCCATTGGTATTCATAATAACCATCACCAAACCACTCTTCTTCAACAAATGGACCATCAAGTGCATATCCCTCCTGCCATTGACCAGCACTATAGTCATAATAAGTACTGAAATAAGAATCATACGAACCGTCATCGGTATAGTAACGCACACCATATTGATCACTATAATAATCACGATAACGCCATTCACCACTGTCTACCCAGACATAGTCATAATAGCCCTCTACCCAGACATCCTCATAATGGCCCTCTACCCATTGCTGCTCGTAATGCCCCTCTTCAACCCACTGTTGTTCATAATAACCAGCACCTACCCAAACTTCTTCATAAGTTTCATAGTATTCAACAATATATTCCTGAACAAAATCATAAGTATGATCAACCTGATAGATGTTATCGGTATTATCTCCCCTCAACTGGTCTACGGTAATATGCGGAATTTCCGTCTGGTTCACCGTCACAGTCGGACTATGGTTTCCTGCACGATCCACCACAGTCACATCAAATGAAGTGGCGTTGTCATACATATAGATTTCAAAAGTTCCCTCATTCACTGCTGTTGCACTATTGGTATAAGGTTCCTGATCTGCAAAATAATAGGTCACTTCGACTGTGGCATTGGTTTCGGCATGGCCAGTCAGATAACCCCACTCATTTATTGCAAGTTGCGTTGCCGCATCTGGTGCTGTCGTATCATTCGTCGCAACAATAGTACTATCTGGACTTTCATTTTGGTTGCCGTCAACCACTTTTACAGTCAAGGTTTCGCCATGCCAGTATGGATACCATAAGTAGGTCGTGAACGTTCCATTAGCATCTACTGTAGTCTGCCCAACCTGATTGTTATCGGCATCAAAAATCTTAATGGTTAAATAAGCTTCTGCCTGTCCTGAAAGTAGTTGTCCATTTTCCAATACGAGTTCTGTTGCCGCTTCAGGCACAACATTATCTATTGGTGCAGTAATTTCGATATAGGCACTTTGGTATCCATTTTCCTCCACAACAACACGTAGGACTTCACCATTTGCCTGAGGTGAATATAACTGAATGTTAAAGTGTCCAAACTCATCCACCAAACCACTACCAATCGCATTGCTTTGTGTATTCACAATACGGACGTAGCCATTTGGTACTGCATCGCCCTCAATAAAGAAGCCATTTTCAGACACCACTACATTTTCGGCTGGGTTCGGTGCATTGCTATCCGCATTAAAACTAATGCTGAATGGGTTGCTCACGTTTTTTGCTAAGTCCGTGGCTGTAATAAAGAGCTGTTCACCACGCAAGATTTGTGGATAGACACTGAAATTGAAATAACCTGTCTCATCGGCCTGATATTCGCCTCGAAGATCACCATCCGCATCCACAATCTTAATGGTTGATTTAGGTTCTGTTTGTCCAGCAACGGAATAGCCATCCTCACTGATCACGACATTTTCAACAACAGGAAGAATATCGTCCAAAGGTGCAACGATTTCAGTAATTGGGCTATATTGGTTTGTTGATAAATCAACAACACGGACTTGTAATGTCTGCCCCTGTAGATAATAGTCATTTAGCTGAATACTGAATGTGCCATCCTCATTAACCAGTGTATTCCACCAACCACTATCGACACGCTCACCAGCCGCATTGGTCACCACAATATAGAAACCTGCTGTTGCCATACCTGTTAGAACATGCCCCTCGGCATCAAGCACCAAGTCAATCGCCGCCGCTGGTGTATCCACCAATGCAGGCAAAAGCTTGTAGACAGGATCACTGCGATTTCCAGCGGCATCTTTCACCACAATACTTAACTCTTGTGACTGGTATTGGCTCAGGTTAATCAATTGACCAAAGGAACCATTATAATTCACATAAATCGATGTAATGACTGCACCATATTTGTCAATAACATCAACCATTGCATTCGGCTCAGCTTCCCCAGAAATCCATCCTTCAGGTGTAACCGTGACATTTTCAGCGGCTAGAGGCGCAATGTCATCATTTAATGCAATAGCGGTTACTGGATTACTTTCATTTTCCGCACGGTCAACCACAATAAAGGTGAGCTCCTGACCATCCAGGAATACCTGATTGAAAGAACCATAAACATTACCGTCACTATCAGTGTACCCCTGTCCGACCTCATTGCCCTGATACAACACTTTAATGGTGCTATTGGCTTCGGCAACTGCGGTAAAATTCAAGCCGTTTTCATTGAAAATAATATGCTCAACATCCAGTGGGTCAGGTTTAACCTCATCAATTGGGGCATCAATTGTTGCGACTTCACTGATATTACCAGCACGGTCAGTGACAGTAACCTTTAAGGTTTCACCATGTAGATAGTAGTCATTTAAGTTGATTCTAAATGTGCCATCTACCTGCACAGTGATATTCGCCAACCATGCAGTTACTGAGTTTCCATTGGCATCAGTCACCTGAATGGTTGCGTACGGCTCCGCTTTGCCAAGCAGAATAGAACCAAAACCACCCTCAATCAGTTCAAGATCAGTCGCAACCGCTGGAGCATCACGGTCAGTCAGGGCATTTTGATTAACTGTGTCACTTTCATTCTGTGCACGGTCAACAACGATAAATGAAAGTTCCTGCCCATCCAGAAATACCTCATAGAAATAACCAGATACCTTGCCCTCACTATCTGTGTAACCACTGCCAACTTCATTCCCCTGATAAAACACTTTCACCGTGCTATTGGCTTCGGCTGTTGCAGTGAAGTTACGCCCATCCTCATTAAACTCAATATTCTGGATTGGTTCAGGATTAGTATTATCCAACGGCGCAACAATTGTGGCTTTTTCGCTGACCAAACCAGCACGGTCAGTGACAGTGACAGTTAAGGTTTGCCCTTTTAGATAGTACTGGTTGAAATAAATCTCAAATGTGCCATCAGCCTTGACATTGTTGTTCCATTGATAGACAAGGTTATCATCCTGATCATAAACCTGAATGGTGGCATTCGGTTCGGCTGTACCTGTTAAGACTGAACCACCATTCTCTTCGATCAAGACAAGATTTGTTGCTGGATCAGGTATAGAGTCATCATTTATCGCATTCAATGGCACTTCAGCACTTTGGTTTCCAGCACGGTCAAATACGATAAATGTGAGTAACTGACCGTCCAGATAAACATGATCGAACCAGCCTGAAACATTTCCCTCACTATCCGCATATCCAGTACCGACCTGGTTGTTGTCTATATCGTAAACCTTAACAGTACTATTGGCCTCGGCCTGGGCTGTAAAGTTCAAACCATTTTCATCAAAAACAACCTCATCAATCGGTTCAGGATTCGTATTGTCCGTTGGCGCAACAATCGTTGCACTTTCACTGACATTATCAGCAGCATCTGTCACTGTTACCGTTAAGGTTTGTCCTTTTAAATAATACTGGTTCAAATAAATGGTAAATGTGCCATCAGCATTAACATTGTTGTTCCATTGATGGATGAGGTTATTATCCTGATCATAAATTTTAATGATGGCATCAGGTTCCGCTTTACCTGTTAAAATCGAACCACTGCCACCCTCACTAAGTTCAAGCCCTGTCGCAGCTTCAGGTCGGGTCACATCACCCAATGCAACGACATTCGCTTCATCACTCTCGTTCCCTGCACGATCACGCAATACAACCGTGAATTCTTCATTATCAACATAGGATTTGTCGAGTTGCAGACTAAATTCACCATTAGCATAGCTTTCAGTAGTTCCAACCAATAACCCATTTTGATCAAATACATTTACCTTTAAACCAGCAGCTTCGGTCAAGCCTGTTAAAGTCCAGCCATCTTCACTGATGAATAAATCGGTTGCGATTTGAGGCTTCAAGGTATCCACCACAACCGTTTCAATCGCTGTCTCTACGATATTGCCCGCAACATCGGTTTCAATCGCCTTAAACTGATACGTTCCATCTGCCAGATTTGTCTGTTGTGCTGTAGTGGTTATCCATGTCAATCCACCATCTGTAGAAACCTCATAATGATCAGTAATCGCAGCTTCTTCTCCAATTACGATTGGATGTAAAGACTGCAAATCAAAGCTGTTGTCTTGAGTAATTCGGTCAATTGCTGACGCACCAGTGTCATTCAAATTGCTAAATGTTAAGGTTCCTGCAACAGGTGGTGTATTATCCACAACAACAATTGGAGACAGGGTCTCTGCACTATTACCTGCCTTGTCAGTTACAATTGCCTTAAATTGATAATGGCCATCGACCAAATTGCTTTGTGCAATATCAGTATTAACCCATACACCATTATCTTTAGAAACCTGATAAACGACCGTTGTTCCTGCCTCCTGTCCCGTTAAACTTAGGTCAAAGGCTTGGTCTTTGGTGATGTAATCTGTAGCCAAAATACCTGTATCATTGAAATTTGCGAAAGCTAATGTTCCAGTTACGGGTGCAGTATTATCTACAGTCACAATTGGGGATAAAGTTTCAGCACTGTTCCCTGCAACGTCTGTCACAATGGCCTTAAACTGATACACACCATCTGCCAGATTACTTTGTGCTGTATCAGTATCAACCCAAGTCTGTCCACCATCGACCGATACTTGATAGACAACAGTTGTACCCTGCTCTTGCCCAGTTAAACTTAAATCAAAAGCTTTATCCTGTGTAATTCGGTCTGTGGATGAAATACCTGTATCGGTCAAATTGTTAAATGACAGTGTGCCTGCTGCTGGTGGCGTATTGTCCACAGTTACAATTTGAGAAAAGGTTTCCGCACTATTTCCAGCAACATCAGTCACAATCGCCTTAAACTGGTAAATGCCATCAGCCAGATTGGTTTGGCTTGCAGTCGTTGCTGTCCATGCACCATTATCTTTGGACACCTGATAGACAACTGTCGTTCCTGCTTCCTGTCCTGTTAGACTTAAATCAAAAGCCTTATCCTGTGTAATCAGGTCAGTAGATGAAATACCTGTATCAGTTAAACTGCTAAATGACAGTACGCCTGCTGCTGGTGGGGTATTGTCCACAGTCAATTTGGGTGATAGTGTTTCCGCACTGTTCCCTGCCACATCGGTCACAATTGCCTTAAACTGATAGACACCATCTGCCAGATTGGTCTGGTTTGCAGTGGTATTGGCCCATGTACCATTATCTTTAGATACTTGATAAACAACAGTGGTTCCAGCTTCACGCCCAGTTAAACTTAAATCAAATGTTTTGTCCTGCGTAATCAAGTCTGTAGTTGAAATACCTGTATCTGTCAAATTACTAAATGACAATGTGCCTGCCACTGGTGGAGTGTTGTCCACCGTTACCGTTGAAGACAGGGTTTCTGCACTGTTCCCCGCAACATCGGTCACAACCGCCTTAAACTGGTAAACACCATCTGCCAGATTGGTTTGGCTTGGTGTCGTTGTTATCCATGCACCATTATCTTTAGATACCTGATAAACAACAGTAGTTCCTGTCTCTTGTCCCGTTAAACTTAAATCAAAACTCTTGTCCTGCGTAATCAGGTCTGTAGATGATGAACCTGTATCACTTAGATTCGTGATTGATAAAGCTCCTGCAACTGGTGCTGTATTATCAACCGTAACTTTGCTAGATAACACCTCTGCACTGTTACCCGCCTTGTCAGTCACGATTGCCTTAAACTGATACACACCATCTGTCAGGTCCGTCTGGTTTGCGGTGGTATTGGTCCATGCACCATTATCTTTAGACACCTGATAGACAACCGTAGTTCCAGCCTCTTGTCCTGTTAAGGTGAGATCAAAAGCCTTGTCCTGTGTAATCAAGTCTGTAGATGATGAACCCGTATCGGTTAAATTCGTAAATGAAAGCGTGCCTGCAACTGGTGCCGTATTATCAACCGTAACTTTGCTGGATAATACCTCTGCACTGTTCCCTGCAACATCGGTCACAATCGCCTTAAACTGGTAAACACCATCAGTCAGGTTGGTTTGGCTTGGTGTCGTTGTTGTCCACGCACCATTATCTTTAGATACTTGATAAACAACTGTGGTTCCTACTTCTTGGCCTGTCAGGCTGAGATCGAAGGCCTTGTCCTGTGTAATTAAATCCGTAGAGGACAAACCCGTATCTGTCAAATTAGTGAACAACAGGCTGCCAGCGACTATCGTGTTGTCTACTGTTATTTTTGAAGATAATGCTTCTGAGCTATTACCCGCCTTATCCGTTACAATCGCTTTAAACTGGTAAATTCCATCTGTCAGGTTGGTTTGGCTTACCGTTGTTGTTGTCCACGCACCATTATCCTTGGATACTTGATAAATGACTGTTGTTCCAGTCTCTTGTCCTATTAAGGTGAGATCAAAAGCTTTGTCCTGTGTAATTTGGTCAGTAGCTGATGAGCCTGTATCCGTTAGATTGGTAAATGAAAGCATGCCTGCAACTGGTACAGTATTATCAACGGTTAATTTGGTAGATAATACCTCTGCACTGTTACCCGCCTTGTCAGTCACGATTGCCTTAAACTGGTAGACTCCATCAACCAGGCCACTTTGTTCTACACTGGTATCTGCCCAGACACTGCCATCTTTAGAAACCTGATAAATAACAGTGGTTCCCGCCTCTTGCCCTGTTAATGCCAAATTAAAGACTTTATCTTTTGTAATACCATCTGTATCAGAAACACCTGTATCATCTAAATTAGCAAAAGATAATATTCCTGTAGCTGGTGGAGTATTATCTACTGTGATTTTTGTTGATAAGGTTTCTGCGCTGTTTCCTGCCTTGTCAGTCACAATTGCCTTAAACTGATAGACTCCATCTGACAGGTTCGTCTGGTTTGCAGTGGTATTGGTCCAAATCCCACCATCTTTAGACACCTGATATTGAATTGTGGCCCCTGTTTCCTGCCCTGTCAGGCTTAAATCGAAAGCCTTGTCCTGTGTAATTTGGTCAGTAAATGACGAGCCTGTATCGGTAAAATTGGTAAATGACAGGGTTCCCGCTATCGGTGCTGTATTATCAACGGTAACTTTTGCAGATAGCACCTCTGCACTGTTTCCTGCCTTATCGGTCACGATCGCCTTAAACTGGTAAATTCTATCTGTCAGGTTGGTCTGGTTTGCTGTCGTTGTTGTCCACGCACCATTATCCTTGGATACTTGATAAACGACTGTTGTTCCAGCCTCTTGTCCTGTTAAGGTGAGATCAAAATTCTTGTCCTGGGTAATGCGGTCAGTAGATGATGAACCTGTATCGGTTAAGTTAGCAAATGAAAGAACACCTGCAACTGGTACTGTATTATCAACCGTAACTTTGCTAGATAATACCTCTGCACTGTTTCCCGCCTTATCAGTCACGATCGCCTTAAATTGATAGACGCCATCTGTCAAATTACTTTGTTTGGCGGTTGTATTGCTCCATACTCCACTATCTTTTGAAACTTGATAGATGACAGTCGTTCCAGTTTCCTGCCCAGTTAAGCTGAGATCAAAAGCTTTGTCCTGCGTAATATGATCAGTTGCCAAAGCACCACTATCAACAAAATTAATAAATGATAAATTGCCAGCTACTATCGTGTTGTCTACTGTTATTTTTGAAGATAATACCTCTGAACTGTTACCCGCCCTGTCAGTCACAATCGCCTTAAACTGGTAGATACCATCTGCCAGATTATTTTGATTTACAGTAGTATTAGTCCAGACCCCACCATCTTTAGAAACCTGATACATAATCGTTGTATTTGCTTCCTGACCTGTCAGGCTAAGATCAAAATTCTTGTCCTGGGTAATGCGGTCTGTAGATGATGAACCAGTGTCTGTTAAGTTGGTTAGGGTTAAAGTACCTGCCGCTGGTACAGTATTGTCCACTGTTACTTTCGGTGACAGAGTCTCAGCACTGTTACCCGCCTTGTCAGTTACAATCGCCTTAAACTGATAGACACCATCTGACAGATTCGTCTGGTTTGCAGTTGTATTGGTCCAAGCTCCTCCATCTTTGGAAAGCTGATATTTAACTGTACTACCTGTCTCTTGCCCCATCAAATTCAGGTCAAAGGCTTTATCCTGCGTAATTCGATCTGTAGATGAAGTACCCGTATCTATTAAATTGGTAAAACCCAAGGTGCCTGCAACTGGAGCTGTGGTATCAGGTGCAGTGATACTTGCCACTGTACTTTCGTTACCTGCTGAATCCTTGACAGTCACATTAACCTGTTCACCGTTACTCAATGCATTTGGCAAAGTCACACTAAACTTGCCATCAGCACCTACCGTTGCCTTAGCCAGCTCTTTACCTGCCGCATCTTTCACAATCACGGTACTGCCAGCTTCAGCCTGTCCAGTAATAGTTTTGCCATCTTTATTATCAGTAAAAGTACTCTCTGGCTTCGTTGGTGCGGTTGTATCAGGCGCAGTGATACTCGCCACTGTACTTTCGTTGCCTGCTGGATCCTTGACAGTCACATTAACCTGTTCACCGTTACTCAATGCATTTGGCAAAGTCACACTAAACTTGCCATCAGCACCTACCGTTGCCTTAGCCAGCTCTTTACCTGCCGCATCTTTCACAATCACGGTACTGCCAGCTTCAGCCTGCCCAGTAATGGTTTTGCCATCTTTATTATCAGTAAAACCACCCTGAGGCTGAGTTGGTGCTGTGGTGTCTGGAAGATTATCCTTTTTATCACTTCCTCCACTGACGGCGGCACCAATGGCTCCAGCACCAGCAAGTCCACCTGCAACCAAAGCCCAAGTGGGTACTGTAGTCGCGGCGATAGTACCTGCCGTGGCCGCACTTGCTGCAGCACCTGTAGCTTCAGGTACAATTGCGGCTGGTATCTCAGGGTTTAGGCCAGCAGCAGGAACAATCGAACTATCAGGAACCACAGCCTCAGGTGGCACACCATCCAGTACCAGATAATCATCTATAGGTTGCTCTGTAACCTCATCCTCAACAAGTGTTGCCCATAAGCTTTGCCCATCCTGTAAGGGAAGTTGTAGAAGCTCCTGAACAAAAAAACCCTCTAAAACAACTTGAGTGCCATCTATTAAATGTACAACCGCGTTATTTCCCACCCGCACAATTGAAGAGACTTGTTCTGGATGAATCTCAAACTTTGCCATTAAGCGTTGATCTAAAGGAATTGCTGTTGATTGCCCAGTTGCTATGACCTCAGATTTAGTTGTTGTTTTATGAATACTTTTATCCACCAAGTATATACGTGTCATTTTGTCACCTTTCAGCATGCAGAAATCGCAAAAGTACTTATATTTATTACTTTGTGCGTATGTATATGTTATTTAAAATGATTATTTTTCCAGTTTTAGAGTTTTCCGATATCTTACAAATGAAGAATTTGGGGAGCAAAATTTCATCAACTCTCAAAAGATTTTATGTATTTTTTTGTGGCAGTTATATTCCTCAAATGGGGAATAGACTGACCTGTATTAAGAGATTTTTCCAGTTAAAAATCGACTGATAATTTTAAAAAAAATCAACACAATATTCTGATATTTAAAATATTAATATTTTTCAAGCATTCAAAAATCAAGTCTAATATGCTTATTTTTATATCAGTGTAAGGAACTCATAATTTAAAGATATTTAATAAGTTATGTTTTTCATATAACAGGATAGATTTAAAAGATTTAGCCAAACTTTTCATCTTGTTTTCTATTATAAGTTTTTAAACATTCCCAAGCGTTCATCAAACCAATAATGCTCAATCTTTCCATTCTCTAAAATGGCATTAAAACTATTGGTTGAGTCATGGTGTAAACGGCTCGAAATTGCGGTGCCTGCATGAATGTCATAGATGGGATGATTGACATTTAACTGATAAATCTTTGTGAGATCATATACTGCTGTTTGATGTAAATGCCCATGCAACAAGCCAAACAGTCCCGTTTCGCCCCAGCGTTCCAAAGCAATCTTTCCTAAAACAGGACAATCCTTATCGTCATGCTGATCGGGAGATATATAAAAAGGCTGATGAAAAACCACCAGCTTTATTTTATTTGAGGGTGCATTGTTTAACTTTTCATAGGTTTCATGAATTTGTTCCAGGGAAATATGTCCCCGCGTGTGGTAACGCCGCCGAATACTGTTTACCCCCACAATATAAAAATGCTCAGTTTCCAGCGTTGTTTCCAGGCGACCAAAAAATGCCTGATACAGTACAAAAGGGGAAAAAAATCGGTTCCAGACCTGATACAGAGGGATGTCATGATTTCCTGGCACCACCAAATAAGGCAGTGACAGGGAATCCAGAAATTGTCGGCAAGCATAGAACTGCTTAAAGCGGGCACGCTGGGTTAAGTCCCCACTCACCACAATCGCCTCTGGCCGATGCTGTTGGCAAAACTGCTGTATGGCCTGAATACATACTTCTCTTTCAGTACCAAAGTGTAAATCAGACAGGTGCAAAAGCATTTGGCACCATTACCTTTAAAGCCGATTTTTCAACTGAGAATTTTAGGGGAGTCTGCATTTCCATCAGTTCTCCATCCACTGCCACAGTGAGCTTTTTCTTTTTACACTCCACCTGAATCTGTTCAGCACAGAATGAATAAACGTCGGAAGCCTGATCAATTTTCCCCTGAATCAGTGTCCATAACATTTTCAGCAAGCTTAGCCGATCACTTTTAGCCACCACCACCCCTGCCAGCTTTCCATTGGCAGCACATTCCGCAATCCTCAGCCTCATGTCACTGAGTTGAAGCTGGTTATTGCCAAAGAAAACCAGCGGTGTTGCAACAGGATATTTTTGTCCATCTACAGTGACCGCCAGTTTTAACGACTTATGTTCACGCAACAGCACATCCAAACCCGATGTATAGGCATTCAAGGGGAAACGGCCAAAACGCTGGTTATATAATTCCCGTTTTTTTATAAATAAGGGATATAAACCCAGACTGGCATTATTCAGGTAAATCTGGTCATTCAGGATGGCAACATGAACCTTATGTTCAATACCTGTGGCAATCACCTCCGCAGCCAGACCCAGATCAATTGGGATATTCAGGGCGCGGGCAACATAATTAAATGTCCCTAATGGCATGATTCCCATTGGAATATCGGTATGCATCAATTTTTTGGCAACCGCATTCAAGGTGCCATCCCCTCCTGCCGCCACCACAACACCACGCGAATCGGCCTGCTGATGTCTGGAGAGTACCGATGTCATCATTTCATCAAAATTAACTTGCTGATTTAACTCAAAAACTTGGATTTCAAATCCATATTGTGTCCAAAACGTCATAAGACGTTCATATTGCTCATCTTGTTGTGCTGCATGAAAACCTGATTTTTGATTATAAATGAGGGATAAAGGCCGTAAATTTTGACTCATACAACTTAACCTGAATAAAGTTAACAATCTTATTTTTGTTTACAAAATCAACAAATAAAAGCTTGTTTATGTAAATTTTGAATGAACCTCATTCATATAATCAATAATAATTCTCAAAAAATCATAATATTTTAAAATATTGTTTTTAAATATAATTTTTAATAAAAATAACACATATAAAAAATTCAAATAATAACTCAAAAAACGATCAAATCAATTAAAAACAACTACCTATATATAAATATACATGCTTGCATTAACAGATTCTGACATTCTTTAGTCTTATTTTTTTTATGATTTTATGCTTTAATACAGCCACTTTTTTTACTTCATCTATCTTACTGTCATCCAGTAAATGGAACTTGTACGTTGTACACACTTTAAAAAGGCATCACCATGACCCAAGTGAACGCACCAGAATTCGTTCGTCACCCTAAGCTAATTGCATGGGTGGAAGAAATTGCAAAACTAACCAAGCCAGCAAAAATCGAATGGTGTGACGGCAGCGAAGAAGAATATCAACGTCTGATCGACTTGATGATCGCTAACGGCACCATGCAAAAACTTAACCAAGAAAAACATCCTGGTTCTTATCTTGCAAATTCTGACCCTTCTGACGTTGCTCGTGTTGAAGATCGCACTTATATCTGCTCTCAAAACAAAGAAGATGCTGGCGCAACCAACAACTGGGTTGCTCCTGCTGAAATGCGTGCAAAATTAAATGGATTATTTGACGGTGCAATGGAAGGCCGTACCATGTATGTGGTTCCATTCTCAATGGGACCTTTAGGCAGCCACATTGCCCACATTGGTATTGAATTAACAGACTCACCTTACGTTGCGGTTAGCATGACCAAAATGGCGCGTATGGGTAAAGCAGTTTATGACGTGTTGGGCACAGATGGCGAGTTCATCCCATGTGTACACACTGTTGCAGCACCATTGAAAGATGGTCAAAAAGACGTTGTATGGCCTTGCAACCCTGAAAAATATATCGTGCACTATCCAGAAACCCGTGAAATCTGGTCTTATGGTTCAGGTTACGGCGGTAACGCGCTATTAGGTAAAAAATGCCTTGCATTACGTATTGCATCTGTCATGGGCCGTGAACAAGGCTGGTTGGCTGAACACATGTTGATTTTAGGCGTGACCAATCCACAGGGCGAAAAACATTATATCGCGGCGGCGTTCCCGTCTGCATGTGGTAAAACCAACTTTGCAATGTTGATTCCACCAGCTGGTTATGAAGGCTGGAAGATTGAAACTGTAGGTGACGATATTGCTTGGATTAAACCAGGTGAAGATGGTCGCTTATATGCAATCAACCCAGAGGCTGGTTTCTTCGGTGTTGCACCAGGTACAAATACCAAAACCAACCCGAACTGTATTGCAACAATGCATAAAGACGTGATCTATACCAACGTTGCCGTGACTGAGAATGGTGAAGTATGGTGGGAAGGTCTGACCAAAGAAGTCCCAGCAAACCTGATCACATGGAAAGGTCAGCCATATGTTGAGGGCGAAAAAGCAGCACATCCAAACTCACGTTTCACTGTTTCTGCTGGTCAATGCCCATCTATCGACGCTGACTGGGAAAATCCAGCAGGTGTTCCAATTTCCGCGTTCATCTTCGGTGGTCGCCGTGCAGACACTGTGCCTTTGGTATCAGAAGCATTTGACTGGGTGGATGGTGTTTATAAAGCAGCAACCATGGGTTCTGAAACCACTGCTGCGGCAGTTGGTCAACAAGGTGTTGTCCGCCGTGACCCATTTGCAATGCTTCCATTTGCTGGCTACAACATGGCTGACTACTTTGGCCACTGGTTACAATTAGGTAAAGAAGTTGGTGCGAAAGCTGAAGCTGCTGGTAACAAGCTGCCAAAAATCTTCAACGTAAACTGGTTCCGTCGTGACGCTGAAGGCAACTTCGTATGGCCTGGTTTCGGTCAGAACATGCGTGTTCTTGAGTGGATCATTGACCGTTGTGAAGGTCGTGCAGAAGCAACTGAAACACCAATCGGCCTAGTTCCTGCTTATGAGCAGTTAAACTGGGAAGGTATCGACTTCTCTAAAGAGCAATTCGACACAGTGACAACTCAGGACAAAGACCAATGGATCAAGGAACTTGAAAGCCACACTGAGTTATTTACCAAACTGGGTGACCGCTTACCTCAGGCACTTAAAGATCGTCAGGCTGAATTATTAAACGCGGTTAAATCTGCTTAATATTTCAGATACATTAAAAGGTCGCTTCGGCGACCTTTTTTTTGGTTTATATCATAAAAATAATTTGTCTTATTTCAAAACAGATATCAAGGCATTAACATTTCTGTGCCAACAATGTGGCAAAGCGTTGTTTAATCCTCTGCCCTTGCGTATCCACACGATGCAACTCACCTACATCCTCATTATATTTAATCAATGTCCAGCTTTGATAGGCCTCCCTTAATTCCCCCGCCCGAAAACTAAATGGAAAATCAGGTTGTACAGGATAATTCTCACTGTCCATTGCACAGACAATTAAATTAAAACCTCCCACTTCAGTCGCCTGCTGCATCTGTGTAATCAGTTGCTTCACTGTTTCAGGTTGTAAAAACATCATCACCACCGTACAGCAAATAAAATCATATTGCCGCGAGATGTGGCGATTCAGGTTTAAATCCCTAAGCTGGGTATGAAGATTGCTGATATTCTCCTGCTGAATCACTTTATTCAGTGTTTCAATACTATTCGGATTTACATCCCACGCATCGACGGTAAAGCCCTGCTGACTTAAATATAAACTATTCCGTCCACTGCCACAGCCGACATCCAAGGCTTTTCCTCCATGTAGATAAGGCGTGGCGGCCAAAACCTCTGAATGTGTCGCAGTCAATTGATATTTCTTGCTAAAGTAATCTTGAGGCTGACAATAGAAACTGAGTTGGCATGCCACATCATCACTACTAGAGACAATTTTATGCCATGCCTGTGGAGGAATAAATGGCGGTTGTTGTTCCCTGGAAAAGCTGTGTTCTGAAATCGTCTCACCTGCTTCATTGAGCATGGCAAATTGAACCTGTCCTTTTAAAATATGAAGCCTTGCCCATGTCCCCAGCTTGGTATTGTGTGCTTTCTGAAAACCACTCGGAATCGTGTCATGCGTCCAAATCGGCATTTGTTTATAACAGACGAGGTTTTCCATCTTACATTTCCTGCAAATGACCACTTTATTAAATGACTATAGTCCATCAGAATTAAAACGGCTAATTCTTGAGGGGGGTTTTGAGATTACTGCATAAAACAACGCCCCCGATTAAAAATTCTTATCAATCGTTTTTATATTCTTTAATTTTTCTATAAGCCAAACGATGAAATAAATTGCAAAATAAGCAAACAGTAATAATAATTGTAATAACAATACTTCTCATCTATATGGTTATTATATGAGCCAATTCCCGTTCACCAAACGCACTCCCTTATTTATTGCCATATCTGGGATACTTTCAATCAGCGCATATAGCCATGCTGCCGATGAAACCTCCCAGTTGCCAACCATCAAGATTCAGGCTATCCAGGATGAGAACAATTCTGAAAAAACCAAAGCCTATACCATTAAAAATAGCAACAGCGCCACCAAGTTAAATATCGAAGCCAAGGAAATCCCTCAAACCATCAATGTGGTGACGCGCCAGCAGATGGATGACTTTGGCCTTACCTCATCCAGAGATGTGCTCAACAACACTCCTGGTGTAACCGTAAACTCAGTGGAAACTGAACGTGCTGTTTATATGGCGCGTGGATTTGAAATCTCCAATATCCTAGTTGATGGTGTCGGTTTCCCATCTAGTCAATGGAACTACAACGATACCAACCCAGACAGTTTTTTCTATGATCGCATTGAAGTAATTAAGGGTGCGGATGCACTGACCAATGCATTTGGTGATCCAAGTGCAACCATCAATTATGTGCGTAAACGTCCAAGCCAAGAACTTCAGGCAAACACCAACCTCAGTTATGGTTCATGGAATACGCAACGCTATGAGGCGGATGTATCAGGTAGCCTGTTGCCAAATGACCGTGTTCGTGGACGACTTTCAGGTTTCCAGCAAACGGGTGACTCCCATTTAGATCGTTATTCTCTGGAAAAGAATGGGATTGCAGGTGTTTTAGAGGCAGATCTTACTGATAAAACATTACTCACAGTAGGTGCCAGCCAAGCAAAAAATAAACCCAATGCCAATAACTGGGGTGCTCTACCTCTTATGGATTCATCGGGTAAACAGCTCAGTTTTGATCGCTCATACAATCCAAATCCAGACTGGGCCTACTGGGACAATACCTCTAAAAATGCATTTATTGAGCTAAAACAGCAATTCCTCAACACCTGGTCGGCCAACCTCAGCTACAACTATAATGAAAAAGACCGTCAAAGCCAGCTGCTCTACTATTATGGCTATCCAAACACGGATGGTTCAGGCATTTCATTAACACCGAGCGGATATCTGGAAAATAATAAACTACATACCGCTGACTTCAACCTACAGGGTAAGTTTGACCTATTAGGCCGTGAGCATGAAGCGATTATTGGCTATACATTCTCAAAAAGTGATCAGAACGACCATGAAAAAAGCGGAACCCTGCATGACAGCAACATCGACTTTCAGGAATCAGTATACGATGGGGTAACCTATACCACGCCATACACCACCAACTGGGCAAGCTGGACACCGAAAAGCGTAACTTGGTCAGATTTTGCAAAAACGGCAGATTATACCCAACGCAACCAGTCCATTTATGCAGCAACACGTTTACATTTAACCGATGAGCTAAAACTCACACTAGGCGCGAACTATGTCAAGGCAAAAAGCGAGGGTGTAAGTTACGATGCGCCAATGGCCTATGATGAAAGCAAGGTTTCACCTTATGCGGGCATTACCTATAACTTTAGTCCTGAATATACAGGTTATATGAGTTACACCTCAATTTTCCGTCCCCAAACCTCTGTGGATGAAGCAACAGGAAAAGTTGCCGATCCAATTGATGGTAAAAGCTATGAAGTCGGGTTTAAAAGTGTCTGGCTGGATAATAGGCTAACAGGAACATTGGCCGTTTTTAGAACTGAGGAAAACAATTATCCACTGCGTTCTTCCGATGGCAATCCGCTCAACCGTAAGGTGGGAATCAGTGATTTACGTTCACAAGGGGTTGAGGTTGGTCTGGCTGGACAATTGACCAATCAGGTCAATGTTTCGCTTGGCTATACCCAGTTTAGCTTGAGAGATTTGAAAAATGGTGGTGCGGCTAGAACCTATAACCCAAACCAGACCTTTAACCTGTTAACCACCTACAACCCATCACTACTTCCAAAACTTAAAGTTGGTGCAGGTCTGCAATGGCAAGGCAAGATTAGCCGCTTTGATGAAAACTATGGAACGTCTTTGAGACAAGGTGATTACGCACTTCTCAATTTGATGGCAAGCTACGAAGTTACCCCTCAATTCACCATTCAGGCCAATGCGGATAATGTCACAGACAAAAAATACCTAAATAGCTTTACCGATGGTCAGGCTTTCTATGGTGAACCAGCCAACTATACGGTCGCATTCAAATTTAAGTACTAATCGTTTTGACCCTCTATCCCTACACCAATGAGATAGAGGGTTTCAATGCTTTAAGCCGCTTCGTTACCATGAGTTTTCACAGTAAGATAGGCATCCAAAGCCTCTGTTTCTTTCTGAGTGAAGCTGAGTCCCAGTTTAGAACGTCTCCACAGCACATCCTGACTGCTTGTTACCCATTCAAAGCGACATAAATAATCTACTTCTTTGGCATACAGGCCCTGACCAAAATGTTTTCCGAGTTGGTCAACCGATGTTGTTTCACCCAGTATATTCCAGATCCGTGAACCATACGATGAAGCCCAGCGTTTTGCCAGTGCTTCTGGAGCATCTGTGATTTGTGCACGGATTTCCTGTATCAACTGTTCAACAGAATGCATATTTTCACCACCAGGCAATGCCTCTGTCGCAGTCCAGCTTCCCTGCATCTCAGGGAAAAATGCCTTGAGCTGCTGCATGGCGGATTCAGCCAGTTTACGGTATGTCGTTAATTTTCCACCAAACACAGAAAGTAATGGAGCCTGCCCCTCCTCACCTTTGGACAAGGCCAAAGTATAGTCACGGGTAATGGCTGATGGATTATCCGATTCATCATCACATAAAGGACGCACACCCGCAAAAGTTGAAATAATATCCTGTGGAGTGAGTTGTTTCTTGAAATGCGCATTGCTCACTTCAATCAGATAATCAATCTCCTCCTGGGTAATTTTCACCTGTGCTGGATCACCCTGATATTCACGGTCTGTGGTGCCAATCATGGTGTACTGGTCCAGATATGGGATTGCAAACACAATACGGCGGTCATCATTCTGCATAATAAAGGCTTTGTCACATTCATACAGCTTCGGCACAATAATATGACTGCCCTGAATCAGGCGGATACCATAAGGAGACTTAAGCTGTAAATCCTGCTTGATAAATTGTGCAACCCAAGGCCCTGCCGCATTAACCAAGGCTTTCGCCTTAATCTGGAATTGACCATGCTCATTTTCCAGATCGACCAGCCAATATTGCCCATCACGTTGTGCAGAAAGACAACGGGTTCGGGTCACTACATCGGCCCCTTTCTCACGGGCATGCATGGCGTTTAAAACCACCAGACGAGAGTCATCCACGGCACAGTCTGAATACTCAAAACCACGGGTAATGGCAGAGTTTAGCGGGCTATCTTCTTTAAAATAAACATTGTTTGAACCCAGCAGCTTTTCACGTTTGCCCAAATGATCATAAAAGAACAAGCCTGTACGAATCAGCCATGCTGGACGCAAATGTGGTCGATGCGGCATGATAAAACGCATTGGACGGATGATATGCGGTGCTTTGGCCAACAAAACCTCACGCTCAGCCAGTGCTTCACGTACTAAACGAAATTCTTTATGTTCAAGATAACGTAGGCCACCATGAATCAGCTTACTACTCGCAGAAGAAGTATGGCTGGCTAGATCATCTTTTTCACATAAGAATACGGATAAACCACGTCCTGACGCATCAGCAGCGATACCAACACCGTTAATACCGCCACCAATAACAGCAAGGTCATAGATTTTGTCATTTGACTGAGGAGAAGTTTGCATATGATCACCGCAAATTTTCATTATTTTTCGATAATGAAAATTTAAACATATAAAATGAAAATAAACAATAAATTTTGTGCAAAAAAATGCCAAATTATTGGCATTTTTAATAAGTGAATAAAAAGAAATTGATTATGAAATAGATGACAAATGCTTTAGGTCAATTTTCTAATCATAGGGACAAACTGTGTTCGACCAATAAAGAGGTACAAAACAAAGCATTTAATGAAAAATTATTGAGCAACAACCAGATTCACACCCAAATCATGAATGGTTTTTAGATATTGCTCATTGGGTTGCTGATCAGTAAAGATACTATCTACCTGCTTCAATGAACCCAGACGGATCATGGCATTACGGCCAAACTTGCTGCTATCCGCCGCCAAGAAAACCTGACGTGCACTTGAGAGGATTTCCTGTGACACACACACTTCCTGAAAGTCAAAATCCAGCAAAGTGCCATCCTCTTCAATACCACTAATTCCAATCAGCGCATAATCCGCCTTAAACTGCTTAAAGAAATCAGCCGTTGCCTGACCAATCACACCACCATCAGGGCGAACCCGACCACTGGCAATCAGCACTTCAAAATCCTCCTTGGTACTGAGAATTTTGGCAACATTCAGGTTATTGGTAATGATTTTCAGCCCTGTATGGTTGAGTAAGGCATGGGCAATAGATTCCGTGGTCGTTCCAATATTAATGAATAATGACGCATGATCAGGCACAGCAGCAGCCACCGCCTCTGCAATCCTGCGCTTTTCTTCAAGCATATAGCCGACACGCATCGTATATTCGGTATTTTCAACACTGGAATCATGCGCGGCTCCACCATGATAGCGCCGCAGCAAGCCCTCATCCGCCAACTGATTAATATCACGACGGATGGTTTGAGGGGTAACATCAAAATATTGAGCAAGCTCTTCAATACTGATATAGCCACGCTCTCTCACCAGTTCGAGGGTTTTTTGTTGGCGTAGTATCAAGCTCATGCTCATCCATCCTAAGTTATTTTAAATTACGAATGGCGTTATTTTACCTTAATTTTCAGCCCAGTCACGTGTGCGCCCCACAGCTTTTAACCAGCCTTGATAAAGTTTTTCGGTTTCATCCTGACTACACGCGGGTGTAAATGTTCGCTCAATGGTCATTCTGCTCTTCAATTCATTCAGATCAGACCAGAAGCCAACGGCTAAACCTGCCAGAAATGCCGCTCCCATACCTGTGGTCTCTTTCATGGCTGGACGTTCAACCGAAGTCGATAAAATATCCGCCTGAAACTGCATAAGGAAGTTATTGGCAGTGACACCGCCATCTACACGGAGTGTACGTAACTTCTCACCCGAGTCCTGCTGCATGGCATCCAGCACATCACGGGTTTGATAAGCGATGGATTCCAGCGTTGCACGGATAATATGCTCAATACTCACGCCACGGGTAATTCCCAGAATCGCGCCACGTGCGGTTGGGTCCCAATATGGCGCACCCAACCCCGTAAATGCAGGAACGACATAAACGCCATTACTGTCTTTCACTTTGGTTGCATAATATTCCGAGTCATGCGAGTCGTTAATGGCCTTTAATTCATCACGCAGCCATTGCACACATGAACCGCCATTAAATACCGCACCTTCCAGGGCATAGTTCACTTCACCTCGTGGCCCACATGCAATCGTGGTTAGTAAACCATGTTCAGATTGAACAATACGTTTACCTGTGTTCATCAGCAGAAAACAGCCTGTACCATAGGTATTTTTTGCCTGTCCCGCCTCAACGCACATTTGACCGAACAAAGCCGCCTGCTGATCCCCCGCAATTCCCGCGATTGGAATTCCAATTTCCTGACCACTGATGGTATGGGTATGCCCATATATTTCAGACGAGCTACGCACCTCAGGTAACATGGCTTTTGGGATATTCAAGGCCTCAAGCAGTTTATCATCCCATTGCAGTGTTTCGATATTAAACAGCATGGTACGTGAGGCATTGGTATAGTCAGTCACATGCGCCTGACCATTGGTGAGTTTCCAGATCAGCCAAGTATCCACCGTACCAAACAACAGCTCGCCACGTTCTGCCCGCTCTCTACTTCCCTCAACATGATCCAGAATCCACTTGATCTTGGTTGCCGAAAAATATGGGTCAATCACCAGCCCAGTGACCTTACGTATATACTCATCCCAGCCGTCCTGACGGAGCTGGTTGCAGATCTCATTGCTTTGGCGGCTCTGCCATACAATCGCGTTATAAATCGGTTTGCCCGTTTTTTTATCCCAGATAATCGTGGTTTCACGCTGGTTGGTGATACCAATCCCGGCAATCTGGTCACTTGAGATACTTGCCTGTGCCAAAGCCTCAACCCACACCGCACTTTGCGTTGCCCAGATTTCCATTGGGTCATGCTCAACCCAGCCTGGTTGCGGGTAGATTTGGGTAAATTCACGCTGAGCGATACTAATGACATTTGCATCGTGATCCAACACGATTGCACGTGAACTCGTTGTACCCTGGTCAAATGCAACCACATATTTTTTTTGACTATCTGTAGAGATCATGGCATACCTACTCAGACTTGCCTTATGTATCAAAGCAATAAATGAAATGTCCATTAAAAAATGGGCTTCAACACTGCGATACAGCAATGACTTGTGTATAAAAATAAAAAACTTGGACGATTATATGCAAAATTGTTCGAAAACGAAAATTCTTTCTCTCATTTTGAACCCAAATCATGATGAACAGCGTGGGTTTTAAAGATTCATCACAATACAAAATCCAATTTATGCGATACTAAGACTAGAAATAATAGGACCACTAATATGAAAAAAACTAATTTATTGATTATTGTGAGCGGTACACTTCTGGTTGCGGCATGTCAAAGCACTCCACATCAATACAATGGTGTGACAGGTTATGAAATTGAAAATAAAACAGCAACTTCGGCAACACTGGCCTATACCTTGGCAGCACGTGGCAACAGTGATGTTGATGAGAAAAAGCTACAGCATGCCTGTAAACAGGTGTTAGGAATGGAAAAAGCCTATAAAATTTCGATACTCAGCGTCAATGAAATTATGAACCCTACCAAACAGGAACAATATGGGGTGCAACTTGGCAACAGCCGTGCAACTTTTGGTCTATCCAACTCACCTGATTTAAACAACAGTGAGGGCTATGCAACACGTCAGGCAATGGAAACACGCCCAACAACACTGAAAGTGGTCCGCTACACCTGTTCATAATAATTAAAAAAAATAAGGTGGTTGATTGAAACCACCTTACCCTATAACTGTGTACTTATTATAAGGTCTTATAAAAACTGACATTACGAAACTCTTTGGCCTCATCCAGATCAGGCCAGGTGGTTGCACTGCGCTCATCAATCTTCATATATTGGGGATGGCTAAAGTTTTTAACGCGACTATCCGCCACCCAGACTTCTGGTGCGAATTTTAGAAACTCATCCAGAAAGAATCGGTTACATTGATCATAAAGCACATCCGCAGCCAGCAAGACATCCACCTGTTCTGACTTGTACAAATCATCCAGATACTCAAGCTCGACATTATTTAACAAGGCATTTTCACGACATGATTCCAGACTGACCTGATCAATATCACAGCAGATGACCCGCTTTGCCCCCGCCATTTTTGCGGCAATCGCCACCACGCCTGAACCAGCCCCAAAATCCAGCACCACCTTGTCTTTAACATGATGCGGTTCAGCCAATAACCATTGCGCCATTGCCAAACCCGATGCCCAGCAAAAAATCCAGTATGGCGTTTCATTCCAGATACGGCGAATTACCTCATCATCTAGACGATCTGTTGGAAATACAGGGGGAATCAGCCATAAGGAAATTGGCGTTTCAGGAAGCTGTTGCGCCAATAAATCTGTGTTTGGAATAACTTCATGCAAAGCTTTCAGCAATTGCTCAGGCGCTTTGGCAAATTGAAAAGTACAACTCATATCGTTTCTTTAATTCTTGAAAAAGCCCCTCTAAGTAGAGGGGCTAAAAGATTAACCTAAAGCTTTTTCAGCGGCTTCAACGGTCTGACGAATCAACGTGGTAATTGTCATAGGACCAACACCGCCTGGTACTGGTGTATAGGCAGATGCAACCTCTTCAATACCAACAAGCTGGATATCCCCCACACCACCACCATCACGAGGATGGAAACCAGCATCAACCACAACCGCACCTTGCTTGATCCAGTCTTTCTGAATCAATTCAGCCTTACCGACTGCGCCGACAATAATATCTGCCTGTTTAACCAGCTCAGGAAGATTCCGGGTACGTGAATGGCAAATCGTCACTGTCGCATTGGCCTGTAATAGCATCATCGCCATTGGTTTACCTAAAATCGCTGAACGCCCCACCACAACCGCATGTTTACCTGCGATTTCAATGTTGTTTTCCTGCAAAATGGTCATGATGCCCGCTGGCGTCGCTGAACCATAAGCAGACTCACCCATTGCCATACGACCAAAACCAAGGCAAGTTACCCCATCCACATCTTTTTCCAGTGAAATAGCATCAAAACATGCGCGTTCATCAATCTGTTCAGGAACTGGGTGTTGCAACAAGATGCCATGCACATCAGGGTTGGCATTGAGTTTTTCAATTTCAGCCAGAAGTTGCGCTGTGGTGGTCTCTTTCGGTAATTCGATTTTAAGTGAGTCCATTCCCACACGATGGCAAGCATTGCCTTTCATACGCACATAGGTTGCCGATGCACCATCATCCCCGACAAGAATGGTTGCCAGAATTGGGGTACGCCCCGTTTTTGCTTTAAGTGCCTCTACACGTACCAACAAATCTGCCTCGATTTGTTTTGCCAATGCACGACCGTCTAAAACCAATGCCACAGCGTATCTCCCAAGTGAGTATAAGTAAGCGCTTACTAATCAGATAAGTATGCAAATGATACATGATAATTTGCCCAATATGCTTTTAGATGTTGTTTTTATGTGCATATTCACCCGAAACACTATTGTTTTTTTCCTAAAGATTGCTAATATGTGCATCACCAAGAGATGGCGGGGTGGCAGAGTGGTCATGCAGCGGACTGCAACTCCGTGTACGCCGGTTCGATTCCGACCTCCGCCTCCATTGGTAAAGCCCGAGTGGTGAAATCGGTAGACACAGGGGATTTAAAATCCCCCGCCCACAAAGCGTGCCAGTTCGAGTCTGGCCTCGGGCACCATTTTTCAGCAAATGAAATATGGTGCTAAAAATTCCAGCTTAATGCTGGTTTTTTTATGTCTAAAAATATGTGCAATAAAAATAAAAAAAGCCAAACACAATGGTTTGGCCTCTACTGAAACAGGATTACGCTACTTGTTGCGCTGTTTTGACTGGTAATAAATTCATATCCAAACTCAACTGATGTTGTCTGGTTTTATCAACACTATATTCAGGCTTCTTGATTGAATCTACATAGACCCATTGTGACTGTACCTGTGTTTCATCAAACTGAACCGTGAGGTAACCTCGTTGGTTCAAGTTGCAATAATTCAACTCATCAATCAAGGTGGTAAATGCAAATTCAAACTGCTGTAGCTGGGCCAATGGAATATTTAAATATTTTTCCAGACCTGGCGAGGATACCGAACTGGTTGCCAGCTCAACACCGACGAATGCACCATCCTTACTATATAAATTGGATGACCACGCATTATGGGTATCCCCTGCAAGCACAACGACTTTCTTCTTCAACTGCGCCAAAGTGCCATACAATATTTCACGCTCTGCAAAATAACCATCCCAGGCATCCAGATTATACGGCGCAACGCTAAGAACACGGGCTTTGTCCTGGTCGGTTAAGCTCGGATCACCTTGCTTTAAGCGCATTTTTAAGGTGACCAGCTCCGTAATTTGCGTGTTCATTTTATTTAAGGTGTCAGCAGTTGGATTGCCTGAAGTAATTTCTGCCAGTAATAATAATAGTTCCGCTGGAATCAGCATTTTTGTCATTAAAATCTGCTGCCCCAGTACATTCCATGTGGATGTGGATTGCTGTAGTTTTCCAAGTAACCAATCACGCTGGCTATAACCCATTAAGGTACGTGCTGGATTGGTTAAATCTGCCTGAAACTTTGCAATATCCAAACCATTCGCTGTTATATAGTTGGCATAGTCCAACTGCTCATCACGGGCGATAATCCGAGTATCAAGCATAGTGAGTTGCACCAGCTTGCCAAAGTCAAACTGGCGATAAATCCTGGTATGTTGTTCATCTATGGGACGAATTGGCATCCACTCAAAATAAGCCTGTAAAGCTGCCAGTTTACGCTCCATAAAAGAACCCTCATTGATCTGATGATTCTCTGCCCCATCTCGCCATGTGTCATTGGCCAATTCATGGTCATCCCAAATCACAATAAAGGGATGACGATGATGTAATGCCTGCAAGTCCTTGTCTTTGCGGTATAAAGCATAACGTTTACGGTAATCATCTAATTTGATAATTTCTTTATTGTTATCAGCCGCGAGTGTTCGTCCTAATTTTTCTGCATCTTCTGTGGCATAGCCATCTGCGCCATATTCGTAAATATAGTCACCTAGATGAATGACCACATCGACATTTTGCTTCGCCATTTCCCGATACACATAGAAATAGCCTGCTGGATAATTTGAGCATGAACATACCGCAAAACTGACTTTTAAGGTGCTGGTTGGTAAGGTTTTAGTTTGACCAACTGGAGAAATCTTGTCACCAAAGATAAAGCGATAGAAATAACGCTGGTCTGGTTTTAAACCCGTGACATCGACCTTGGCAGTAAAATCCTGCGATGCCGAGGTAAGGACTTTATCGGTTTTAATGATTTGCTTAAATTGATTGTCTAGTGCAATTTCCCAACTCACCTGTAAACGAGCACTGGCATCATTCGGTGTCAGGCGTGTCCATAAAATCACGCGATCCTGCAATGGATCACCACTTGCCACACCATGTTCAAAATTCACCTGAAGTGTTGCCGTTTCCTGGTCTGAACTGTCATTACATCCTGTAAAACCAGTGGAGAGGGATAATGCCCCGAAACCGAATAAGCTTTTTTGAATGAGTTCCCGTCGTGAAATTTTGGCTGTCATTTGATGGCTACCTTAGCTTTTATCGCAATAAATGGATAAAGCTAATGGACATACATGAAGCTTTAATCTCAGTTTGATGAAAGAATCATGAAAACAGTTTGTCCAAGTTTGGTTTTATCCGATAAATACATGAATTGACTGAAAAGAAAGCAAATACGTGGTTTTACTCTTGCCAAGTTTTCAAGTGTCCTCTATTATTGCGCTCATGCCCGAGTGGTGAAATCGGTAGACACAGGGGATTTAAAATCCCCCGCCCACAAAGCGTGCCAGTTCGAGTCTGGCCTCGGGCACCATTTTTCAGCAAATGAAATATGGTGCTAAAAATTCCAGCTTAATGCTGGTTTTTTTATACCTGAAATTTAGGAATATAAAAAAATGCCTTAATTAAAAAACCAAGGCATTCAATATTATTTTCAGGCTCAAACAATAAAATTATTCCACACGGATAATTTTACCATTTTCATCGTGGTGTACGGTGGTGACTTTGTTCTGACGCCCCAACTGGATTTCCTGTTCAGGCAATTCAAAATAGCGCGCATAATCAGGCAGTGATTTTTCCACCACATGGGTTTTATGCACACGTTTTGCAGGTAAAAAACCCCATAGCAACAAGGCAACAGCACACAATACCAAAGCCGTTACGCCCTGCTCAATGCCATCACCAAAGGCTTCAACCAGACGTTGCGCCAGGTAGGTTTTCTTAATTTCCACCAAGACCCAAACCAGAATAAATGGTCGCCATAGCAGCAACCAGCCTGCCCACATCATTGCTGTCGTTGTTGTTGATGCATAACGTTTATGCCATGGGAGCTGGCGACGTAAATCAATAATCAAACTGTTTGCTTTCATTGCTCTTTACTCAGCAAAATGAATCTTTAGATTCAACGAATACCACGATCAGGACTGATCCAGCGGGCACGTTTTCCATCATTGCGTAGCAGCACTTTTGGAAAGGCGACGATTGTAGCAGTAATCGTGATTAACCAAAATACAAATGGGTACCAAATCATCCAATAATAATTTTTCCCTAAGCTTGGTTCATAACGACTATCCATCCATTTGCTTAAAGCAAACTGAATTAAACAGGTGGCGCCCAATAAAATTCCACTGCCATAGGGTAAGAAAGGCGAGCTGACCACAGTGAGTGCAGGAATTGGCAAAATAAAATGCAGTAGCCACATCACCGCCATGATCAACATCAAGTATGACCAGACTAATGTCAAACAAAGTTCCAGCATCAACGGCCATAAAAAGTTCAACTTAGGCTTGAAGAACACGTCAATATTCTTCACCAGTACTTGTGCCCCACCCATCGCCCAGCGTAAACGCTGTTTCCATAAACCGTTCATGGTTTCTGGCATTAAAATCCACACCAACGCATTTGGTTCAAAACGGACATCCCAACCTGCGCGCTGCAATTTCCAAGTGATATCAATATCTTCAGTCAACATATTTGGAGACCAGTAATCGACCTGATGCACCGCACTTTTACGGAATGCGGTAATCACACCTGATACTGTGAATAAGCGTCCAAAGGTGCGCTGGGCACGTTTAATCATGCCCACAATTGAAGAAAACTCCCCAACCTGAATCCGCCCCAACAGGGTTGAACGGGTACGGATACGTGGATTTCCCGTTACCGCCGCCACAGTCGAATCTTCAAGGAAATGTCGTATCATCCACTTGGCGGCATGTGGGTCAAGCAAGGCATCACCATCAATACCAATTAGGAATTCAGCATCAGTCATCAGGCTGCCTGCCTGCAAACCCATCGCCTTACCCTGATTCTGGGCCAAATGCACCACCCGCAATTTTTCATACTGGCTTGCCAGACGATCTAGCATCTCGCCCGTGTTGTCGGAACTGCCATCATTGATTGCAATCACCTCAAAATCTGGATAGTCCAGTTGCAAGGCATGGCGAATGGTTTCATCTGCATTCTCCCCCTCATTAAAGCAGGGAATCAGCACCGCAACTTTAGGATAGCGTTGCAATGCGGCTGGTTGTTGGTAAGGTGGGTCCTGACGCTCTTTCCAGTAAAAAATCAGTGCCCCAATCATCCATAGATATGACATGAACAATGGATAATAGAACACAAACTTAATGGCTGACGACCATAATAAAGCAATCCAACTCATTGATATGACTCCATTATGGGACAAGCTGAGATGATTTTAGCCCAAATGCGTTATGCATGGTTTTTACATCTGGATGATCCTGAATCGGGTCATCTGGATAATAAGCAATATGCATTGCCCCTTGTTCATACAGTGACTTGATGGTTGCCGCCATCTCCTCTGAGGGAACTTTCTGGTCATTGCGCCAGTTGGTTGCCTGTAGTTCCATCACCGTTTTCTTAATGCCGTTCGGATATCTCTTGACCCGATTTAAAATATCAGTGTAGAACTTGTCTGGATTTTTCACCTGTTCCATATAGGGCATCGCCATAATGGCGGTGAAATCATAACGGTTAAGCGATTCCTCCAGAGACTGTGCATACCAGTTTTCCGCATATGGATTCAGCGCAACCTGTGCATATAGATTCCGTGCAGTCATTAGATAAGGCTGATATTGACGTACCTCGCCTGCAAGGTCCATTGCAAAATCATCCAGATAACGAGTTTTAAAGGCCGTCCATTTTTGCAGGTCAGCATCATTGTTGCGTATTTTGGCAAGGTCGGTTGGCAAACCCTGTTTTGCATAAGCCGCCAATGCTTCTGGGCTGGCATCTTCATAGTCAGACAAAGTGACATCATCATGGAACAGCAGGCCATCAAATGGGGTGGATTTCGCCAGGTCCTGATAAATTTCCTTAATGGTCTGCCGAGCTTCTGGCGAGAATGGACTTAAACGGATATAGCCCATATTTAAATGTTCACCTGATTTGGCCTGCTGGGTTTCAACCAGCTCATCTGCAACAGGATCTTTTTTTGGTAATTCCCACGCCAGTAACGGCATCCACGCATATAAACGCTGTACCTGTGTTCTGGTCTGAATTTGCCAGGCCACACGGTTAAACAGGTCTGCACGCATCGGGATATGACGGTTTGGGAAATACACCATATCTGCCGAACCATTCGCATCGGGGTCAGAAAAGGCCTGTAGATAAACAGTGTTTACGCCCATACCATTAATTCGATCCAGTAAATGTCCCAGATTACGTTCCTGCTGCTGCGGATCAGGATCATAGATATAGTCTAAATCGACATGCATGATTTTTTGCGGACGATTATTATCGTTGAGGTTCAGTTCACGGTTCTTGATTTCCTGCGCGAGCGCGCTGGTTGACATATTGCCCTGAATCAAGATACGACTCATATTCTGAATGGATTGTTTGGCGTGGTCTGCCCCATCATCCAAGGTAATGGTGATCGGCATGCCCAGTTGCTTGGCGGTTTTGACCAACTGCATATTGTAGCGACCGTAAGGCCAGACCATCACCCGCGGCGAACGCAAACCATGTGCTTTTAACAGGTCATTGTTCTTTTTTAGGTCCTGATAGACACGTGCCTGATAATCGGCATCATTTTCATAACTTTTGCTTTTAGTATCATAAATGCGGGTAATGGCGGCAGGCTCCAGATTACCCTGTGGATTTGCATTAATCCCCTGATGCAAATGATAACTATGGCTGGCAATCTCCACCAAGCCACTATTCTGCATCTCCTTAAGCTCGTCCCAGCTCAAGATTTTGTTCCTTGCGATGCTTTCCCCACCAAAATCCACATTCTGGTTCTCTTTCGGTTCCAGCCATGAACCGACCACAGCCAAAACCACAGGGATTTTTTTGGCGCGAATTACGGGATAGGCATTTTGATAGAAAGATTGATAGCCATCATCCACCGTCAGCAATACAGGTTTACTAGGCAATTTATACTGGCCTTGATGGGCCTTGATCAGTTGATCCACATTAATAAAATGGAAGCCATTATTCTTTAACCAGTCAATATGTTGACTAAACTGCTGTGCAGTAACCGCATAACTTGGGATCAGTGCATCTTTATGTTCTGTGATTTCATGGTAACCAATGACGGTTAACGTTGTCGCATCAATTTTTGGATTTGCCGCAAAAATGGTGGTGGTTGCAACCACACCGAATACAAGACCCAAAAATGTTTTTAAGGTCGGAGACACTAAACGTGTTGTCATAGAGATATTGTCTCGATACAGGAAAGTCGCTGGGGACGAAGCAGGCATGAATGGTCTTAGGATTTAGGCAAAATCATAAGCGTTCTAGCGTGTCAGCTGGAAGTAAGGATTGTATTTATAATTTTGCAAACTGAAAATAATCTTAAAAGTATATATTATGAAATTTATCGTAAAACAATAGATATGATGGAAATACAATCATACTCCTAACCTTTAATAAGGTTAGGAGTGTAAAACGTTATAGAGATTAATATTCAATACTTTGGAAATTTGGATTTTCCGATAACTGCTGTAAATAGTAGCGCTCTTTCTGGTAGAAATATTTACATAAACGGTTGACCCACTCACCACGGCGGAACGTCAATATTTTTTTATGGATACCATCATATTCCAGCAGCACCACATTGCGGTCATCTTCAGATGAGGCCAGGCGGGTAATCTTATAATTATGAGGTGCATGCTGGTGAGCAGGTTGCAAGGCCCTTACGATTTCAACTTTATAATCGCCATCAATCCAGTAATGCCGATCCATAAGCGCCTGTTCATTGACCCAAAATCCTGTTTGCGCCCCATCATGCGTATCAATCAGGAAAAAATGGTCCAGCTCTTTTAACAACTCTGATGCAGTGATATCCAAATAATCATTCATATCATACCTCTACTCATTCAAATTTTTATCGCTTGCCTGAGGCAATTACAGCATTTTTATATTTAAGCAACTATCATACGTGACCAAGCACAACCCTATAGTGACCTTATAAGCAAATTTCCCAAATTTTAAAATATGATTTTTTATTCAGCACATTGTCATTTGCAGGGAAATTGCTCTTTGAACTCAAAGATATACAGGACTGTATAGAGAATCAACCATTTTTTCCCAGACTATGAAAAAAATCAGATAAAAAGAAAGTCATTTAAAATCAAAAAGTTATTATATAATTATTAATAGTGTTTTATATAGCTGATTTTAAAGTGATTTAGTAGAAATTCAAGCCTAAACCACTTTATTGTTTCTACAACGAACGGTCTATTCGTCGCGTGTCTTGACATCAAACAGTTCAATTTCAAAGGTCAGGTTTGAATTGGCAGGAATAATTTTTCCCATCTTACGTTCACCATAAGCCAAGTGTGCAGGAACAATCAGTTTACGCTTGCCGCCAACCCGCATCCCCATAATGCCCTGGTCCCAGCCCTTGATCACTCGTCCAGTGCCAATCACGGTTTCAAAATAATTACCACGGTCTATTGAAGAGTCAAACTTGGTTCCATCTTCCAACCAGCCTGTATAATGGGTGGTAATCAGGGCACCTTTTACGGCCTCCTTACCCTCACCCACTTTCAAGTCAATAATCTGTAATTCCGCACTCATCGCTCTCTCCAAATTTCTTTCAGTTCAACATTATTGCAATTGTTGCCACTGGATGTCGACCTGTCCCTTGTCACTGAGCAAGGTCCATTCACCATCCATGATATTCAGTTGCAACTGCATGGTACGTTCACACAACTGTTCAAGTGCCTGTGTGGTTTGCAGAGCCAGTTGCCAAACCTCGACATTGCTGAGTGTCTTGATCTTGGTATTTTTCTGCCACCAGTCATCTGCCTGCGAACCATAGGCAATCACGGCAACTTTCTTGCAACGCGCGCTAGCTTTCTTTACTTTATCTTCCGATGGACACCCAACTTCAATCCATTTTTCCAGCAAACCCGTCAGGTCTTTCTGCCATAAGGCTGGTTCATCGGTTTCAAACAGGTCTTTGGTGAATTCCAGTTGCTCAGCCGCATAACGCGCATAGGCTAGAATCCGCACCATTAAACGTTCAATGGTTTCTGATGGATGCAATGCCAGCGTCAACTGGTAATCCGCATAGATATGCTCATCCATATTAGCAATATTCAGGTCTGCCTTATATATTGTTGCTTTTAACGCCATAAACGGTGCTCTTAAATATAGTGTGTTCAAATTTGGCGCTAAGCATACTCTATTTTATAGGACAACATGAGCTAATTTGACCAACTGGTTATCCATCTCTATTGATACGACACGCCAACAACTGCATTTCAAATGCCAACCAATCCTGCTGGACTTGGGTAATGATTTCTATTCGGTTATCAATACTTTCTTCCGCCGACTTATAGTTAAACTGTTGGGGATTAAAATTAAAGCTTTTCCAGCCCTGATCGGTATTAAAAATTCCCTTGATACGCACCCAGTCTTGCTGGGCACACAACATGTCTAACAACTCATAAAAATTAAACTGCCAGCGCTTTGGTAGTTTCCACCCTGCCACCGTAAATCCCTGGGCAGTCTCAACATAGTGGTAAGGAAGCTGCTTGATTTCCTGTTCCTGAACGGCGGCCTGTGTTTTTTGCAACTTTAATAAGGGCTGAATTTTACGTTGTACAGGTTGTTGGGCAATATCAATTTTTTCAAGCTCGACCTGTCCCTGCTTAGTCTCAAACCAATGTTGCACATAGGTCTGGTATTCTAGTTTTAACGCCAGATAAGCTTGGTGGTCAGCCTCATTCATCAAATCAATATGTGAGATGACCACGATTTGTGCCGCTTTCAACTGATCGGTATATAAGTTCTGCTGTACCCAATCATGGTCATGCAAACGGCTGCCATCCACAACCACTACCAAGGCACGCATCGCCAGACTGCTTTGCCAGTGGGGTTCTGTCAGTTGTTCCAGTAATTGTGCAGGATGCCCTAAACCTGTGGGTTCTATAAATAGTCGGTCTGGTTTGCTTTCACTTAAAAGACGCGCAAGCGCAATTTGCATCGGCAGTTGACTACTACAGCATAAACAACCACCCAGCAATTCTTTGACAGCATAGCCCTGTTGTTGACTAATCAATTGCTGGTCAACACCGATTTGACCAAATTCATTCATCAATACCGCCCACACCTCATGTTCAGGCTTTTGGCTCAGTAAATGTTGTAGTAGCGTGGTTTTACCCGCCCCTAAAAAGCCAGAAATAATATGGGTTGGAACGGGTTGAGGTGCAATAAATTTCACAGTGTCTGACAGGTGCAAAAGATTTATTCTAACGGCAAAGTTGCCCATCAAAAAGGAACTTTAGAGATTTTATGGGGATTCACCCCAAAATAAATACAAAACACAATTATTTTTAAAAATACAAACCAAGTCACAAAAATATCTTAATTTTTTCCATTTAAGCTCATTTTTAAATGGAATATCCAATTATGGATATTTCTTAAACAAAGGATGAATGTTATTCATCCGTAAACCACAAGATTATTTTTTAATCAACCCAACATATTTACATACATTTCACATCGAAATATCACCTATTGTTTTTACAAATACATTACACAGACGGCCAAAATGATTCAGATTGTTAAGAACAACGTAATAGATTGTTAAGAATATTGCTGCAAATAGATTTGACACATAGCATGAACTTCATGCCGAAATGAGGAGTTTGGATAAATCGAATTCCATATTGAGGCTGTTATTTTAAACGAAATAAGGATGCCAAACATGAAACTTATTAAGACACTTCTTGCTACAACACTTACTCTTGTTGCGGCTTCAACATTTGCTGCTCCAACCAAAGAAGCCAAAACTGAAACTGAAGAAAGAGTTGTTGTTTCAACCCAGGAACAACCTGAAACTCAAGCTGCAACGACTGATGCAACAGCGACTGAAGCTGCTCCAGCATCTACACCAGCAAGCAACTAAACCGATCTTAAGGTTCCTCCAGACCTTTAGACCAACATTTGTAATGACTTAAATTTATTTCATTACAAATGTTAAAGATCGAGCCATGCTGCGGTTCGATCTTTTTTATTGGAGGCTTTTTTTAATCTTTATCAATCAGCACTGCGTTGATTTCTTGAAAATGCTGCATGAGGGCTGATGGACTTCCTGTAGACGCATCTCCTTACGCTGTTCCGCGGCTTCAAAACGGCAACGCTTCCAGTCAGTATCCAGCTTTAATGATGGAACCTGTTTCGGCTTACGTTCCTCATCAACCGCAACCATCGTGAAATAACAGGTGTTGGTATGGCGAATGGTACGTTTCTGGATATTCTGTGCCTCCACACGTATTCCCACTTCCATTGAAGTACGTCCAACATGATTGACACTGGCAAGGAATGTCACCAGTTCGCCCACATAAATAGGCTCTTTAAAATTCACCTTGTCTACCGACAATGTCACAACATAACTGCCTGAATAACGGCTTGCACAGGCATAGGCCACTTGGTCAAGCAGCTTTAAAATTGCCCCACCATGCACATTGCCTGAAAAATTAGCCATATCAGGAGTCATTAAAACTGACATGGTTAGTTCTGACTGGTCATCAGGTGCGTGGTTCAATTGATCTAATCGAGACATGGGGAGAACTCATTGGGAATACAACTATAGTATTATCGTTGATTCAGCCTTTTAAAAATATGCATAAACGCATAAAACATCATCAAACTTTTTGATGATGTTTCATTTATTATTTCAGAATGATTACATTTAAGGCATTTCTATAAAATTCCACCTCAAATATGGATTGTTTATTTTAATAAAAAATATTTTCCATATTTGAAAATGATATTCATGGATCAACCGAGGTTTGCCGAACGAATCAGACCTGTCACACCATTGACGATCATATCCACGGCAATGGTACCAATCAGCAGTGCAGACAGGCGCCCGACAATGTCAAAGTAACGGTCTATATATTTGGCATGTTTATAACGTAGATGATCATGCCCATATTTCATGAGAATGAGGATGCTACAGGTCAAAAAAAGCGTCAGCGCAATCACTGCCATGGCACCTGTAAATGGCACGGTTACCCCTGTCACAACGGCTGCGCTGATGGTGCCTGGCCCAATCATAAACGGCATGGCAATGGTTCCAGCCAAATGCTCAGGTGCTCCACGCATTTCACCAATGGTTTCAGCACCCTGAAACACATAGCGGTAGCCAATCACTAGAAAGATCAGGCCACCGAAAATCTGGAATGACTCAAAACGTACATTAAGGTAACGGCTAAAAATATTCTCCCCGCCCCATGCGAATAAGACAAATACACCAAAGGCAATCAGGCTGCCCTGAATCAAAGCCTTATTAAACACCTTTACTTCTGTATTACGGATCATCCCCACCATATAGACACTCATCAGGAAAGGATTCAGCAATGAGAAAAACAGTGCAAATGCATGAATATAAGAAGAAAACATAACAACTCTCTTTAATGTCGCAAATGGAATCTTTTATAAGGAATTTAATTCATTATCGATTGAGAACCTGCTGGCAACGTGCACTGGTCTGCTTGAGCTGATCATCCTTGCCCATGTTGAAAGTTGCCCCCACACCCAATAGGCTCATCTGCATAACTGCGGTTTGGGAAGTTAATTCTTTTACCTTAAACTTAATACCCTGATCGGTATAAAGTTCATTATTCAGTAGCTTGACCTTATAGCCCATCAAGTCCTGACGGTTATCCATACAAAGCTGGCCTCGGCCTTGACGGTCAAGCTTCAATGTGGAAATGGCAGTACCCGTTGTGCCTGACCAATAGCCAAAGAACGGGATTTGAGTCGGAGTCAATTGATTAAACTGGGCTGGAGTCATTGTTGTCATTGAAGTACATCCCAGCAGACCAAGCGCAAGAGCACTAGACAAAAGAACTTTTTTCACAACCGCCACCTAAAATTAGAAAAATCAAATAATTCTTATAATTTTCACATATTGAGATGCAGTTTAATCCGCGAGCCATGTATATAAGTCGTAGTACGAATGTAAAAAAGCTTTATTTAAAAATTTAACTTACGCTCTTATTTATTTGTTAATAGATTTGAACAGCCCATTTGCTTATTGAAACAGACTGAGTTCCTGAGTCCAGGTAGAAGCTGGTTGCTGATAAACATGCCAGCAAACCTGTTGAATGGAGTGCATCAACTCAAGGTTCTGACTTTTCCAATATGGCAACATACAATAAGCAATATGAATCCCTTTTGGATGAAACTCCCTTGCCAAGGACTGGGCCAATGCGCGGATACTGGCAAACATACTTTGGCTAAGCAGGTCATTTTCGGCAGCCAGGTTCTGTTGCATACCTAAAAAAATTAATGTGCCTTTACCTTTGCGAAGCATCTGCCGAATCATGGCTTGTGAAATGCTAACCGCGCTTAAACCTGTATTTTGCCACTGCAACTCTATCTGTTGGGCTGATAAAGGATTACTTTCAAGTAACCTTGTAAAATCAGGCTGAAATACACATAGGTCGATCAGGTGACCTGCATGATGAATCTGTTTAATTAAATCTTTTACAGCAGCATAATTAATTAAATTCAGGCGAACCCTGGTGAGACCCGAATTTAAATGCTCAATCTGAATGTTCTGCGGTGCAGGGTCATGCTCAACCTGGTACACATGCATTTTGCTTTTTTCCGCCTGCTCAACAAATGTCTGACCAAGCTCATCTATGTCATTTCCAACAACGACGACACAGCGCTTTATTTTCTGTTTCGATCTAAATAACTGAGGAATCAGGCGATTCATATTAGAAGTTCTCCTGATAAGGACGTAAGTCCAGTTCATGTGTCCATAAATCACGGCTTTGTTGATAAAGCATCCAATAATTCTCGGCAATCGCCTCAATATTTAAGCCACCGCCGCCACGTGTTAGCCTGACTAAACGCCCCAATCCTAATAAAGCCTTGTTTACACGGTCACCATCTACCATTCCATCCACAACCACATGGGCAACATGGATATTTTGAGGTCGACATCGTTGCGCAAGATTAAGTGCATAAGCCCGCAATGCTGATTTTCCCATGGTAAATGCGGCAAAAAAAGGTTTACCACGCAACGAGGCACTTGCACCCGTAAAAATCAAAGTTCCCTGCTGTTGCCGCTGGAAGATTTTCAAGCTGCCTTGAGATACCAAAACGGCAGATAAAAAAGTCGAACGCCACATCTGGTTAAAGAACTGGAGAGAGGTCTGCAAGAATATGGAGGGAATATTGCCGCCCACATTATGGATAACCGCAAAAAGCTGTTCCTGTTGATGGGAAATACAGTCAAACAGTTCCTGAACCTGCTGTTCATCTTCGGCATCCAGCCCATAGGCTACAGCCTGGCCACCCTTGGCATTGATTGCCGCGGCCACAGTCTCGACTTTCTTTAAGGTACGTCCGACCACATATACCTTTAATTTTTCCTGGGCAAAACGCCGACAGACTGCCGCACCAATTCCCTGTTCAGCGCCCACGCCCACCACCACAACACAAGCAACCTTTTCAGGAGCTGTCGAGCTTAGCGCAGACGTATTCATAATAAACTGATCCATTGGGCAATATGGGGATAACTCTGAATTTTCGCACCCCACACCTTGCTGGTTCTTACAATTTCTAAAAGCTGTGAACCCACTGCGATATCCGCTAGTGTTTTGCTTTCGCCAACCAGCCAGCCTGTTTGTCCCAATACCAGTTCAATACGTTCCAGATGACGAATAAACTCAGCCTCAATATCTGCCTTTGCCATACGTCCCGTACCCTGCATTTTAAGTTGCAAGGTCAGGGCTGATTTCAGCAATGGCTTCATCAAAATAAGCTCATGCTTGGGACGGCCTTCAGCACTGATGGCAACGGCATGATCGAGAGCATCAGCATCACTGACCCGAAAATGAATCTCGTAAAAATAGAGCAACTCATCGGCCCAGTCTTCCCAAAGTTCGACATAGGCCTTTTGCATGGGATCGCTTGGATATAAAAGAGGTAAATCTGGATAGGCCTCATCAAGATAACGTGCAATACGGGTACTGTCCTGAATGCGTTTACCATCAATATCCAGTACAGGAACCTTTCCAGCCTTACTAAGCATGGGAACCTTTGCTCCCAATACACCGTTATAGTTCACGGTTTGATAAGGAATTTCCTTAAATTGCAGCATCCTTGCCACTTTTTGGCAGAAAGGTGAAATTTCCCATTGATGTAAAACAACTGAACTCATTTTTATATTCCCATCTTTTTATTCATTGATCTGTATAACAGTCCATCAGCCAATTACTGATCAAGCCCATCATACAGATATTTGGTGATTTAACGACGGATAATCATGTTGGTTGCTGTCGCATGCGCATACAGCTTCCCATCCTCATCACGGAGATAGCCCTCCGAAATCACTAAATTTTTACCAATATTGATGACCTTTCCTTCCGCAATTAGTTTTTTATTAAATGGCATAGGACGGCACATTTTAATTGCAAGATCGGTTGTTCCATACCCCTCACCCGCAGCCAATACGGTATGGGTGGCACACCCTGTCACGGAATCAAGTACAGTAGCGGCGAAACCACCATGTACACCACCCAGCGGATTGGTATGACGTTCATCAGCAGTCGCAATAAATACAACACGGCCATATTCAACCTCACCAGCCTCCATCCCCATGGTTTTTGCAATCCCAGGTGCAGGTACCAGTCCTTTCTGAAAAGCCTGCATAATTTCCAAACCCGTCATATTTAATGGATTCATACTATTTTTCCTATGTGATGAATAAAACGTATTAAGATGTTTAATGAATAAAAGTTGATTGTTCAGGAGCTAAACCAATTTTGACTTTTGTCTGGGCCACAATTTCAGACTCATCTGTATCATTGGGATGAAAATCAAAACGATAATAGGAGAAAAACTGAGGCACTAATTTACGATAGGCTTGTAGCGTAAACCCAGCAAATTTAGCCCAGGATTTTAGATTGAGCAATTGTCTATCCCTTGACATTAATACAAGCTGATAGGTATTGGAAATCAGGGTAATCAAGACCAGACTAAAGGTAAAAATTGCGACACGGGGAATATAGGCATCCAATCCCCTGCCATAGAGATATTCATACATATCATAGGCAACAGCCTTATGTTCTGTTTCTTCAACACTATGCCATAACCATAAATCACGAATAGTTTTATCCGTCATTAACTGATTGACATTTTTCATCATTTCCACCACCAGCACAGCGGTGTAATGTTCCAGTCCCACCGTAACCAATAAATTCCATTTCTTTGGAAAAGTACGTTCAATCGCTTTCAGTATAATCCCTGTTGCCTTTTCCAATGATTCAGGGTCTAGACCATATTGCTGGGCACTCACATGAAAAGCATGATGCTCCTTGGAATGCATGGCTTCCTGTCCAATAAATGCACCAATATCCCGATCGAGTTGTGGATTATTTTTGATGTTCTCGCGCAATGCACGAACTGAACGGACAAAGTAGGATTCTCCCTCAGGGAAAAGTGTAGAAAGTCCCGTAAAATAGTGGGTAAATGTTGATTCATTATTACACCAATACTTCGGCATATCCTGAAATTCATAATCCATACGACGCACAGGAAATGATGCAGGCATTTTTTGCTTTGATTTTTCTTTCACCGCAGACATAGACATAACTCACCTCAAGGATTCATTTTTAAAATATAAAGTTCCAAAAAGGAACTTATAGCATTTAAAATAGCTAGGCCCAAATAAGTTGTCAATCTAGTTGATGACGTGACGACCAATATTGTCCTAAAATGACAGTCGTCTTCCTATAAAGATAAATTGATGGAGTATGCGATGAAATGGCATGAACTTGGCGAAATGAATTGCCCAATTGCGCGAAGCCTGTCGATCTTTGGTGATCGCTGGACTTTGTTGATCATCCGTAATGCATTTATGGCAACCCGTCGTTTTGATGATTTTCAAAAGCAGTTAGGTATTACTCGTCATTTATTAACTGAGCGTATTAATCGACTGGTTGAAAATAATATTTTTGAAAAAGTGCTTTATCATGAAGCCCCAAAACGTTATGAATATAAATTGACGGAAAAAGGGCTGGCGCTTTATCCAATTATTGTCTCTATGAGTACGTGGGGAAATATTTGGCAAAATGAGAACAGGCAGTTTCAGGAATTACGTTATTTGCATAAAAGCTGTGGTCATGTCACTCAACCGAAGCTGACCTGTGATTGTTGTGGTCAAGAACTGCATGCTAAAGAGATGAGGCCTATCTATGTTTCAACTGATGCGGGCACTACATAACAAAAAAGCTATCATTTATTTGAACAGCTAATAGCTATATTGTCTATAAATGTCTTCATTCTGGTTAAAACTTTAATTGTTACCTACTTTAATGAATCTATTGCTTTGCCAATTTTGACTTTATCAAGGATGCATTATGCAGAATAGTCTTAACCTGTTCAGCATTAAAACCCATATCTCGTTTCCCTGTAGAGCCACCTATACAAGAAGACAGCATATATAAATTTCTCATATAAAGAATATGTTTATACCTGATCATAATAATGACGATAACGTTTTGGTAGAAAATTATTGACACCTATTTTATCTGTATTTTCCAGCAACCATTCATAATATAGAATCTGTTGTTCTGCCACAGGATAAGCCATAAAACCGACTCCAGGCCCAGCATTGATTTCAAATATTTTTATTTCACCTTGCTGATCGATACCAATATCCAAGCCTACGGCATCTATTGAACATTGATAAAGATCAAGCATAAATTGGGAGGTATCCTGAAATAAAATATCTATTTTTTTTAAAATACTTTCATAAAAATCTGGATAATACTGTTTTAAAAATAGTTCTTCCCGTGTTGAAATAAGCGCACCTTGTATACCATTTGCAATATCCTGATGATCTTTTAAGTTTACATAAGGGAAAAACTTTATTTTATGCCATTCACCTTGCTCTCCCAATACCATGTGTAATCTAAAAACAGTCGATAAATTATTATTTGTCTTACTGTGAAAAAAAGGACTGACAAAAAAGTGATATTCTGTTTTCTTTTGTTCAAACAGTTGTTCTAGTTCAAACTCGTCTAATGTTAAGATTTTATCAAGTTCTTTAACCCAAAATTTTTTATTTATTAACTGGATGGTACAGATACCAATCGCTTGCTTACTTGAAGCAGGCTTCAATATAACATATTGATATTTATTTATAAAGCCCATCAAAACTTGAAAACTTTGGCAAGATTGAGATTCAATTACATATTTTTGCATGAGAGGATGAGCTTTCATTTTTTTATAAAGTTCAACCTTGGTTTCAATGTGATGGGTCGTAAAAGGAATTTCTTTGGCAAGTTTTACATAAGCCATCACATCTTGTTCATGAATAGGAAGCCGATTTTGTATAATGTCTGGAAAAGGAAAAGTTTGTTCTATAAGCTTCCCTTTTAGCATTGTTTTTCCATGTATTATTTGTTGAGTAAAATCAACATTTTTTGCAGTAAAAACAAAACTCTGATGACCATGACATTGTGCCACTGTCATGAACACTTTTTCGGTATCAATAATTTTATCATTTGGTTTTAAAATTCCCACTAACATATTTTCAGTCCTCATAATTGTAGTTTAAAGAAGAATCCAAGTTCATCTTTATCTGTTATAAAGCTATCTTCCTTATAAATGGCTTTGAGTTGTATAAATTCATCTTCTGTGACAAATCTTGGCTTCCAGAATGTTTTTAAATTATTGGTAAAAATTGGATAAAGCTGAAGCTCTTTATTCAGAATATTTATTCTTGTTAAAAATCCATAGGGTAAAGCCTTTTGCTTTTCATACTCTCCATTACTATTAAAAATACCATTCCCTACACTATAAATGATAAATTTTTCCTGATATTTTTCTATTTTTTGTATGGTATGTGGCCCATGCCCAACGATAATATCTGCCCCCACCTGTAACAATCTTTTTGCTACGCGTTCCTGATAAGGATGAACAGGTTTAAAATCAATCCCCCAATGGCAAAAGCAGAGTATTGTATGATCTGGGTTTAATTTTTTATATAATTTAATTTGATAGAGCATTACACCATTTAAGATATTAATTCCTGCGCGTTCATTTAAGGCATAAAACTCATAATCGATATAGGCATTAACTTTGTTCCAATAACCATTAAAAATAGCAATTTTTTTTCCTTCATACTCAAGCTCTAGAATTTTATTTGCCTGATACTGATCATCCCCTCCACCTAAAACAACAAAATCATCTTCCATAAAGTCATGCAGAGTGCTTATAAAACTATTTTCGCCATAGTCTAAAGCATGGTTATTTGCCAGGCACACCACATCTATGTGATTATTTTTTAGCTCTTTCCGAGTTTTTCCCGAATGAGCACCAAGGATAAAATCTTTTCTTCCGTCCAGAGGAGAAAAATCCCTTATATTAAATACAGCTTCAAAATTTAAAATATTAAAATCATCTTTCCTAAAAAAAGGAGCTATATCCAGAAATGAATAGCTATAGCCATATTTTGTTAAGGCATCCTCAACATTTCTCTTCTTTCTTCTTTCAGTGTACTTTTCTCCAAAATAAGTATCTCCCATAAGATTGATATCAGGTTCTTTTAATTGAATATTTTCTATGTTTAAATTTTCTATATCATTTTTAATTAGATAAGGTATTAAAGTATCATATTCACGGTCTATAAAATCTCCACCAACAACCATATATCCCTTTCTACCCTGCTCCCTGTATCCAGCCAATAGAATTTTTTCATCGTCTACTGTAAGTTGAACAATAAATTCAACCATATGATTGATACAAAGATAAGAAAATGGATATATTTTCTTTTCTCCAAGACTGAAAGTATCAGGATTAAATAGTTTTAGATATTCAGGTGCAAGCTGATGATAGAATTTCAATACTTCATGTATTGATTTTTTCTCTCCATTTAATCTCAATAATTCTAAATGGACTAGATTCTGAATAAGCTTTCTGGAAGCAAAATTATTGATAAGATAAAGATATTGATTTAGATTCAATTTTTCAAAAGTTAATTCATTCTTAAAATAAACAGGCTGACCAAATAAGATTTCATCTGTATATTTTTTTCTCTTTTGAATAACTTCGAGTAATTCTTGCTCAAATATATAACTTAACTCAAAACAGTAACCATGCTCCAATATTGCTTTTGCATTATATTCTCTTAAAACATTTAGATCGGAATCAAATTTTATATAAAACATATTTATCTTCTAATATTATGAATGATTAAAATAATTCACATAAGCAATATAGCCCGACAAGTTATGTTCCTGGTCATCAATTCGGGTTCTGAATCGGTCATGTCGCACATAGAAAGCGTTTAAGATTTTGTCTGGCCGCGCCATATACATTGCCACTTCAGGATAGAAGAAACCATTACGCTGAAACTCACTGCGTAGTTCAATCAATTCTTCCAACTTCTCAAACTTGGCCTGCTGGTAAAGTTCTTCATATCCCTGCTCTTTCAGGCGATTTACCATTTTATATGCTGACATCAGCATTTCCAGAAAGGTGGCGTAGACCGTTTTTCTATTTTTTATAAAGTCCATATGCTGTAGATAATTATTTAGGCCAAACTGAAAATATTTTTCTTCTGGACATATTTTGGTGAGTTCGTTGGTGCAGTAGCTTAACCAATGGTCATGATATTTATCATATTTTTTCGTTATAAAATGCTCAAACATTAACTTTACTGTCGCCAAAAGTTTTTTATCATGATTGAGTTGGTAAAGGCGAAGTAAGGCAAGTGCAGCCTCACCATCATAATAGACAATGCGAAACTTTTCTTTTAACTCATAACTTGGATAATGCAATACATGGGTGGTTTGTCCCTCGGCATCAACCATTTCCAAAATACCATTGGCAATTGCTTCAGCATATTTCAGGTATTTCTTGTCATTGGTCAATTCCTGATATTTGCTAAACATTAAAATTGCTGCGGCATTTGCACCCAACTTAATTTCCTGATTCTTTTCCCCATCAATCATAAAGGCAACTTTGCCTTGTTTTTCCCTGTAGAACGTATCAATTGCATATTGTATGGAACTATGTATTTTGGACCAAAACTCGTCATTCTCCTCCACTTCAAAACTTTCCAGTAATGCGTAGATAGACGTACAGTGACGCACGGTGTTATAGCCTTTTAGCTCTCGGTCATAGGCAGGAAAATAACCGTAAACAAAACGTCCATTGTCATGGATCTGCCGATATAAGAAATCCGCATCTTTTTTAATCAGTTGTTTAAGATGTTCTTTTTTATTGCCTTGTAGTTCACGAACCCCGTTTTGACAGCCACCACTTTGTAGCGGAATAAATTGACCCTCTTCATAGATTGCAGCATAGGTTTCAAATGTCCAAATATGCTCAATTGGATCCAGTACAACGGTTTTATTTATGTTTGGATATTTTTTCTGAATGGCAGCATTAAAATTTGCCTCATCAAAAAAATTCGGTTCATCGTATTTTAGCCCCTTGATGATTGCCCGACCATACACCTCCTGTTCCAGAAATGCGACTTCAAAATTTTCATCCAGACTTAAACCCTTTCGGTAATGATTATTATGCTGTTGGTGTGATACTTCATAAACCACATTTTTCCAGGGCTGTTTCTGAATCTGGTAAGCAATATCAAGCTTGATTATTTCCAATAGGTTTTTGTTCTTTTCAAATGTTTTTTCAACAAAATTTATTAGTCGCTTAATGACCCTGGAACTTTCCACATCACTGCTGTTCCATACCTGACATCGACTTGAAATTTGACCATAGGACAAAAAAATGCATATTTGACTTTCATTAACCTGTTTTTCCTGAATTGTATTTTCTAGCCATTTTGTTAACTGTAATTTTAAATGCTGTAATTCATTATAGCTCTGCATATATTTATTCCGTTTCTAGTCATTATAAGGATTTTTAAAAAAACTATATCGTATATGCTTTTGTTTTGAAATGAATAAACTGTATGTTTTGTGAAAAAAGAAAAACCGCCCCATGTTTTCATGAGGCGGTTTTTTGTGGGTTGAATTAAACTAGGTTAGAACAGGATTTGCTGATTATGCAGCAATTCAGCAAGTGTCACTTCATTGGTTTGATTAGTCAGGATGAGCAAGTTGGTTGAATCCGCACCACCTGTGCCATCTCGATCAATTTTTACAGTTGCTGTATGGTTATCTGCATCATATTGGACAGAGAGGTACTGTTCAATATTGCCTGCATTCGCACCAGAACCACTGAGCAAATCACGGACATCTATGCGATCAGCCTCGGCATCGGCACCAACCTGACCCACATGGAAGTCAGTCCAGGTATCTGTACCGTTGCCACCTGTTGCATCACCTGCAACGAGTAACTGGTAGATTGCTGTATCAGAACCTGCACCGCCCTCCAAGGTATCATTGCCTGCTCCGCCAATGAGAATGTCGTTACCTGCTCCGCCATGAAGTTCATCATTGCCAGTGCCACCATCGAGGTAGTCATTGCCTGCATTGCCAAACAGTTTGTCATTGCCTGCACCACCACGAACGATGTCGTTGCATTGACCACCAGTGAGTGTGTCATCTCCATCATAACCATAGATTCTCACGTTGTGGTCGGTTACTGCGGATTGATCAATCACATCAGCAGTCGCTCCACCTTCAACAACATAGCTTGCTGTACCATGACCCAATAGATTGCTTAACAGACCCACATCAAGCAGTTGAGCCAGGCTTTGTACTGTTGGCTGCGCATGTACGCTGTCATAGGCAGTGACGGTTACGCTATCAGCAAGGTTCAACTGTACCAAATCCTTACTTGCATGAATCGTCGCCATGAACTCCATTAGTTTTTGATTGTCAATGGTTCCATTATCCGCAGCAGTGATGATAATTTTCATCGAATCGCTGCCGAAGAGGCTGATACCCTGCAATCTGTCAGTCACATCCACATTTAGGCCAAACTCTGCTGCCAGACCTTGTGAGTATGCGAATCCAACACCATTACCGCCCAACAATGTTGTTAAGAGGTTAATGACATTGAGTCCAACGATACCTGAGTTGTATTCAACCTCAACTCGTTTAATGTCGTTGTTGACATCAACTGCAAGGAGTGGTTGCTGATCCAGGGTGATCAAGCCAGCCACATCTGCACCCACGAGACCCAACAATGCATTATTGGTTAATGCCACCTCTGGTTTTTGTTGACCTACAGAAGCAATGATATCCAGGTCAAACTCAGCACTGGTGAAAGTATGGCCTGTGGTATTGGTTGCCTCGACAGTGAAGATATACTGACCCAAGTGGGTAATTGGTGTTGTTGTGAGACTCCATTTACCATCGGCACCTGCGGTGGTTGTACCCACCTCTGTACCATTAGCAAATAGAACCACGGTACTGCCTGCCTCTGCCACACCATAGAAAGTCGGTGTGGTGTCGTCAGTTGAGCCACCATTGAACACATTACCCTGTTCCGCACCGAAGTTGTCTGCAACCGCAAGGATGGCTGGATTCATATCCTGTCCCGCGATGGTGATGGTTAAGGTGGCTGACGAAGTAAAGTCAATACCTGTTGGGTCAGTCACATGATAAGTGAATGTTTCCACCTGACCTAGACCTACCAGATTTGTGTACGGTGTATAGGTGTAGTGACCATTGGCAGAGATCACCAATGTACCGTATTGACCGTGAATGGTGGTCGCACCCATTTCATTGACAGCCACACTTTGTCCATTGAAGTCAACACTGGTGACTTTGGTAAATACAGTCACGCTGTCATCTGCAAGAACATTGCCTGTCACTGGTAGAACTGCATGCTGACTTGGATCATATACATCTGCTGTTGCAGTCAGTTTACCTGCCAGACCTACACCAACTCCATCGTATGCCATGAATGCACGGTATTGACCTGCATCGAGGTTATTCACTGTCGCCACAACCTGACCATTTGCAAGCAGATCGAGGTTAATAATGCCACTGGTGTTAGAACCTGCTACGGCCACCCATTCGCCATTGACCAGTTTTTGAACCACAACTTTATAGTCATCATTCAAGATACCCAAGCTGACTGCCGTACTATAGCTAAAGGTCATATTTTGTGTATGTCCATCCGCTACCGTGAAGCTCATGGCTGGTGTTCCAAGGATCGGTAAATTAATACCAGCAACACCAATCAATGCAGCATAGGCCTGTTCACCAATCATCAGGTCATTGCCCACCAGCAATGCGCCAGCGTCGATTCCTGCCACTGCTACATCTGCATCAGCCGCGATATTAACGGTTGCAGGTGCCAATGGATTCATCGGATCCCAAGTCATGTCCACAAGATCGCTATCGATATGGATAATCAATTGGGCAGATGCCTGATAGTCATTGCCTGTTGGGTCAACAATGTTATAGGTGAAGTGTTCAACCTGACCTAGACCAACATTATCCGCATTTGGTGTATAGGTGTAGCTGCCATTTGCATACATCACCAATGTACCGTATTGACCGTTGATGGTGATGACACCACTCGCTCCGATATCTACAGTATTCGCGCCATAAGTCACTGAATGGACCACTGTAAATGGTGTGGTGGTATCGCTATGTCCTGTGACACCCACATCACCAAGCACGTTGCCATGAACAGCCACTGAAGTGTAGCCATTGACAATGGTGTTTAGATCATAGAGGTCGGCTGTTGCGGTCAACGTGCCTCCTAAACCACCACCAAGTACGCCTGTGTAAACCATCGCGGCACGGTATTCACCTGTTTCCAGACCAGTCAGTGTGACACCCGTACCTGAGTTGAGCAGTTGTAGATCCAGCACATTCCATTGACCAGAACCATTCAATGCCACCCAATTACCTGATGCATCTTTATGTTGAATCACCAGTTGGTAATCACTCAATGCGCCTGCACCAATCAAGGTGCTGTAACTTAAGGTGACATCACCTGTTGCGTTATTGACATTGAAGCCAACACTGTTGCTACCGATGATTGCAGCATTCAGGCCAAGCAAGCCAACAAGAGCAAGGTATCCATGACTACCAAGAACTGCATCGTGTTCAGCCACCGCATATTGTGGTTGGGCAATTTGATCCAGATCGTAGATGTCGGCTGTGGCGGTGAGTTTACCAAGCAAGCCCACTTCACCAAGAGAACTGTCATAAGTCATGAATGCACGGTATGTACCTTCACCCAGACCATGCATGGTTGCAGCAACCTGTCCAGAGGCAAGCAATTCAAGGCTAATGAAACCATCTGTCATCGCATTGTTGACAGTGACCCACTGGTTAGTGGCTGTATCGAATTTTTGGACAAGGACACCATAGCCATCACCGAGGACACCAACAGTTGCCAGAGCGCTGTAACAGAATGTCACATCGGCACTTTCGCCTGCTGCCACGGTGAAGTTAATGTCGCCGTTATCAAGCAATGACAGGTCAAGATCTGATAGACCAACCAGTGCAAGGTAACTATGGCTACCAAAGTCCACATCATCGCCAACTTGTAACAATGATGGGTTAATCGCTGCGGTCACCAGATCATCAACTGCGTTGAAGTCAATGGTTGCAGGTTGTGCAGGATGATCTGCATCGCCCCATGTCATATCCACCTGATGACTATCTAAATGGAAGTACAAGGTTGCTGATGAACTCATGCCAGTCGCTGGGTCATGCAAGGTATAGGTAAACTGATCAACCAGACCTAGACCTGCACTATTTGCATTTGGTGTATAGGTGTATTCACCCTGCTCATCAATCTGTAGCGTACCGTAATGACCGACGATAGTCAGGCCAGCACTTGTCATGTCTGTGGTTGTGCCATTGAAAGTGACACTTTGTAGAACAGTGGTCGCGGTAAGAACATCAACCTCTGTACCATGCAAGCCTACATCTTCAATCACATTACCCGTTGCGGCCGTTACCACATAGTTCACTTGGGTTGTGCTATAAACATCTGCGGTTGCGGACAATGTTCCAAGCAAGCTTACATCAATGACCGCTCCTTCATGGGCCAGGAATGCACGGTATGTACCAGCAGCAAGGTTGTTCAGTGTGACGCTGTTGCCTGACAGTACATCTAGATTCAGGAAGTCAGCATCGCCTGTGCCCTGCACCGCTACCCAATGCCCTGACGCATCCAGTTTTTGAACCACGAGTTTGACATCATCAAGTACACCCGCACCCAGTGGCAAGCTATAACTGAATGTGACGTTATCTACAGTGCCACCTGCAACATTGAAGTTGATCGCATCTGATCTTAATGCCTGTAGATCAAGATTTGCGATGTCCACCATTGCGAGATAACCATGACTACCCAGGTTGGCATTATCGAACAGTTGTTGTGGAACAACATCGATATAAGCGTCTGCCAGGTTGTCAAAGGCATGTATTTGCAATAATGGATCAACCACAATTCCGATCTGCGCATTTGCAGTATCAATATGACCAAATCCATCGGTTGCCGTTGCCACAATGTTCACAACACCATTGACCGCAGCAGAGGCTGGAAGACTGACGGTGATATAACCATTGTCCACATCCGCTGAATTGACAGTGTAAAGCGTACCATTGACGTTAATCACAGTACCATCAACCGCATCAACACCCAGATTCACATGGATATCGAACACGCCATCTGTACCAAGCTCATCCAGATTGATAACACCATCACCATTGAGGTCTGCCACGACATCAATCGTAGTGATCAAGTCCTGAACATCCAGCGCATAGTCATGTGCCGTAGTAATTGAACTACTATTACCTGCCGCATCAGTAAAGGTTGCTGTTGCATCAACGGTGAGATCATCATCAAGTGCGAGATCACCACCATCAACATTGACAGTCCAGGTTGCATTTGTACCCGTGAAATTCACGGTAGCATCATAATCCACACCATTGATCGTTACAGTCACATGGGTATTGGCTGAGTTCGCAGCCTCTCCTGTAACACCTGTCAATGTACCTGTCACAGTCACTGTGCCGCCTGCTTCAAGTGCATCAAGAATGTCATCACCAGTGATTGGATCAATCGTAATGACTGTGCCATCCGTACTTGGTGGGATGGTATCCACACCAATCCATGTTGCTGCGGAGTCGAGATTACCCCAGACATCATGTGCCTGTGCAGAGATATTCATCAACTGATTGACACCAACAATACTGGCTACGATATAGCCATTTTGTAGATCGGTTGAGTTGACTGTATATGATTGACCATTCACCGTTACCACCATGCCATCATAGGCATCGGCACCCAAACCAACCTGAACATTGAATGTTCCATCTGAACCAAGCTCAGCGGCATTGATCAGGTTGTTATGGTCAAGATCATCAATCACCGTGATGTTGGTAATCATGTCCTGTGGTGCAACGATTACACCTGCATTTACTGTATCAGTATGACCATCTGTATCGGTTGTGGTTGCTCCAATTGTAATTGCGCCACTGCCAATCGTTGGAATTGTGATTGGGAATGAGTTGTTTGCAAGATCAGTTGCTGTAACCGTATGGTTGATCGTAATCGTACCACCTGCTACAGGACCAGTTACGGTCACTTGAACCTGCATTCCCTCATAAGCGTCATCTCCAAGTCCTATATGCGCCTGAACATTGGCACTACCATTGAGTTCATGTCCTGTAATTGTTCCATTGGCATTCAGATCAGTGTCAATCGTAATGTCAATTAGCAAGTCATGATCGGAATCACTGTCGGAGTCCGAATCGCTGTCGGAATCGGAGTCACTGTCAGAGTCGGAATCGCTGTCAGAATCGGAGTCGCTGTCTGAATCTGAATCACTGTCAGAGTCGGAGTCGCTGTCGCTATCTGAATCGGAGTCAGAGTCGCTGTCGGAGTCGGAATCTGAATCACTGTCGCTATCTGAGTCGCTGTCGGAATCAGAGTCGCTATCTGAGTCGGCGTCGCTGTCGGAATCGGAATCGCTGTCAGAATCTGAATCACTGTCAGAGTCGGCGTCGCTATCTGAATCAGAGTCACTGTCGGAGTCGGAATCACTGTCGCTGTCAGAGTCAGAGTCGCTGTCTGAATCGGAGTCACTGTCGGAATCTGAATCGCTGTCGGAGTCGCTGTCAGAATCTGAATCGGAGTCGGAATCGCTATCTGAGTCGGAGTCACTGTCTGAATCAGAGTCACTATCGGAATCAGAATCGCTGTCGGAATCTGAATCGCTGTCGGAGTCGGAATCGCTGTCGGAGTCGGAATCGCTGTCGCTATCGGAGTCACTGTCGGAATCGGAGTCGCTGTCTGAGTCGGAGTCGCTGTCTGAGTCAGAGTCACTGTCGGAGTCAGAGTCGCTGTCGGAATCTGAATCGCTATCTGAGTCGGAGTCGCTGTCGGAATCGGAGTCACTGTCGGAGTCGGAATCACTATCTGAGTCAGAGTCACTGTCGGAATCGGAATCGCTGTCTGAGTCAGAGTCGCTGTCTGAGTCAGAGTCGCTGTCGCTATCTGAATCGGAATCGCTATCTGAGTCACTGTCGGAGTCAGAATCACTGTCTGAGTCGGAGTCACTGTCAGAATCGGAGTCACTGTCAGAGTCGCTATCTGAGTCTGAGTCGCTGTCTGAATCGGAGTCGCTGTCAGAATCGGAATCGCTGTCGGAGTCAGAGTCGCTGTCGCTATCTGAGTCGCTGTCTGAGTCGGAATCACTGTCGGAATCGGAGTCGCTGTCAGAATCGGAATCACTGTCGGAATCGGAGTCGCTGTCGGAATCGGAGTCGCTGTCTGAGTCAGAGTCACTGTCAGAGTCAGAATCACTGTCAGAATCGGAGTCACTGTCAGAATCGGAGTCACTGTCTGAGTCGGAGTCACTGTCAGAATCGGAGTCGCTATCGGAATCGCTGTCTGAGTCTGAATCACTGTCAGAATCGGAGTCACTGTCAGAGTCGGAGTCGGAATCTGAATCACTGTCAGAGTCAGAGTCGGAATCGCTGTCTGAGTCGGAGTCGCTGTCGGAATCAGAGTCACTATCAGAGTCTGAGTCGCTATCTGAATCGGAGTCACTGTCTGAATCGGAGTCGCTGTCAGAGTCGGAATCGCTGTCTGAGTCTGAATCACTGTCAGAGTCGGAGTCGCTGTCGGAGTCTGAGTCGGAGTCACTGTCGGAGTCTGAGTCACTGTCGCTATCTGAATCTGAGTCTGAGTCGCTGTCGGAATCGGAGTCACTATCAGAGTCGGAATCGCTATCTGAATCGGAGTCACTGTCAGAGTCGGAGTCACTGTCTGAATCGGAGTCACTGTCAGAGTCGGAGTCACTGTCTGAGTCGGAGTCACTGTCGGAGTCAGAGTCACTGTCTGAGTCTGAGTCGCTATCGGAATCGGAGTCGCTGTCGCTATCTGAGTCTGAGTCGCTGTCAGAGTCGGAGTCACTGTCGGAATCTGAATCGCTGTCGCTATCGGAGTCACTGTCTGAATCGGAGTCAGAGTCGGAATCGGAGTCGCTGTCGGAATCGGAGTCGCTGTCGCTATCTGAATCGGAGTCACTGTCGCTATCTGAATCTGAGTCGCTATCAGAGTCACTGTCTGAGTCGGAGTCGCTGTCGCTATCTGAATCTGAGTCGCTATCAGAGTCACTGTCTGAGTCGGAGTCGCTGTCGCTATCTGAATCGGAATCGCTGTCTGAGTCAGAGTCACTGTCGGAATCGGAGTCGCTATCTGAGTCGGAGTCGCTGTCGCTATCTGAATCGGAGTCGCTGTCAGAATCGGAATCACTGTCAGAATCGGAGTCACTGTCGGAATCTGAATCGCTGTCAGAATCGGAGTCGCTGTCGGAATCGGAGTCGCTGTCGGAATCGGAGTCGCTATCTGAATCGGAGTCACTGTCGCTATCTGAATCGGAGTCGCTATCAGAGTCACTGTCAGAATCGGAGTCGCTGTCTGAGTCAGAGTCGCTGTCGCTATCTGAGTCGGAGTCGCTGTCGCTATCTGAATCGGAGTCAGAGTCAGAATCTGAATCGCTGTCGGAGTCACTATCAGAATCAGAGTCGGAGTCACTATCTGAATCGGAGTCGCTGTCTGAGTCGGAATCACTGTCAGAGTCGGAGTCACTGTCTGAGTCAGAGTCACTGTCGGAGTCGGAATCGGAGTCGCTGTCGGAATCGGAGTCGCTGTCTGAGTCTGAATCACTGTCTGAGTCGGAGTCGCTGTCGGAGTCTGAATCGCTGTCGGAGTCTGAGTCGCTGTCGGAGTCTGAATCGCTGTCGGAATCGGAATCTGAATCGCTGTCTGAATCTGAATCGCTGTCGGAGTCGGAGTCGCTGTCGGAGTCGGAATCGCTGTCAGAGTCGCTGTCGGAGTCTGAATCACTGTCTGAGTCCGAATCGCTGTCTGAGTCGGAGTCACTGTCAGAATCTGAATCGCTGTCGGAGTCGGAGTCACTATCAGAGTCGGAGTCGCTGTCAGAATCTGAGTCACTGTCGGAATCGGAGTCTGAGTCGCTGTCGCTATCTGAATCGGAGTCACTGTCGGAGTCGGAATCACTGTCTGAGTCAGAGTCGCTGTCAGAATCTGAGTCACTGTCTGAATCAGAGTCACTGTCGCTATCTGAATCGCTGTCAGAGTCGGAGTCACTGTCGGAATCTGAGTCGCTGTCAGAATCTGAGTCACTGTCTGAATCAGAGTCACTGTCGGAATCTGAATCGCTATCTGAGTCAGAGTCACTGTCGGAATCGGAATCGCTGTCGGAGTCCGAGTCGCTGTCTGAATCGGAATCACTGTCAGAGTCTGAATCACTGTCTGAATCAGAGTCACTGTCGGAGTCGCTGTCGCTGTCTGAATCGCTGTCTGAGTCTGAATCTGAATCACTGTCTGAATCAGAGTCACTGTCTGAATCAGAGTCACTGTCGGAGTCGGAATCACTGTCGGAGTCGGAGTCACTGTCGCTGTCTGAATCGGAGTCGCTGTCGGAATCAGAGTCACTGTCTGAATCTGAGTCGCTGTCGGAGTCTGAGTCACTGTCTGAATCTGAGTCGCTGTCGCTATCTGAATCGCTGTCTGAGTCTGAATCTGAATCACTGTCGGAATCTGAATCGCTATCTGAGTCAGAGTCACTGTCTGAATCGGAATCGGAATCGCTGTCGGAGTCAGAGTCGGAGTCACTGTCTGAATCAGAGTCGCTGTCTGAGTCAGAGTCGCTGTCGGAATCTGAATCGCTGTCGGAATCTGAATCGCTGTCAGAGTCGGAGTCGCTGTCTGAGTCAGAATCGGAGTCGCTGTCGGAATCGGAATCGCTGTCGGAATCAGAGTCGCTGTCGGAATCGGAGTCAGAGTCGCTGTCGGAGTCAGAATCGGAGTCACTGTCGCTGTCTGAGTCACTATCTGAATCTGAATCGGAGTCGCTGTCTGAGTCGGAGTCGCTGTCGGAATCAGAGTCACTGTCAGAGTCGGAGTCACTGTCGGAATCTGAGTCGCTGTCAGAGTCTGAGTCACTGTCGCTATCAGAATCGGAGTCGCTATCTGAGTCGCTGTCAGAGTCACTGTCGGAGTCAGAATCGGAGTCGCTGTCGGAATCAGAGTCACTGTCGCTGTCGGAATCGCTGTCAGAATCAGAGTCGCTGTCTGAATCAGAGTCACTGTCTGAATCAGAGTCACTGTCGGAGTCCGAATCGCTATCGGAATCTGAGTCACTATCGGAGTCAGAGTCGCTGTCAGAATCTGAGTCACTATCGGAGTCAGAGTCGCTGTCAGAATCTGAGTCGCTGTCGCTATCTGAATCGGAGTCAGAGTCGCTGTCGGAGTCAGAGTCGCTATCGCTATCTGAGTCGCTGTCAGAATCTGAGTCCGAATCTGAGTCACTGTCGGAGTCGCTGTCGCTATCTGAGTCGGAATCAGAGTCACTGTCAGAGTCGGAATCGGAGTCTGAGTCACTGTCAGAATCTGAGTCGCTGTCAGAGTCTGAGTCACTGTCGGAGTCTGAATCACTGTCGCTGTCAGAGTCTGAGTCGCTGTCGGAGTCTGAATCGCTGTCGGAATCGGAGTCGCTGTCAGAGTCGCTGTCGCTGTCTGAATCGGAGTCGCTGTCTGAGTCAGAGTCAC
>NZ_JAUDZE010000005.1:0-190902 GCF_030385805.1 Acinetobacter thutiue
CACCCGTCCGCCGCTAGGATCAGTACCGAAGCACATCACCCCGCTCGACTTGCATGTGTTAAGCCTGCCGCCAGCGTTCAATCTGAGCCATGATCAAACTCTTCAGTTAAAATCATTTTGCACCTTATTAAAGACAAGGTGCCAATTCTGGCTCATCAATTACTGACTTATATATTCGCTCAAATAAACTTCGAGAAATTTAAACCAATTAATCAATGAAATATTTTCGATCGATCAACCAGTAAAAATCCACACAAGTTGTTCTTCTATTCTCTTAATGATCTTCTCGATGATTCGTCATCATCAAGCTAGGTCGGCTATGTTACCCTAAATCTCTTTAAAGTCAACCATCAATTTTAACTTTAATTTTAAACCACTTTAAACACTTGATTTAAAACAACTTTCAATCAACAGCACCGCCGATGGAGTCGCATTATAGATCATTCTAAATACCTTGCAACCCCTTTCTTTAAATTATTGCAACAACTGCCTACTTCTTGCACAAAAAGGGCTGAAAATGTGGAATTTGATCCATTATTTGTTCAGTTTTACTTTTTTCCTGCCAATGCAAGGGACGACAGTCCACATATTCACAATAGCCAGAACCCTCATATTTTTCATTTTTCCAGAGCAATTGGTAGTTGAAGCTTCCCACATAACCCGCAGCCAAGCCAAATTTATAGTCCCCTCGGCTTTGTGCCTGTAGATGAAAAATAACTTCATCATTTTCCTGATACTGCCAAATAAATTCTCTGGGCAAATACATTTCCCGACCATTCGGTGTCTGAATTTTAGGATAGACTCGCATTACATCAAAAATGACCTGTTTCTCATAAAGTCGTGTTTGCTGTCCCGCAGACTGAATCTCAATTCTTGAAAAAACGATGTTGTTCCATTGATTCCTTAACTCTGAGAGTACGATTTGTAAGTCTGGAGTCACCTGAATAATTTGATAAGTAAAAAAATGAAAGGCTATGAAAGGTAAATAAATTGCCCTGGCATGTTTTAAGATACCCTGCGCCTCAATTTGGTATTTCTGCTGTTTGTAGGTGATTTCACCCTCACATTGGCATCTTGCATACCAATAGTCCGCCACACCCCATTGCAAGGCTGAATGATTTTCTATTTCCGCATGGGTATTTACTTTAAGCTGACAACTTAATTCGTCATCAATACGCTTAAAGTAATAATTGGGGAATTCTGCCTGAATATGGTCAACATCTAAAAATTGATAACGGTCCATTTCAAACTGACACTGTTCTTTGGCACTATAGCTTTTAAGGTGCCCTACAGTGGCAACACTACTACTGACCAGAACGGTTGCGGTATCAATAGCCGTAGTCGTAATTGCGCTGGCATTATAACAGACAGGAATTCGTGGTTGCCCAATCAGGCTGATAAAGTTGAGGTAATGAAATGGTTCAGGCAAGTTTGGCAAAATCAAGGCCTGATAGACAATCTTGAACAAGCCTTTTGGGGGATAAAAAGTTAAAGCATCTGTCTTATTCAGGTTCAGCAGCTTTAATTGATTGTTATTCATCAATATTGGCATACTGAACCTCCATTTTTTAGGTTGTTATTTTTGAATCATTCTTTTTAGCAAGTAAAGTGGTGATGAAACCCGAAAGGATATAGAGAATAGATACAATCAGGATTCCTACTGGAATGTTGTACGTGATTGCGGCAAAAATCAAGACCACTGGCAACATCACAACAAAAGGTACACGTTTTCGATCCATTTGTTTAAATGAGTAGTATTTGATATTTGAAATCATCAACAAGCCAATACTGACCATGACAATACAGTTAACAACCTGAACCACGATATCTTTTAAGTCGAATACAAATGGAAAATCCCGTCCAACCCAGACCATTGAGATCACCGTCACCGCTGCAAGCGGGCTGGCAATTCCAATAAAGTAACGCTTGTCCACCACGCCAATCTGCACATTAAAACGTGCTAAACGGAATGCGGCACAGGCCGTATAGATAAAGCAACATGCCAAACCAATACGGCCAAGGTCATGTAAACTCCAGCTATACATCAGAATTGCTGGCGCAACACCAAATGCCAATAGGTCAGACAGTGAATCGTATTGTTCACCAAATGCACTTTGCGCACCAATTGCCCGTGCAACACGACCATCCAGACCATCCAGCAATGCCGCCAGAAAAATGGCATAAATCGCCTGGTTAAAGTTTCCATTCATGCTTGCGATGATGGAATAGAAACCCGAAAGAAGTGCAGCAGTGGTAATCAGGTTAGGCCACAGATAGATGCCACGGCGTTTTACTTTCTGCCCCTCATGCGTCTGCTCTTCTTCTTCCACTTCAAATGTGATGCCATCGAAAGAATGGTCTCTATTATTTAAATCAGAATCTGGTTTAGGAGAATTTGTCATTATTTTCAATTCCTCGAGAATATCTTGACGGTGATGGGCTTATTCACCCACCAACCAACGCACCGCAGCGTGACCACCATTTTCACTCATGCGCAAATGTGGGAACAGCCATTGTAGGGCCTGGTCCGCATCTTCTGAGAATTTCCAGGGTGGGTTGATCACCAACAAACCACAGCCATTTAACCCGACTGGTGTGTCATCTGGCCATACACAGATTTCACACACCAACTGACGGCGAATCCCTGTCTTGAACATTTTCTTTTCAAAACGTTCGATCATGGCACGGTCTTTAATTGGATACCAAACCGCAAATACACCTGTAGGCCATTTTTTATAGGCAGTCTGCAACAGCTCAACCAGTTGTGGGAAATCTTTACGCTCAATCTCATAGGGTGGGTCAATCATGACCAAACCACGTTTTTCTTTAGGTGGAATAACACCCAACAAGCCCTCATAAGCATCACGCTCATGCAAGCCCATACGTTTATCACGGATGTTGTGGCGTAATTGCTGGAATACATCACGCTGCATTTCAAACACAGTCGCTTTATCAATTTCACGCATCGCCTGCAAGGCAAACCACGGCGAACCAGGATAGCTGCCTTTGCCCTCTTCAGTACGCAGGCTTTCCACCAGTTTCAGGTATTCCTGAATGGCTTCAGGTGCCTGGCGTTTTTCCATTTCACCCAACTGTACCAGACGATGAATCCCTGTTAAGAATTCGCCAGATTTTTGCGCTGGCGCAAGTGATAGATCATACTTGCCCGCCCCGCCATGAGTATCAATATATCGATAAGGTTTATCTTTGGCATTTAAACGAGTGAGCAGTTGAAGCAAAAGTACATGCTTCATAACATCGGCAAAGTTACCCGCATGGAAATGGTGACGGTAATTCATGTTGACAATTATTCCTCAATTCAAAGGATAGTTTAACATGAAAATAGAGGCTATTCTTTAGCATTGATGTGATCACCACAAATTGCCCTATAAACGATTAAGCGTGAACTGGAACTATATGCAATCTTCCTCTCTCCCAAGCTACTGGAATCTGGACAAGATTCTGGATGATTTAAATGCGTCTGGATTTGCCCTGATCGATGAGGTATATCCAAATGAATATGTACAAGCACTGGTACATGAATGTAGTTCACATTTGGAACAGTTCAGGGCGGCAAGTGTACAGAATGGTGTGGTGAGTCACATTCGTAGCGATCATATTTTATGGATTGATGGTCAACTTCCGATTGCGCAGCAACATATCCAGACCTTGGAACATTTATCCCAAGTTTTGAATCAGGCTTTTTATCTGGGTATTAAAGAGGTTGAGGCACATTTTGCCTGTTATCACGCAGGTGAGTTTTATGCCTTACATCGGGACAATCCACAACAGAAAAATGACCGTATGATTTCAACCGTGTTCTATCTGCATGAAAACTGGCAGGAGGATTGGGGTGGTCAATTACGTTTGCAGGATAAGAATGATCAGTGGCATATCATCCAGCCCCTACCCAATCGCCTTGCGATCTTTCAAAGTGATTTATTACATGAAGTGCTGTTATCGAAACAACAGCGTTTATCCATCACCGCATGGCTACGAAGTGGAAACTCTATATGGAATGGTTAAATCCTTTAAATTACGAAAAACAGCCCGATATAACTCGGTATAGCTGACGATTCTGGATCAATAAATGTCAAATGAAACCAAACAGGTGATTGCACGGATTGGTGAAACCGACCAACTTTATTTAAATGGCAATACCCCTGAACTGGCTTTGGAGCGGGCTGAATTGCGTTTGCAACTGGTCTTGCTGAGCCATGTTCGTCAGGAACAGTTGCATTTTTTGCAGGAAGCCATCGTTCTGCTTGAACAGGCACGGATTGAATATGAAGAAATGCCGCTTAGTCTCTATCTAAACCTATCCCTACAACTTGCCAAAGCCTACATGATCTACTTTGAACTGACCAAAGAACAGCGTTTTGCTTTGATCACCCAGCAGATTTTAAAGCCCTTGGCACACCACAACCATCTGGATATTTACTTCTTTCTGGCCTATGCCTCAGCAGCGAAAAAGGAACAGGCATTAACCCAACATTGGCTGAAAAAGTATGTGTCCTGTTTAGACCATGATCTGGAACTGTTACAGGTTCACCCTGCATTTAGCCTTGCCCGTAAGGAAGAATGGTTTAAAACCCTGATTCGAACTAAAGCTCACTGATGTGAGCTTTATTTTTATATGTGCTTATCGAGTGCTATCTAAATGCAGTTGCTGGTTAAGCTCATCAATCACAATGGCCCAATCGTCATCTTTATCCCAATGGCTTTTTAGGAAGTCACGTTGGCCAGCACTCCAGAACTCAGCCTCATGTAGTTTTTGATCAGCCCCAAGCTGGTGTGTTTTTACAAAACTTTCAATTGAGGCATCATCCGCCTCAAGTCCCAGCTGTTCAAATAAAAGCTCAAGTGTTGGTTGTTGTTCAAACATTGTTATTCTCCACATCATTATCCCGATCGAAATAATCTAACAGCAAATACTGATTGCATGGATATGTATGTCTATATTTTCTTGTAGTTTTTTGTTTTTTATCGCAACAAAAAAAGCACTCTCCAAGAGAGTGCTTTCAATTTATCAAAAAGATAAATTATTTTAGCATGTCAGCAATTGCCGCACGTTCTTCTTCAAGTTCCTGAAGTGTCTTGTCCATACGCTCACGGCTGAACTCGTCAATTTCAAGGCCTTCAACACGGGTATACTCGCCATTTTCACAAGTCACTGGCACACCGTACATTACGCCTTCAGGGATACCGTAAGAACCGTCAGATGGAATACCCATAGTTACCCATTTGCCGTTTGTACCCAACGCCCAGTCACGCATGTGGTCGATTGCAGCATTGGCAGCTGAAGCAGCTGAAGACAAACCACGCGCTTCGATAATCGCAGCACCACGTTTACCAACAGTTGGAAGGAATACATCTTTATTCCATTCCGCATCGTTGATCTTGTCTTTCAAGCTTTCGCCATTTGCAGTTGCAAAACGGTAGTCAGCATACATTGTTGGAGAGTGGTTACCCCAAACTGTCAATTTCTCGATGTCAGCAACCGCAACACCTGCTTTCTGAGCAATCTGGGTCAACGCACGGTTGTGGTCAAGACGCAACATTGCGGTGAAGTTTTTCGCTGGAAGGTCTGGAGCAGATTTCATTGCGATATAAGCGTTGGTGTTTGCAGGGTTACCTACAACCAATACCTTAACGTCACGGCTGGCAACTTCGTTTAAAGCCTGGCCTTGACCGATGAAGATTTCGCCATTCACTTTCAACAGGTCAGCACGTTCCATACCAGGACCACGTGGACGAGAACCCACCAACAACGCATAGTCTGCATCTTTAAATGCAACCTTTGGATCATCAGTCCCGATCATGCCCGCCAATAATGGGAAAGCACAGTCATCAAGTTCCATCATTACGCCTTTAAGCGCTTGTTGAGCTTTTTCAACAGGAACTTCCAGCAATTGTAGAATGACTGGTTGATCTTTACCTAACATTTCACCGCTTGCAATACGGAATAGTAAGCTATAACCAATTTGACCAGCAGCGCCTGTAACGGCAACACGAACGGGTTGCTTCATGTGATATTCTCCAGTGAGATGCGTTAGCACGATTGAATTTTCTTGTTATTCAACCGAATTATCATAAACGGCAAAGATTGTACTCTAAAGCGAACGTAGATGCATGTAAAAGAGAATGGATTTCAACAAAAGTCTGATAGAAAATACAAATTAAGCCAGAAAAAATGCCTAATAGCTGCCCTTGATGGTAAATTCATTTGGACAGCCCGTGACAATATGGCTTGCACATTGTTTGTATTGCCCATTTTTCTGGTAACACACGCGAATTTCAGTCAGGATGGAATCGAATCTGGAAGCCTGACAGCTAAAACGAATTCCATTTGGTGGCAGGGATGGATTGAGCTTGGTAAATTGCTGACGCAGATTTTCCTTTTGTACCTCAATGGTATTTGGACTGGTCAGGTCAGCAGGAATTTTCAGGCGCTCAGCAAAGTTGATGACCGTCCTGAAATACTGACTGGCATTCATGGGGACACAGCCGCCAACATTTTGCCAAAGTTGAACCCGTGCGTTTTCATCAGGCATAACCCGTGCGACCACCTTTGCCTGCAATGGGCTTAATTTTGCTGAGGTCTTGGTTTCACAGTTTTTATTGACAGGCACTTCTGGCAGCAGACTTGAGATGGTTAGTGAATAACCCTCAAGGCATTTGCGCTGTTTCTGCTTCGATGTATCCAATGCACAAGCCGCAGGCGTCATTTGTATATGCATGACATAACCAACCAGATCGTTACTATCTGCTGCATATAATGGCGCACTGAATGATAGAACCAAGTAACAGAACAAGCTCTGCAAGGTTCCCAACATTGATCGCTTGAATATTTTTTTCAATTTCATCAAATACAAAAACTTCATTGTTTCAAATTAAACATCTCGTGTTCTAGGGTTCATTGCGCACAGGAATGATACTCATGCGTTTCTCCAGGGATTGCGCACCCTGCCCTAGTACCACGCCATAATGTGTTGCATTGGTCATGACATGCTTGACGTAATCACGTGTTTCCAATAATGGAATGGTTTCTGTGTACTGGTCTGCCGCCATGGTCTGGAAATCTGGTTGCCAACGCCTTGCCCGATTTGGACCAGCGTTATAACCCGCTGTTGCCAGTACCGCATTGCCACTGAGCTGGCTCTGAATCATGGACAAGTAATAGGTGCCATAGCGAATATTGGTATTCATTTCGCTCAGTGCGGCTGGGTTATAGGTTTCCCCCATTTGGCGGGCAACCAACTTGGCCGTGTTTGGCATGATCTGCATCAGGCCACCCGCTCCAACATTGGAACGTGCTGTTGTTACAAATCGGCTTTCCTGACGCATTAAACCATACGCCCATGCAGGATCAATACCAGCATTGTAACTATGGCTGGTGACATTGCTACGGTGCGGTGTTGCATAGCGGTAAGTGTCGTTATGCTTGTTCATGGTACGGTCAGCGGCGTAAATCGCGCGATCATACCAGCCCATGTCATGTGCACGTTTTGCCGCGGCCAGCAACATTCCATCATCCTGCTGCAAGTAGGCCTGACGAACCGCCCAGTTCCATTCCCTGTTGGTGTAGTTTGCTGGCGCATTCACATCGCGAAGTGCAAATGCACGTCTAAAATGGATGTTTTGATTTAAACGCTGTATATCCTGTGAACTCGGCTGCTCATCATAGGGTTGATGGTTATAACGCTCGCCCAAACGGTCCTTGGCAAGCAAGTTGTGATAGTCATCACCACTTTGCGCCAGTCTGCGATAAATCTGCTGTGCCGCCTGTTTGGAAGCAGCATCTGCACGTTGCTCAGAGGCACGCGCCAGCCAATATTGCCAACGGTCTTCCTGTTTCTGGGTGACTGACATCGCATCAATGGCACGAATCAAGCTTTCCCATGCACTGAAACGAATGGCCTGACGCGCGTAAATTTCGGCTTCCTCTGGACTCAGCGGATAGCCATAACTTTGGTCGTAGGCATTGAGCACTTCACGATTAAAACCATTTTTCATCACTGTGGTGCCACCGACATACCCAATGGTACGGTACAAATATTTTTGTACAGGCGGTGGTGTATCCTGAGCCGCGCGCTGGATATTTGCCAGGGCATTGGTTAAATCACTGTCAGCCACACGCCCCAGAGCAAAAATCAGATAGGCATAATCCGCATCATTGGTTTTTGGCGCACTCCATAAATACCCCAATGGGTTTTCCTGAATCTGATTCAACTGGGCGAGCGAAAGATTCAGCCCCATGGTTTGTGCAGTTGCAATAGCCTGTCCCGACTGTCCTGCGCGCAACTGTCCCCACAACCGCTGCTGACGGTCCTGGGCAGTCATAAGTGGGCTGGAAAGCATCATTCGCCCCAACCCCGTACATGAGTCAGGCTGGGCATTGGTGGCTAACCAGACATCTTTATATTCCGCATAAACCAGACTATCACCTGTCTGTGCCCTGACCTGCGCAACAGCGCAACTTTCGGCCTGGTCTGGATTGGTCACATAGCTTAAAACGGGTTTTGCTTCGCTAAAATTCGCTTGTTTGACTTTTTCTTCTACATAATCCGCCGCCAGCTTCTCAGCCATTGCAGATTGTGGGTAGCGCTGGGCAAAGCTGATAATTGAGGATGCAGGCTGAAAACCGAGGTTGGTGTTAAGTTTCCAATATTCAGGATAATAGCCCAACACATCATTCTGCATGGCATCTTGATATTGGTCGAGCAAGGCGGTGTTGCTGGCATTGGCCGCACGCAGGGCATCGTTAAACTGTTCATCCAGCGCATAGACAGAAGAGCACGCAATCATTCCACCAACCACCACAATACGGCGGAAGTTTTTCTTGTTATTCAGTTTATTGGTCACGGTTGTTATAAAATCATGTTGCTTATTCATCTTCATCAATACATTTGCCCAGTTTTGCCCTGCCATTATAGTGTAATAAGTCTGGCTCCCCACTATTGTTGTGTTATGTAACTTGCTGATTCATATTCATTAAAATTCACGTAATTTCATCCACAATGTGTCCATTTTTGTCAGTTTTTTATTCTCTGCGCACATCGAAAAATGCTGCTATAATCCGCGGTTTGTTTAAATCCACCTTGTTTAGGAGCCTGCATGACGGTTCAAACATTCATTCCCAGTGCTGTAAAAGCTGCCTCAGAAAACACTGTTACCCAGCCAATGCACACCGCTGATGTTTCAATAAAGAAGCTGTATATTGAAACTCAAGGGTGTCAGATGAATGAGTATGACAGTCATCGTATGGCAGACTTGCTGGGTGATTCACATGGATATGTGCTCACCGACAATCCAAATGAAGCAGACATTCTGCTCATGAACACCTGCTCGATTCGTGAAAAAGCACAGGAGAAAGTATTTAGTGGCCTAGGCCGCTGGCGTAAGCTGAAAGAACAGAATCCTGATCTGGTGATTGGCGTGGGTGGTTGTGTTGCCTCTCAGGAAGGCGACAACATCCAGAAACGTGCGCCATATGTGGATATGGTCTTTGGTCCGCAAACCCTGCACCGTTTGCCACAGATGCTTGATCAGCATCAGGCACAGGTGGAAAAGCCAAAGAAAGAGAAAATCAAGCTGGTTGATATTTCTTTCCCTGACATTGAAAAGTTCGACTTCCTGCCTGAACCACGTGTTGAAGGATTTAAAGCCTTTGTCTCGATTATGGAAGGTTGTTCAAAATATTGCTCATTCTGCGTGGTTCCTTATACCCGTGGTGAAGAGGTTTCTCGCCCACTGGATGATGTGTTGGCAGAAATTGCAGGGCTGGCTGAAAAAGGCGTACGCGAGATCAGCCTACTTGGACAAAATGTGAATGGTTATCGTGGTGAAACCTTTGATGGTGAAATCTGTACTTTCCCCGAATTACTGCGTTTAGTGGCTGAAATTCCAGGCATTGGGCGCTTGCGTTATACCACCTCCCACCCGCTTGAATTTTCAGATGACCTAATTCAATGCTACCGTGACCTGCCACAGATGGTGTCGCATTTGCATCTGCCTGTACAAAGTGGTTCCAACGATGTGTTACAGGCAATGAAACGTAACCACACCATTGATGTCTATATCGATAAGATCGCGAAATTGCGTAAAGTCCGCCCAGATATGCATTTATCCAGCGACTTTATTATTGGTTTCCCAGGTGAAACCGATGCACACTTTGCTGAAACCCTACAGTTCATTAAGGATCTGGATTTCGACCATTCCTATAGCTTTGTCTACTCAAAACGTCCTGGTACGCCCGCGTCAGACCTGCCAGACGATACCCCTGAACAGGTGAAAAAAGACCGTTTAGCTCAGGTTCAGCAAGTGATTAAGCAATCAAGTATTGATAAGACCGATGCCATGCTGGGTAAAATTGAACGTGTCCTGATTGAAAAGGTATCTGACAAGGACCCGAATGTTTTAATTGGCACAGCGGACAATACCCGTCTCGTGACCTTTATCGGTGACGCCGCGTGGATTGGGCGTTTCGCGGAGATTGAGATCACTGAAATTAAAACTTTAAATTTAGTTTATGGTGAACTCTTGAATCTTGAACCTGACGTGGCGTAATGTAAGGGTATTCCTACACGTGAGCTAAAAGGGTTTCTCTTGACTTCAGCGATTAAACGTACTGTAACGTTCCCTGAAATTTCCATGGAACATTTAAAACGAATGCTCGGTGCATACAACGGGCATTTAAAGCAAATCGAACAACGTTTAGATGTCAAAATTACTCACCGAGGCGATGCCTTTTATCTAGACGGTGATATAGAAACAGTCGAAAGGGCCGAGGCACTGTTGCAACGGCTCTATCAAGAATCAGAAATTTCCTCCCAAATCAGTGCCGATGTCCTGCATTTGATGATTCAGGGTTCACAGACTGACCGTGAACTGATGGATGATTCAGATCAGGAACATACAAGACTGGATAGCGTTTGGTTGCAGACCCGCAAAGGGCGAATCAACCCACGTGGTGCCAATCAGAAACGCTATGTACAGCGCATTTTACAAAGTGACATTTCATTCGGAATTGGCCCTGCGGGTACAGGTAAAACCTATCTCGCGGTTGCTGCCGCAGTGGACATGCTGGAACGCAATGAAATCCAGCGCATCCTGCTGGTTCGTCCTGCGGTTGAAGCGGGTGAAAAGCTGGGTTTCCTGCCAGGTGACCTCACCCAGAAAATTGACCCTTATTTACGCCCACTTTACGATGCCCTCTATGAAATGCTGGGCTTTGAAAAAGTGGCCAAACTGATTGAACGTCAGGTGATTGAGGTGGCTCCCCTTGCCTATATGCGTGGACGAACCCTCAATCACTCTTTTGTCATTTTAGATGAAGCACAGAACACCACACCTGAACAGATGAAGATGTTCCTTACCCGTTTAGGTTTTGGTTCGCGTGCCGTGATTACAGGTGACGTGACTCAGGTGGACTTACCTCGTGGACAGCAATCTGGTTTGGCTCATGCCTTACGGGTGCTTGAAAATGTCCATGAAATTCATATCACCCGTTTCCATTCCCGTGATGTGGTGCGTCATCAACTGGTACAAAAAATTGTTGAGGCTTACGAAGGCTGGGACAGCGAACAACAACGCCTGTCTGCTGAAGCCCGTGCCGAACGCAAAGCTCGACAAGAGGCATTGATTGCAGAAAATGATTCTGCGGCAGATGCGCAACACTCTTAGAAAAATCTCCAATCCCCCTTTTGTTGCGATGCTTTAGTCGCATCTCAGGGGGACGATTTTAAGGATCTATTTTGAAAATCAATTTAAGTCTGCAACAAGACTTTCAAGCTGCCGAACTACCACTTAAACGTGGTCAAATCAAAAAAAATATCGAAACCACCCTGCGTCATGTTGGTTTCAATACGGACTTTGAAATTGGTATTGCCTGTGTTGATCTGGCAGAAAGCCACGAGCTAAATTTGCAATACCGTGAAAAAGATAAACCCACCAATGTACTGTCTTTTCCAAGTGACATTCCAGAAGAAGTGCTTAGCTTACTGGATGCAGAACCTTTGGGTGACTTGGTGATTTGTATTCCCGTAGTTTTAGAAGAAGCGGCAGAACAGCAAAAAACACCAACTGATCATTTCACGCATTTATTGGTTCACGGCATCCTGCATTTGCTTGGCTATGACCATGAAACCAGTGAATCTGATGCCGAAGAAATGGAAGCATTGGAAATTGAGATTCTTAAAAAGCTTGGTGTTGCAAATCCATATCAGGCAGATGAAATCTAGAACAGCATCCCATGTATATCGTTATTTTTAAAGCCACTGTCAAAGAACTAGATTCAACCTACTCAGAAATGGCACAAAAGCTGAGGAATAAGGCATTGAGTCAATATCACTGCATAAAGTTTGAGGCTTGCAATGAGAATGGTTTTGAAATTGCCTTGTCTTATTGGAATAGTCTTGAAGATATTAAACGTTGGCAGCAAGATGTAGAGCATCTGGTTGCCCAGCATTTAGGTAAAGAAAAATGGTATCAAGATTTTAGCGTTGAAATTTGCAAAGTAGAACGCGCCTATTCAAGTCAAAATGGATTGTGAATAACCTCGGACTTATCCACAACCCCAATAAAAAACGGCTTAATCAAGCCGTTTTTTATTGTTCGCTGCAATTAGAATTGATAGCGTAAAGTTAAAGTTGCGTTACGTGGTGTTCCCCATGTGGTTTGACCATATGCAGGGAAGATTCCATAATATTCCTTATCAAATAGATTATTAATATTCAATTGTGCAGAAAAATCTTTGGTTAATTGATAACGAGCCATTAGATTCACCAATGCATAAGCATCTTGCTCAACTTTTTCTGACACTCCTAAAGGATTGCCTGCCATGACATAAGTACTACTTTGCCAGTTAACACCACCACCAACAGTAAGTGCATTTAATTTGCCTGGTAACTGGTATGTTGTAAAGGTCTGTACTAATTTACGTGGTAACTCAGAATTTACATCATCACCATTTACATCAGTCGCCTTAAACTGGCTATAGCCTGCGGTCACTTTCCAGCTAGGTAAAATCTCACCAGTTAACTCAACTTCAAAACCTTTACTTTCAGTCCCTTTCGCAGCACGATAATAAACTTCCTTATTCTCATGAATACCAGCCTGTTGGGCTAAATTATCCTGCTGAATTTGGAATAACGCCAAGGTTCCATTTAACTTGCCATCAAACCAACCAGATTTTATACCTATCTCTGTACTATTCCCCTCAATTGGATCAAGCACCGTACCATTCACATCTTTTTCAGCTTGCGGTTGAAAAATATTTGTATAACTTGCATAAGCTGAAATAGACTTGTTAATGTCATATACAACACCAACATAAGGTGTAAATTCATTGTTATATTTAAGCTGATATGAGCCAGGTGTATAAACGACTGCACCAGTTTTTTCAAAATCAGTGAGGCGACCACCTAAAATGAATTTTAATGGGTCAATAATAGTCCAGCGTGTTGCCACATAAGCCGCATTCTGCTTGCTATTACTTGTTTCATAGAAGCTTGTTGCACTCCATGTTGGGGTTGGATAATTCCCATTCCAACGATTGAAATTGTCCACACTAGGCACACATCCACATCCAAAATCAGCAGTACGGCTATCCGCATTGAAATCCTGTTTAGAATAGAGATATCCCAATGTTAATTCATGCTGCTGTCCCCAAAGACCAAACTTACCATTGACTTGTAAACTCACGTCATCCTGAGTAGTGTTGACTTTATATGAGCCTGCAAACGCACCCGATCCCAATCCAGTATTTGAGTCTGGATAACCGCTCAAAAACAATAATTTTGAATCACCATTACGGTCACCACGACTATAAGATAATTTAGCATTCCAGTTATCATTAAAACTGTGGGTTACATCTGCAAATAAATTGGTGTAATCACTATCCCATTGTGCCCAATTCGCACTCGTTGTTTTGCTACGATCCCATTTTGTACGAGTACCATCACTATACCAAACAGGTAAACCACCCCACATTGGACTATCAGTTTTATTTTCCTGATAGCTTACACCTGCCGACAATACGGTATTTTCTGCAATATCAGCCTCTCCTGTCACCAAAGTAGTCAAAGCCTGTTTCTTCAACAAGTCAATATAGCTATCACCCTGCTCGTACTGAGCAACTGCACGTCCACGCAATGCCCCTGATTCATTCAGACTATTGGCAATATCACCCATGACACGATAATTATTCCAGCTACCGCCACTGACTTCTAAATTAGCTGTCGGTACTTTACTTGTTGCACGCTTGCGAATCATATTAATGGCTGCTGATGGATTTCCAGGTCCAGTCATAAGCCCTGTTGCTCCACGCACCACATCAACTCGATCAAATAAAGCTGTACTTGTTACAGTTTCACCAGAACTCCATGGCTGGTCATAACGTGTTGGAACACCATCAATTTGGTAATTATCAATCTGGAAACCACGTGCATGTAAACTGCTACGGTTAGTTTCATAACGTTGAACATTGATACCCGTTACATTATCGGCAACATCAATAAGGCTTGTAAGCCCTTGGTCTTTCATTCTTTGTTCAGTAACCACCGAAACTGACTGAGGTGTTTCCTTAACAGATAAGCCCAAGGGTACGGCAGTTGTCGTTTTTTTAACGGTATAAGCTTTCTTCTCTTGGTTTTCATCTGCCGCCTTGACTGTAATTGTCGGCAACTGTGCATTTTCATTTGTCTCAGCATAAACAAATGATGGCAGCAACATCGCCATGGCAAGCATAAGTGGATGAGCCTTGAAAGCTCCTGTTGGATAGTGATGCATAAGGCAGGTCCTTATAAAAGGTATGGAGCATTTGAACAATATTCCCTCTCACTCCCCCTAAAACCAGTATTTAAAGTGAGAGACGAATTTATTCAAAAGGAGAGTTCAATAAAAACATAGCAAATGATAATTATTTTTATTATCAATTCAAGAAAATTCTAATAAATTTAGTTCATTGTTTTTATTTCACTTAAAATAATATTTAAAAAATTACAACTATTAAAATTATGATTTATATATAAAAATATTTATTATTTTTAGAATAATAATTTTCTATAAACCCTAAAATACTGACTTAATGGACCTCAAATTCAGCATCGACAGGGTCAAAACGCCAGGTACGCACAATTCGCAACTCAGAAATATCTTTCATATTGGCATCAAAAGCTCCAAATGGTGCACCACGGCGTACAGAGGCTTTTGCCGCCTCATCCAGAATTGCATGTCCTGAACTTTCAATGAGGCGAATGGCACGGATACCCCCCTGCGCATTCAGGATGACCATTAGACGCACTTCACCCGACAGGCGCTGTTGTTTTGCTTCATCTGGATAGTAACGGTTGCCATACAACTCAACTTTTTGACGGAACTTATCCAGATAAGCTGCCGAAGCATCCTGCTTTGCCTGAATGCCATCAACCGTTTTAATACGCTGTTTGCGGCTAAAGTTTTGCTGGCGTTTCAGGTACTGGGCCTCAAGGCTTGCCACCATTGCAGCTTTCGCCTGAAACTGGCTTTGCAATTCATCCAGTGCCTTTTTCCGTTCACTCTGCTCAGCCTGTTTCTGCCAGCTAAGTACGGTCATCAAGACTTTTTCCTCAAATTTTAATTCCCGTTTTTGCTGAACCTTTTCCAGACTTTCCAGTTCTGACTCACCTGTCGTTGCATCTGCCTGCATTGGTGAGGGCATGTCACTCGACATCAGGTGTGCCTCGCGGAATTCACCTGAACCCTTTTGGTCAGCCTGTGCCAAAAAGTCGGCATCTTTCACCTGCTCCTTGCTGGGATGAACCGTGACCGCGATTTCCTTGGTTGAGGTATCGGTAGGTGATGGCATCGCAAACTGAATGGTCAAGACAACACCATGCAACAGCATCGCCAAAGCCACTGCTGCAATAAAGACTGGATCTTGCCACCAATAAGGAGACAGTTCAGAACGAAAATTTATTTTCTTCCACATGCGATTCAAGCGACAAAAATGTCTCATCCCCAACGGTGGTTACCGTATAAAAACCTAACCGATATTCAAAATTTTACAAAAATGTGATCCACTTATAGCTACAGTGTTTCCATACCATCATTTTATGAAAATGTAGCAATTAATTTTGCTACACTGCAAGTTAGAAATTTATTTTTATTTTTTAGTTATTACAAAGATCGTGGCATTGCATTAAAAACAATTCACTTTCTGGAACAACTTTTATGCAAACGCTAATTTCATCCGTTGTTAAACGTCTACGTAAAGTTTACCAAAAAGCCGAAGAATTCATCGAAGAAGAAAGAGAGTTTTCGTTATCGCAGGTGTTTGTGAATGCGACAATGGAACGTTATGTCACCGAGAAAGTGGAGATCATCAAGGACCTGCATGCAGACCTTTATGATGGCTGGCTACGCCTTTATGCAACACTTGATGTCAAGGGAATACACACCACGCTTTCCGTGGACCTGAAACTGATTCAGATGGAAATGAATAAAGATGTGCAATTGATGGTATTTGAACAGATCAGCAACACCCAGGTGATTGAGGCAAGGTTTAAAAACATTTTCCTGAAATGGGGTTTTCACACCGCAATCTGGTATTACCAGAAATTTCGTGAGGAAGACCCACTGGGTAAAATTCTGGAGCATTTTGACATTGTCTCGGTCAAGGACGACTTGCTTTATCTGGATTTAAACCAGTGGTTTAGCAAGAAGCCGAGCATCATCGAAACGCTAGGCAAGGTGCATGTGAACCGTGCCAGAGTACGCCCCGCTGAATTGATTGTCTGGGGCAATGTCAATCTGGCTGCAATCCTGTATCCATCCAACGAAGATGACTTTGATGAGGATGGGCTGGACGAGACTGAAGTTACCTCTATCCAGCAAAAAGATACCAGAAGATAAGGAAATCGCATGCATGGGGCGTGTCATAAAATCGTTCACGCCTCAAAACTATACATCTTCATGTTTTATACGAAAAATTAACAAGCGCTTAGTAAAAAACCTGATCTTTTCTTCATAATCTACAGGCATAATAACCATAAATCGTAATGATAAATGAGTGTTCTACTTTACGATACACTCAAAGGAAACCGTGTTATGACAAAGAAATTATCGAAAGTTCTTGGTTTTACGACAGTAACCTCAGCTGCAATCCTATGTGCAGGCTTATCGAGCCATGCATTGGCAATGGCCCCTTTTCAGGCGAGTTATCAGTTCAGCTACAACAACAAGAATCTCGGTTCTGCGACACGTACCCTTTCGCAACAAGGCAACAACTGGACCTATGTATTCAATGCAAAGGCAGGTGGTATTGCATCCGCAACTGAAACCAGTCAGTTTAGTCTTGCGGATAATAAAATCACCTCACAAAAATTTAGCCGCAGCAGTAAAGTCCTGATCCACAACAACACCATGAGCATCAACTTTAATCCAGCCAGCAAGGTGATCAACACCAAAAAGGATGACAAAACCCGTTCATTCGCCTGGCAGGCAGGTGCACTGGATGAGTTGAACGCCGAACTCCAGTTGCGTGAAGACCTGAAGAATGGCAACACACTCCAGACGCGCTATTTGATTGCTGATGACAAGGCGGTGGATGAACGTCGTTTTGTGAAACAGGGTAACGAAACCATCAAGACCAATTATGGTACTTTTAACACAATTAAGGTGGTGCTCCAGCATGACAAACCTGAACGCAACACTGTTTTCTGGCTGGCGCCAAAGCTCGACTATCTGCCAGTAAAAGTGACCCATAATGATGGCAAATCATCCTATGGCCTTTTATTGACAGGCTATTCAGGGAAAACCAACTAAGTTCTAAAACAAGACGCGGCTTCGGGTTCAGTGTGTAAATAGGGTTGAAAACTGCATCAACCCGATAATTTTGGCTTGCAATTTTTTGGATGCTTTTTAAAATATGCCTTTGCTTGAAAAAGCATCCGTTTAGAGGATTCTCCCGTGTACGCTTTAGAACAGAAAATCTTAAATGAAGGTATCGTTCTATCTGACCAAGTTTTGAAAGTTGACGCTTTCTTGAACCACCAAATCGACCCTGTACTGATGCAGTTGATTGGTAAGGAATTTGCCGCTCGTTTTAAAGATGCGGGAATTACCAAAATCATCACCATTGAAGCATCGGGGATTGCGCCAGCCATCATGGCGGGTCTGGAACTTGGTGTTCCTGTGATTTTTGCCCGTAAATATCAGTCCTTAACACTTAAGGATGATCTTTACCGCTCTAAAGTGTTCTCATTCACCAAGCAAACTGAAAGCACCATTGCCATTTCAAACAAGCATCTCAGTTCAACAGACAAGGCGCTGGTGATTGATGACTTTCTGGCAAATGGTCAGGCCGCACTGGGCCTCATCGACCTGATTCATCAGGCCAATGCGGAAGTTGTGGGGGTCGGGATTGTGATTGAAAAGTCATTCCAGCCAGGCCGTGACGTCTTACTTGAGAAAGGCTACCGTGTCGAGTCGTTGGCACGTGTAAAATCCTTGGCGGATGGTAAAGTTAGCTTTATCACAGAATAAGCTTGACCGCTGACGAAAGAGCGCCTTGAGCGCTCTTTTTTATATTGGAAAATGAAAAAATACTACACATCGCAAGTGTCATGCCAAGCGCAATCAAGGTATCATGACAACAATTTTGCTGTTCCATATTCATTGGTTTCAACATCTATCTTGATTAACCACAGAATGTTTTAGAGAAAGTTATGCGTACATATTTAGACCTTTTACAACATATCCTCGACAATGGCGGTGACAAGGGTGACCGCACTGGAACGGGTACACGTTCAGTATTTGGTCATCAGATGCGCTTTGACCTTTCCAAAGGCTTTCCGCTATTAACCACAAAGAAAGTTCACTTTCGTTCCATTGTGATTGAGCTACTTTGGTTCCTGAAAGGTGACACCAACGTTCAATATCTCAAGGACAACAAAGTCACCATTTGGGATGAGTGGGCAACTGCGGAACAAACCGCCCGCTTTGGCCGTCCAGAAGGTGAGCTTGGTCCAGTTTATGGCCATCAGTGGCGCAACTTTGGCGCAACACAAAATCAGGATGGCAGCTACCAGCAAAATGGTTTTGACCAAATCCAATGGCTGGTCAATGAAATCAAAACCAATCCCAATTCACGCCGTTTGATTGTGTCAGGTTGGAATCCAAACGAGGCTGGGAAAGTGGCTTTGCCGCCCTGTCATACCCTGTTCCAGTTTTTTGTTCAGGATAACAAACTGTCATGCCAGCTTTACCAGCGCAGTGCGGACGTGTTTTTAGGCGTGCCATTCAATATTGCCAGCTATGCCCTGCTTACGCATATGATTGCGCAGGTATGCGGTTTAGAGGTAGGTGACTTTGTCTGGACAGGCGGTGATACGCATTTATATGCCAACCATTTTGAGCAGGCCCAGTTACAGCTTACGCGTGCACCCTTACCGTTGTGCCAGTTAAAGCTTAACCCAGACATCAAGGATATTTTCGATTTTAAATTTGAAGATATTGAAATTGTGGGTTATGAATCACACCCTGCGATCAAGGCACCTGTGGCAGTTTAAAATCAGATTAGGGAGACGATCAAATGGCATGGCAAGGTATAGAAGTTGTTCACGTGGTGGCAATGGATAAAAACAACTGCATCGGCAAGGGCAATGCCCTGCCTTGGCATATTTCTGCTGACCTCAAGCATTTCAAGGCCATCACCCAGGGCGGTGTGGTGATCATGGGCCGTAAAACCCTGGAATCAATGGGACGTGCCCTGCCAAACCGTGTGAACTGGGTGATTACCCGTGATCCGTCATGGCAGTATGAGGATGTGAAGGTGGCGCACAGCATCGAAGAGGCACTTGATGGTGCACTTACAGACGTACAACACGCTGAAAAGTCATCCTTATTTATTATAGGTGGAGGAGAGATCTTCAACCAAACACTTGCGATTGCCGATCGCCTTGAACTAACCCATGTGGATCTGGATGTTCAGGGAGACGCACATTATCCAGAACTCTCTGAGGATTTTCATAAAGTAAACTCAGAACATCATACTGATGAAAAAACCAATATAGCGTTCGAGTTTGCAACCTACCAAAAATAAAAAATGGATTGCGGATGCTCATGCATAACATTGGATCACGAGAGTTCTTTATTGCACTAGGGATTGGTTTCCTACACAGCCTTTTTGCCCTGTTCGTGATCCTCTCCAGTATCTGGTTATGCCTTGCCTTATGGATTCAACAGCCCCTCGGAACGGTGCTCAGCCGTGTGGTCATCGTCATCTGGGGCTTATTTGCCCTAAGCCTGATTGGCTTTTATGTCAGTGGGCATTTATTTAGCCGCCGTACCGACATCATCATCTACTGTCTGGTGTTTGCCTGTTCACTTGGCTGGTATTTTTCTTTGGATGCAAGACAGGACCGAGACTGGAATCCTGAAGTTGCTGAACAGTTGAGCTACGAAAAACAAGGTGACCTTGTAACCTTGCATAAAGTTCGCAATTTTGACTGGCATAAAGATGGCAGCTACGATATTCGTTGGGAAGACCGTCAGATTGACCTGAATAAAATCACGGGCGTGAATGTGATTACCTCCTACTGGATGGGGCCACAAATTGCACATACATTGGTCAGCTTTGATTTCTCTGATCAAAAACCCCTGGTTTTCTCCATTGAAATTCGCAAAGAAAAAGGTGAAGAGTTTTCAGCCATTGGCGGTTTTTTCCGTAAATATGAACTCAGCCTAGTCGCCTCTGACGAAAAAGACATTGTGTATACCCGAAGCAATATCCGCCATGAACAGGTCTACCTATTCCCGATCAAAATGCCTGCCACTGAACGCAAGGCCCTCTTCATCGAGTATCTCGACAAGGCTGATGAATTACGGGCTGAGGCGAAATGGTACAACACGCTGACCAGTAACTGTACCACGCTGGTATTTGATATGGTACAGGCGATTAATCCACAACGACTGCCTAAAGATTACCGTTTATTGGCATCAGGCTATCTACCCAATTATCTCTATGATCTTAAGGCACTGGATCAAAACTACAGCATGAAAGAATGGTATCAGATGGCCCATATCAATACTCGTACCGCAGATTTTGAGCAGCGGTCAGACCAAAGCAGTGAGGCATTTTCCAGGTTGATTCGAACAGGTTTACCAAAGAGTGAATAATTAAGTATAAATTCACGTGAATATTTACCAAAAACTACGTTCATCCTACAAAAACACTTATAAAAACGTGAATCATTTCACATTATATTTTGATGTAATATATCCAGCAAAACAAACAACTGAGTTTATCTTATGGTAAAAAATTTTTTAGCGGCAAGCACTTTAGCTGCAACATTGGCATTTACAGGCTGTGCATCACTTGAATCTTCCCTAAACGCAAACTCTTCAACAGCGATTGTTTTACAGAATACCCCATGGTTTGCAACCGAAGTCAATGGGACAAAAATCCAGTTGGATAACCCGAACCGCCCAACACTGTCTTTTGATACAGACAGTAAACGCTTTGGCGGTGCTGACGGCTGTAACAAGATTCAGGGTAGCTATGAAACCAAGGGCCAACAGCTTAGCCTAGGCCAAATTGCAGGTACATTGATGGCTTGCCATGGCGTACAGGACACGGTTTCCCGTCAGTTTAATGATGCTTTAGCAAAAACAGATCGTTATGAAATTAAAGGCCATGAGCTGAAGTTTCTAGACAAATCAGGTCAAACTTTAGTGAAATTTGTGACGGTTATTCAGCCACTTCCTTTCAAGAACTGATAATGTCCTGAGCCAAAAAGTAAAAGCCCGTTTCAAATACGGGCTTTTACTTTTTAGGCACTTCGTTTACTTTAATAGCATTCTGAAAAATTAGAAAAGGGAAATATATGCAGCAGGCACTGTTTGGTGGTGGATGTTTTTGGTGTGTAGAGGCTGTGTTTTTACAGCTTAAAGGTGTAGAGAAAGTGGTGAGTGGCTATGCGGGGGGTATTGTCCACAACCCAAGTTATGAGCAGGTCTGTCAGGGCAATACACAGCATGCCGAGGTGGTGCTGATTGATTTTGATGAACAGCAGATCAGCTATTCACAACTCCTGAACGTGTTTTTCACCACACATGATCCAACCACATTAAACCGCCAGGGCAATGATATTGGCACACAATACCGCTCCGTCATCTACTATTTCAATGATGAACAGAAACAGCAGGCTGAGCAGGTCATTCAGGGTCTGGAAGATGAAAACCTCAACATTGTCACCGAGTTAAGTCCAGCACCTACATTCTATTCTGCGGAAGAATATCACCAGAATTTCTATGCCCGCAACCCATCACAGGGTTACTGCAACTTTAGCATCCCACCCAAGCTTTCCAAGCTACGCTCCAGGTTTGTAGACTTACTCAAAACTGAGTAGACATAAAAAAAGCAACTCATCATTGAGTTGCTTTTTATCTAGCGAATTGAAAATTTAGTTTTTGCTTACAAAAGCAATATCACTTAAACCTGCTTCACTGGCACGGGACATCACCTGAGCCACGGTATCATACTTGGACTCTTTATCCGCTTCCAGTTGAACTGTTGGCTTTTGCTCGCCCTGCCCTGCCTCCTGCAACCTGGTTTCAAGCTCTGCTAAACCTAGATTTTGCCCGTCCAGGAAAATTTCACCATTGGCTTTAATACTAATGGTCATCGCTTTTGGTGGCGGTGGCTGAATCTCTGCCTGAGTTTGTGGTAAATTTAATGGAATTGATGGGTTAGCAACCGTTGCTGTGACTAAAAAGATAATCATCAATACCAACATAATGTCGATCAGAGGAATGAGGTTCATCTCATTCATGCCACTATCGTGGTCTTCACCCAATTGAAAGCCCATTAAGCCTGACCTCCAACTAAGCTTTGTTGCGTTGTCTTGGTTTCTGGCACTGCCGCTGTTTCCTGTTGCAACATGGTGTCAATCAATAGCTTGTGCGCCTGATCCTGTAAGTCATGTGCCAAACCACGATTGAAACGTACACAGATGTTATAGGTAAGTACCGCAGGAATCGCCACAGCAAGACCAAGACCAGTCATGATCAGGGCTTCACCGACTGGAGTTGCCACCTGAGCCAGGCCTACCTGTCCACTATTACCCACTGCGACCAGTGCATGGAAAATTCCCCACACCGTACCAAACAAACCCACAAATGGTGCAAGTGAGGCAATCGTCCCAAGAACAGAGACACCTTTTTCCGCCTGTGACTTTTCGGCAGAAATCTGGCGAAGCAATGCCTGTTCCGCAACCGCCTTACGCTGTTCAAAGGTTAAAGGCTGTAGCTTAGACTTCAGCGTAGCCAAGGCCTGAGCGAGCTGGGCATAGGCCTGTTGCTTCAACTGGCGTGTTCCCAATAGGCGTAGAATGAAAATAGTCCATGTCGCAATCGACATTGCTAAAAGGATGAAATACAGTGTTTTACTTACTGCATCTGCATGTTGCCAATAAACTGAAAAGTTCATATACGAACTCCTGATTTTATCTGTCGCGAGGACTCAAATTGATTAAGGACTAAGATCAAACGGTTGCTCTGCTCGAATTGGGTAAGCAACACCATTTTCCATATAAGGTTTAAATTTCGCACTTCTGACAGCACGTAAAATCTTTTCATCCAGACTTGGCAAACCACTACTGCGCGTAATGCGGGCATTGGTAATTTTACCTTTCTCATCTGCTTCGATGAGCACCATTGCTGAACGCGGCTGGTTTTCCAGATCTTTTGCGGACACTGACAGTTTTGGTGAACGGCTCCACTGCACGCCTGAACCACCAATTGAAACACGTTTTGGAGATGGATCCGCTGGCGGTGCTGCGAGTTTAGGCGCTTCGACAACAGGCTGAGGTTTCTCAATCACTTTTTCTGTGACAGTCGTGTTCACCACAACAGATTCAACCTTTGGCTCAACTGTCTCAACCACAGGTTTTGGCGTTTCTGCTTTTTTAACCTGCTGAATCTTCTTCGGTGGTGGAGGTAATGCCTTTTCAACCACCTTGACCTCTTTCACTTCTTTTTTCGGTTCAGGTGGCTTTGGTTTTTCTTTAGGCTTCGGTGGCTCAGGCTTCGGTGGTTCCTTAATTTTAACGAACTTGACCTTGAGCGGCTGTTTTTCGACTGGTCTTAACTCAATCGTTTTCATGTGGCTCACCGCCCACAGAACTCCCACATGACCAATCACAACCGCCACGAGGGCAGCGATGATTTTTTTCTTCATCGGATGAGGTGTATTCAATATTGCAGGAGATTGACTCATAAGAATCTAAGTACCTAATAGATGGTGACGCTTTAAAAATAAAAAACGATTTCACTCATCGGATAGAACAATGAAAGTGGGCTAATAATAAATGAGAAGTGTTTTCATTTGCAACTATTTTTTCTTGTATAATCATTAGCCATTGAAAAATAGGCATAAAAAAACATGCCTTACAGCATGTTCTTTTTACATAATGCATACACAATAACAGATTAGAACACTACGGTTTTATTGCCATCGACAATGATGCGGTCTTCCAGATGCCATTTGACTGCACGTGCCAATACATTGCGTTCCACGTCCTCGCCCAACTCACGCAATTGCTCAACATTGTAGTCATGGCTGACACGTTCAACATCCTGCTCAATGATTGGCCCCTGATCAAGGTCGGCAGTGACATAATGCGCTGTGGCACCAATCAGCTTCACTCCTTTCTCATAGGCCTGTTTATACGGGTTTGCACCAACGAAAGCAGGCAGGAATGAATGGTGAATGTTGATGATCTTCATTTCCCATTGCGAAACAAACTCTTCGCTCAGGATTTGCATATAACGCGCCAGAATCAATAGGTCGTTGCCTTGCATCATCTCATTGATCTGGGCGTAGGCTTCCACCTTGTTATCCTTGTTGACAGGCACCACATGGAACGGAATGCCAAAATTCTCAACCGCTTCGCGTAAGTCTGGATGGTTGGAAACCACCTGAGTGATTTCGCATGGCAACGAACCACGCGCATGACGCCATAACAGCTCCAGCAAGGCATGATCTACCTTGGAAACCAGAATACCGACTTTCTTCAGTTCACCCACAAACGTCAGTTTCCATTGCATTTCATAGCGATCTGCAACATTGGCCGCAAAGGTTTGCATCAAGGCTTCTTTACGGGACTGTAAATGATCCAGCTCAAACTCAACACGCATAAAGTAACGTCCGCCTTGAGCTTCTGTTGCGTACTGATCAAGTGCGGTAATGTTTGCTCCCTGATGATACAAAAAGCTCGATACAGCTTGCACGATCCCTGGCTTGTCTTCGCAAGTAATCAGTAGTCGTGCCGTATGGGCAGTGGTCGTGTTCATGTGGTTAATATCACTTATTCGAATCAAGTTAAAATCAAGCCGAGCATTCTAGCGCTTTTTTGTCATTGACTAAATAGGTGAAGCCTACTCATCGTCGTCATTTTTAAGATTGGAGAGGCTGGCAAACAATTCTGATGGACCGAGTGAGCGCAGTAACTGCTCGTAGGTCTGACGGCTTTCCCCCATTAAATATGGGCCTTCCAGGAAAACCATTTGACGCAATGCCTGCCAGACCCACTTTTCCTCCAGACGGTTGTTGTCACTGATATGGCCCGACATATACAAAAAGTTGGTCCAGTTGGTCAGTACAATCCAAAGGTTGATGATCAATGCCTCAATTTCCGAGTCCGTCATTTTCATCAGGCCAGCATCCACAAATGCACGGTAAATTTTCTGCCCCTGCTGCATCACCTGACCTGCAAAATGTGGATAAACTTTGCGAAAGTCTTCATTATTTTCGACCAGATGATAGACATCACGATGAATAAAACGATAGGCCCATAACTGGTTGCTCAACACCTGAAAATACCTGATTTTGTCATTGGCATTTAAAGGTCGATCTGTTGGTAATGCCAACATTTCCAAAGTTTCAGCCTGATATTGCTGTGCTAATTCTTTAATAATTTCCTGCTTGTTTCTAAAGTGATAATACAGGTTGCCTGGGCTGATCCCCAGTTCAGCCGCAATGTGGTTGGTTGTGACCGAACGCTCGCCACGCTCATTAAACAGCTGCAAACTGATTTGCAAAATTCGATCTTTGGTTTTGTTCGGTTTAGCATGCGACATTGATTTTAACCATCTATAACATTATCAATAGGTTATAAAACAAACCTATAAAGCGACTTGACACTTTAGAGTATTTACTCTAAAAATTAAAAAATAATAAGCTTTCTTTTGGTCCACTCCTATGAACAGTCAAACAAAAACAACCGCGATGACACCTCGTGTCGATGTGCAACGGTTACATGATTTGCTTGAGCAGCAGCAAGCAGCCTACCAACGCCATCCTGTACCAAGCGCAAAAGAACGTATTGAACGCTTAGCCCGACTTAAAAACATCTTGGTAAAATATCAAGATCAATTTGCGAACGCAATCAGTCAGGATTATGGCAACCGTGCCATTATGGAAACCAAGATTGGTGAAGTTCTTACCTGTTTAGAGCATATCAAGTACTATAGCAAGAACCTGACTGAATGGATGCAGCCCTCTAAGCGCCATATCAGCATGTTACACCAACCTGCAAAAGGCTGGGTACAGTATCAGCCATTAGGCGTGATCGGTATTATTGCACCGTGGAACTATCCATTACTACTTTCAGTTGGTCCACTGATCTGTGCATTGGCTGCGGGTAACCATGCCATGATCAAGATTTCAAGTGCATCATCAAACTTCGGTTATGTGCTTGAAAATGCCCTTTCTGAAGCATTTCCTCAAGAGTTGGTGACCGTGGTCAATGGTGGTGGTGCCATTTCGGATGCGTTCAGCCATCTGCCTTTCGATAAAATGATTTTTACAGGTTCAACCTCTGTCGGTAAAACCGTGATGGCTGCCGCTTCACAGAACCTTGTTCCTGTGATTCTGGAACTAGGTGGCAAGTCTCCAGCACTGGTCCATTCTTCAATGAATATCCGTGATGTGGCGCAACGTGTTGCTGTAGGCAAGCTCTGGAATGCAGGTCAGACCTGTGTTGCGCCTGACTATATGTTCCTGCCTAAAGGCAAGACCGCAGAGTTCACAAAACACTATCAGGATTTTGTGAACACGATGTACCCAACTCTGCGTGACAACAAGGACTATACCTCTATTGTCAATGACAAGCAGTACAACCGTCTGCAAGGTTATCTGGAAGATGCACGTGACCAGGGCGCAAGTATTGTTGAATTAAATAGCAAAAATGAGCCTTTAACTGAGGTTCGTAAAATTGCCCCTACACTCTTGACGGGTGTGACCACCGAAATGGACATCATGAAGAATGAAATCTTCGGCCCTATTCTGCCTATTTTAGAATATGAGCACATTGAAGATGCGATCCAGTTCATCAACAGCCGTCCACGTCCATTGGCGTTCTATTATTTTGACATTGACAGCGCACGTGCGGACTATGTTGCTGGACGCACCCATTCAGGACATTTTGGCATCAACCAGGTACTGACCCATGTGGCACAGGATGACCTGCCATTCGGTGGTATCGGTGCGTCAGGTATGGGTAAATACCACGGTAAGGAAGGCTTCTTCAGCTTCTCGCATGAGCGCTCAATGATGTCCAATCCTGTTAGCCCGAAACTGTACAGCCTCAAATTTATTTTGCCGCCGTACAATAAAGCAGCGCACAAACTGCTTTTGAAAACCCTATTCCGCTAAGCTGATCAAGGCATGATCTATTACACTAGATCATGCCCCGTTTTTACCAAATTCGCTTGTCTTTTAATCGTATTTTTGGTATAAAACGCCCCTTGAATGATTTCATCCGTTTACTTGAATGGCTAGTTGCACGAAACAGTGCTGTATAAACTAGCAATGGAGTTCACCATGTCTAAGGTTTGCCAAGTTACCGGCAAGCGTCCAATCGTTGGTAACAACGTATCGCACGCAAACAACAAAACCAAACGCCGGTTCGAGCCGAACCTGCACCACCACCGCTTTTGGTTAGAAAGCGAAAAACGTTTTGTACGTCTTCGCTTAACCACTAAAGGTATGCGTATTATTGATAAATTGGGTATCGAGAAAGTTGTTGCTGATCTCCGTGCTCAAGGTCAAAAGATCTAAGGAGTCTGAGCAATGCGTGATAAGATTCGTCTCGTTTCTACAGCTGGTACTGGTTATTTCTATACCACAACTAAAAATAAACGTACTATGCCGGAAAAAATGGAAATCAAAAAATTTGATCCAAAAATCCGTCAACACGTGATTTTCAAAGAAGCTAAAATTAAATAATTTTAGTTCCTTAAAAAAACGGCTTCTCTTGAAGCCGTTTTTTTATTGCCTAAAAAATGCTATTAATAGTAAGAAATGAGTTACATGATTTTTTTTGATCATTAAAAAAATTGTCATCAACAAATTCGATTTTACTTGTTACAATTTATTCGCTGTTTTCTTGGCATGTTTTATGCTCATTTATTTCTACCTTAACCGCAACGATTAAGGAACTACAATGCCACATGATGTTGATTTGATTATATTACTTGCTGTCGGTTTTGGTATGGCCCTTATTTTTGGCTATATCGCAGCACGTCTACGCCTACCTCCCTTAATCGGTTATTTAGTTGCAGGCATTATTATTAGTCCAAATACGCCTGGTGTGGTGGGTGATATTCAGCTCGCCAACCAGCTTGCCGAACTTGGAGTGATGTTCCTGATGTTTGGCGTGGGCATGCATTTTTCCCTCAATGATTTACTTCAGGTCCGCCGTATTGCCCTACCTGGCGCGATTCTGCAAATTGCGGTTGCCACCTTGCTTGGTATCGGTGTTTCCATGTTATGGGGCTGGAGCTTTGGTTCAGCGCTCATCTTTGGTTTAAGCCTATCCTGTGCCAGTACCGTGGTCTTGCTCAAGGCACTGGGTGATCGTGGGCTACTCGACTCGGTTAATGGAAAAATTGCAGTGGGCTGGCTGTTGGTTGAAGACCTTGTCATGGTTCTCGCGCTGGTTCTTTTACCTGCAACCGCCGTGTTACTGGGCGGACACGCCTTGCCTGGTACAGACACCTCACAAAGTATCTGGCTGACGATTGGCATTACCCTACTCAAAGTCACAGGCTTTATTGCATTTATGCTGATTATTGGCAAACGCCTTGTGCCAATGATAATGCAGTTTGTCGCTCGTTTAGGTTCACGCGAATTATTTACCTTAACTGTAGTTGCAGCGGCGGTTTCGATTGCCTACGGTTCCTATGCTGTTTTTGGTGTTTCAATGGCACTTGGCGCTTTCTTCGCGGGTATGGTGGTGAAAGAGTCCGACTTTAGCCATCGTGCAGAAGAGGAAACCCTACCATTACGTGAAATCTTCTCAATTTTATTCTTTGTCTCAGTCGGAATGCTGTTCGATCCAAGTATCCTGATTGAAGAGCCTTTGCGTATTCTGGCGGTCATCGCCATTATTATGGTGGGTAAAACTTTGGCCGCGATGGCATTGGTTTTATTCTTCCGCTATCCGATCAATACCGCTTTAACAGTCGGTGCCAGTTTGGCGCAAATCGGTGAGTTTTCGTTTATCCTTGCGACACTTGGGCTATCACTGGGTTTACTCACTCCTGATGCACAGAACCTGATTCTGGCAGGTGCACTGTTCTCAATTACCCTCAACTCATTTGTGTTTTCTGCCATTGAACCTGTACAACGCTGGATTCGTGAGCGCTCGCATTTGGCACGTTTGTTGGAACGTAGTGGTGACCCACTGGCTATGCTTCCAGATGAGGTGGATCAGGCCTATTTACGCGATCAGGTGGTGATTATTGGCTATGGTGGCGTAGGTCGCCGTATCAGTGAAAACCTGATACAGCAAAACATCAAGGTGGTGATTGCTGAGGAAAACCGTGAGATTGTGGAAAAACTGCGTTCTCAAGGCATTGCCGCGGTCAGCGGTGAGGCAACTGAACCCAATGTGCTGATTCAGGCCCATATCCAACATGCACGCCTGCTGGTCATTTCCCCAATGGATATTCTGGATATTCACCGTATTGTTGATATTTCCAAACAGCTTAACCCTGAAATTCAGGTACTGGTCTGTGCTGAGAGCAAGGAAGAGGCTGCGGTGATTCGGGAGGAGCACTTGGGTGAAGTATTCTATGCCAAGGAAGAAATGGCGAAGAATATGAGTCATCATATTTTGAACCAGATTGAACTCGCACACCAATCCCCTGCACATTAAACATTTTCAGGGCAATAAAAAAGCGTACCCAAAGTACGCTTTTTTAACTTTCAGCATTAGCTGAAATGGGTGGGTTGCTCATCCACAATCTCAGCCTGCACCTGATTCATCTGCTTTTCCAGCAGGCCAAACAGGGCCGCCTGAATCATATGCTGTGCAACCATTGGTGTCTGTTCACCTAAAATTGCCTTAACTTCATCACTAAACTGTATCTTCACCAAGGGCTCCTGTTCAGAACCAGCATTACGCAAAGCAAGTTCGCCACCTTCAAGTTGAACCAATTCCAGTATCGCTTCCTGATTACCGAATAACTCTTTTAACTGTTGCATTGACATATATTTTCTCCATGCTTCAACATGGTGGCAAAGTACCCTTGCACTTTGCGATCTCACGTCTTATCTATATAAGTCCTGTTTGCACAGATTTCAAGTCTAAGATCAATTCAGGCTAGAACTCAACCATCTCGTTACGAAAACCATCAATTAAATGGCTTAACTCACGATGCCACTCCCGCAGAATCTTGGCATCTGGCAGCCATGCCTGTGGGCTTTGGGTAACCTTGATAATCAGGTTTGAGGAGGTCTCATTTTCAGGTTCTGGCGCAGTGGGTTCTGGTGCGTATTGACACATGCGGTAAGCACGTTTTAATTCGGCAATAAAACCATCTTTCGCCAGTTGCTGCAACACCAGCACTTCTGGCGACACCTGCCCCTTGTCCGCCATGTGTTCCTCAATGGATTTAAAGGTCGGCTGTAAATCATTTAAGCGGTAGTAACGCACCAGTTCCTGCAAAAAAGCTAGAATCGCGCCATGCAAATGGAAAACCGCAGCTTCACGATAGGCCTGTGCCTGTTGGATATGTTCAGTTTGCTCAGCTTGTTGACATGCGAGTCGGGCAAAATACAGTTTTTGATTGGTGCGATCAGCATGGTAACGGGCAACACGGGACATAACACATTCCTTTCAGTCAAGCATTTACTTGGGTCTATTTCATTTAACAGACCTTAATGTATTGTAGAAGTAATTGTTCTCTTTGAATATGCAAATTTATTCAGATTATAGTTCTTTCATAATCGCATTACGGAGCTTTTCAACCTGTTTTACATCTTCCCCTGCCACCATGGCATATACAAAAGACTGCTGATTTTGATCTACACATTTCACCGCAGCACGGTTATTCTGAAAATTACCATAAACATTAAATTGATTTTGCACAATTTTTGAAAAACCAAGCTTCTGTAATACCTTATATCCCTTATCCGCACATGCTCCCACTGACAGGTTTAATTGTTTATGGTCTGACCAAAGTTGTGGAGGAGAATTAAGAGAGGGTTTTAGCTGCTGTGCTTTAGCCATAATTCTAATACGATTCGGGCTTATTACCTGATAGCTCATATCCAGCTTATTTAGTCCTACTTCTAAAAACTGTAAAAAATTAGAATTTTTTAGGCGAATAGGGGCTGTCTTGTTTTGGTCTACATTTGCATCAAAACTAAAATTGATAGCAAACTCATGCCTAATCAAATGGGTCACAGTTGACACTGAAGCATCTTCAAAATTAAATTGTGATACCTTTTGGTCTTGTAGTTTTTTTCTCATTTCTGCCCGATAGTCAGGCATTGCAAAACTATTTTGTAAAATGAAGAAAAATAATAAACCCATCAAAAGTTTGTACATATTTTTATACCTTGTTATTTATACTTCAATTTTATATAGCTTTCGTTTAGCCATGACCTCAATCGGTTCAGCAAAAGGCCGTACATTACTGATCACCCAGGCAAAATATCCCTCAGCCCAATAGGAGGCGCAGGCAGCCTCCATTTCGTCTGGCTGCCACGGATGCACTGATTCGTCAACCAGCGCCACTGCCAATCCCGCTTCCTCATCACCATCATTCAAAAGGAAGTTTTGATTCTCAACAATAACCAGGTTTTTTAATGGAAAGCTTTCAGGTTGCCATGAGCGAACCTCCAGGGTCTTTAGCCCTTGTACAATCCGCCCACCATTCGGTGTGACAATGGATAAAGCGGTATATTGCTTTAACATCTGGATTTAGGCTTTGTCTTCCGCTATTTTCACACGGATACCAGAACCTTTCACTTTCAAGGTATTTAAGCCTTTAACTGCTTTAACCGCTTCACGTGGATTTGGCATTTCCACAAAACCAAAGCCTTTCGATTTACCTGTTGCAGCATCCTTGACCACCACACAGGATTCAACTGCGCCATAGGCTTTGAATAGGTCGAGCACTTCTGCATCGGTCACGCCACGGTCTAAATTACGAACTAAAATTTTCATGTTAAAACCTAAAAGATGATTCACGCTTAAATAGGCGAATCAAAAAATGAATCTTGCTAGTTTAATCCAAATCAATCCCAAAACCTAAATTGATTGCAGTTGAACGGGAGCGACTGGTTTGAGCATAGGCACATGGAATATCACGATGAATCCGAATATCGACCAAATCCTGAGGTAAATCATTAAGGAAATAGCTTTCTATTTTTCTACCCAGCTCATCATACTGATCATGTGACCATAAATTTAAATTCTGTTTGGTCAAAATCAGCTCATTCTCCGCACGGGTTAAGGCAACATAAAGCACTCGACGTTCCTCCTCCACATCATCAAAGTCACCCTGCGCCCGTGCATGTGGATATTGTGTGGGTGAGACATGCGGCACATAACAGACTTTTTGTTCAGCCCCTTTGGCTGAATGGATGGTAATCAATGTGACCAGGTCCTGATCTGGAGTTTTATCAATTTCTGAAACAGAAATCGGATCAAGTACATATTCCTCGAGGAATTCTCCAAGCGAACTGTGTTTACGTGCCAGTTGCTTGACCAAGTCAAAGTCCTTGACACGACGCGACCAATCTTTAGTTTTATAATTATTTTCCAGTTGTTCATTCAAGGCATCCAGTGCCAAACCAATACAGGCTTCGACATGCTGTTGCAATACATCCAGTTGCATCAAGATTAAAATTGCTTGTTGTGGTACTTTGCCATGTCGTTCCAAGCGCTGACAACGTGCCTCTATATCAGGCAGTTGAATGAGTTCCTGCGCCAATTTACTGGCACCGACATCACCCACCCCATCCCAGAGCGTCAGGAAACGCATCCAGGCCAGATCATCCTGTGGATTGACACTGACACGAAGCAAGCTCAACACGTCTTTGACATGCGCTGATTCAAGCAACTTCACTCCACCAATAAAACGATATGGAATATTCGCCGCAATTAACGCTCCCTCAAGATAACGACCGCTAAATCCTGAACGTAATAACACCATATGTTCAGCCCAAGCAGCACCTTGACTATGTCGCTGATTTAAATCCTGAATAATCCAGTTGGCTTCCTCAAACTCATTACTCAAGATATGCAGTTGTGGTTTTAAACCTTGACCACGATAGGCCTGTAAATGTTTGCCATACTCAATCGGACTTTGTCCCAACAACCAGTTGGATAAATCCAGAATGCCTTGTGTGGAACGATAATTCATTTCCAGCGTCAGCACTTCAGCATCGGGTACACGCTCTTTAAAGTGATGAATATTTTCAAAGTCAGCGCCACGGAAGCCGTAAATGGACTGCGCATCATCCCCAACACAAAACAGTTTCACTTTACCAATCAAAGGTTGTAGTAAGGCCCATTGCAGTGGGTTGGTATCCTGCATTTCATCGACTAACAGTGCCGAACAGAAGCCTGTGACCCAATTCACCAACTCAGGTGAATTCTGTAAATGTACTGCCACAATCGCCAGAATATCATCATAATCCAGAAAATTACGTTCTTGCTTACGCTGTTCGTAGGCTTTCATCAATTCAGCAATTTGTGTTTTATATTCGATGGCTTGGGGTAACTGTTCAACCAAGGCCTCTGATAGTTTGGTCTTGGTATTACGGGCATAGGAATATAGGTCACACAGCTCGGCTGCTTTCGGCAACACATTGCCCTTATCCTTGCCACGCAATAGACGAAACATCAGCAACTGATCATCTCGGTCAATAATGCTGAACTGGGTCAGACCAAATGCTTTTGGATTACGGCGCAGCAGGTACATACAAAAAGTATGGAAAGTGGAAGCGCGTAAACCCTTGGCCTGTGCGCCCATATGCTGTTCAACTCGGGTCACAATTTCACTTGCAGCACGACGGGTAAAGGTCAAAATCTGAATCTGTTGTGCTGGCAAACCTTGGTCAATTAAATACGCTGCCCTTGCCACAATGGTTTTGGTCTTGCCACAACCTGCCCCTGCCAGCACCAGACAGTTTTGTGCAGTCGTGGTGGCAGCCCGTTTTTGTTGTGGATTCAGTTCATCAATTAGCTTGGCAAGCGTCATAAAAGCAGTCAATTAAAAACGAAGTGCTATTTTAACAGACTAAAGCAGGAGAGATATTTTCTGCTACAAAACAAAAAGAGCATGTGTGACACATGCCCTTACTTTTAAATTGAACCATTAAACTGTGGTTGAACTATGGGGTAATTGCTTAATCGCCCCTGCAAAACTCAGATAGTTAATTCCCTGAAATAAAATATCAATCGCAAGGAACATTCCCAATACCCAGAATGGTGAATCAGGTGATGATAAAATCAGGATACCTGTTAACAGGGTGAGTATGCCTGAGAAGAGCACCCATCCCCAGCCTGAAATCGGTCTCAGGATAAATGCGTTTACGCTACGGATAATCCCCGCAATAATTAAGGCAACTGCCAAAAAGCTGGTCAACACAACAGCCGTTATCACAGGTGTGGTAAAGGCAAAGTAACCCGCTACCAAGTACAGCACACCAAACAACGCCCACAACCAGCGTGTACCGCCCTTAAACACCGTAAATGCCGCAACAAAATGCAGGATACCGCCCAACATCATCAATACACCGAACAGCAGTACAGCGGACAATGTTGCAAATGGTAGAGCGGCTAAAAGAACCAAACCGAAAACAACCAACAAGACACCCAATAACAGATACCATTTACGATCAGCGTGTAGCTGATTGCGAACCAGATCATTACCCACCGTTTTCATCATGATTTACTCTTTTATCATCAATGTGCTATGTATATATTGAGCGTGTTGTAGACCTAATTCTGTATAAGGCATGTTGATAATTCATGACAAAATGTTGAAAAACCTGTGTTTTATTCCATAGTTTTTTATTGAACTTGTTGTTTTACAAGATATGGATAAGTCAAAACTTATCCACAATTTACTTGATCCAGCCAATTTCCTGGGCAGTCAGCACACTGATCACGGTTTGTTCCAGGTCATTTGGCATTTTACTTTTATGCTGTGAAAGAGGGATACTCCCCCCCATGATTTCCGCCTCAGTTTGTGGATACAAAGGCTGCTTATCCGCCTGTGCATAACCGATTGGGAAGATAGGTTCACCCGTATTTAAATTATACTTATCAGTTGCGCCAAAGCCATGGAGTAACTCATGTACAAGCACCACATTGTTCTGCTGTGCCTGTTTTTGTGAAGCAAACAAGTTCACAGAGGCAATCCGCCCACGTTCCAAAGCAGTAGAATGTTTTAGCTGTTTGACCTGTTTTGGATCATAATAATTTAAATATAGGGTTAAACTTGGTGAACCATCCACAGTCTGATGTTGTTTCCATGCGTAAAATCGAAATTTTAAACTCCATAAAATATTATTGAATATACTTGGCTGTTCTGACATTTTAGGAGGTACTTGATAGAGTTCACGCCCTAACTGAACCATAAAATAGCTACTCTGACCTCGATATTGCTGGCTATTTTCTTCCAGATAATGTTTTACCTCATAGAAATCATCCAACTGCAATTGCTGGATATATTTTTGGGTAGAAGCTAAGCCATCTGCATTAATCGGATGCAAAAGAATATTAATCGGCTGATTCCAGTCCTGATTTTGGTCACGGTAAGCATTGACTGCCACAATTAACAGCACAGCCAGTAAACATGCAACCCTGATCTTTTTCCACATGAATCAATTTCCCACCAAGCAATCGCTCATAAACGTTGCTTATTTTGATTTTAATTTATACAATGTAGCCACTATCCTACATTACTTAGGAGAAGATAATGACAATACTAACGAGTCGTGATTTTAATCATAATGTCAGTAAAGCTAAATCGATGAGTCGACATGAGCCTGTTTTTATTACAGATCGAGGGACACCCTCTCACGTTTTATTATCTTATCAACAATATGAATTATTGCTTAAAAAAACTCAATCTAATGCGGAACGCCTAGGGATGTGCATTGAGGACTTAACACAAATTGATGATGATTTTGAGTTTGAACGCGCTGTACTAACAGACCGTCAGGTTGAACTTTAATGTATTTACTCGATACCAATATTCTCAGTCAAATTCGTAAAATTCATCATCCACATTGTCCAAACGCGTTTAAACACTGGTTTGAAACGACTGATCTCAGCCTTTGTTATCTTTCAGTGATCACCATTTTTGAGATTGAACAGGGCATTCTAAGAAAAGAACATATTGATCCTATACAAGGACATTTATTAAGGACATGGTTTGAGCAGAAAATCCAGTCTGAATTTAAAGACCGTGTTTTAGAGCTTAATATGACCATTGCACTAAAAACAGCCCAATTGCATGTGCCTAATCCTGCCTCATTAACAGATTCCATGATTGGGGCAACAGCCTTACAGCATAATCTCACCTTGATTACCCGAAATACTAAAGATTTTCAGTCATTCGGAGTGAAGTTGTTTAATCCATTTGAGGCATAATTTTTTAAAATATTAAAAAAACAGCCAATATTCTAGATACTTATGGCATCAATTTAGCAATTTTAGCCATCTCACCATTTTCTGAAAATTCAAGCCAACCGCTGTGAATAGATTTAATGGCTTCTTCATAATCTCTAATATTAAAATCTGACTTTTTCAAGAACTCAACAACACTTTGAATACTTGCCCAACCATTCTTATCGCTATGCTGATTTATTGCTTTTTGTACAAATTTAACAAAAGTACTAAAACTACGCTTTCTTAGATACATCTGGCTCCCTTTCATTTTTATTTCAAATAAGTCTAGAGCTTTTATCAAACTAGATAATTTATCATGCTGGTAATTTCGAGTATCAAAATCAGGCTTCACAGTCGTGATATAGGTTCCAACTGCTCCCAAATAAGCCCAGCCACTATCATCGGCATTATCTTTCACAGCTTTATAAATTAGATTAAGCGTATATTTATCCAATTCTAAAATTGATGATTCTATTTTGCTTTCTTTCTCATCATTTTTCTTTACTTTGTCCTGTTTACTTTCTTCAACAGAAAGATTCTCGACAAAAATAAATTTATCACATGCTTTTCTAAAAGATTCTGGTGTCTGCTTTCGGCCAAAACCATAAACCATGAGTCCACTTTCACGAATCCTCGAGGCAAGTGGTGTGAAATCACTATCACTTGAAACGATACAGAACCCATCTAATGCACCACCATAGAGTAAATCCATTGCATCAATAATGAGGATCATATCTGTTGCATCTTTACCAGTCGTATAGGCAAATTGCTGTACAGGTGTAATAGCATGAGGTAACAAAACATCACGCCATTTTTTTAGAGTATCACTACTCCAATCTCCATAGACTCTTTTGACACTCGCAATACCATATTTAGCGACTTCTTCTAAAACTGATTCTATTGAATTCACAGAGGAATTATCAGCATCTATAAGTACTGCAAGCTTTTTAGGTTTTGAATCCATTTATTTAACTCTGGGTCAAAAATGACTTAACCCTCAACCCATTTTCCATTTTGGAAAACCAGACTCCACTTGGTCTGCTTGCCCTCAGCAGTTTCAGACCCAACATATTGTGCCTGATTCTTACGGCTGAATTTCACCACTGCTGGATTACCCTCAGGATCAACATCTGGTGCTTCCAGTAAAAACTGATACTTCTCATCAAGCTGATCAGCAACACTACGCAGTTCAGCCACTTTCGGTGCGCGAGTCTCACGAATTTTCGGGAATTTACTTGCTGCAAGGAATAAACCAGCCGCGCCATCACGCAAAACAAAGAAATCATCGTGTTTGGTTGAGCGTAGGTGTTCCATTTTGATTGGGTCAACACGCGGTGGTGCAGGCTGGCCACTCTTCAATACTTTACGGGTATTGTCACAGCTTGAGCAGGCGAAATACGGACCAAAGCGACCTGTTTTCAGTTGCATTTCACCATCACACTTATCACATGGAATGGTTGGACCATCATAACCCTTGATCTTGAATTCACCTTCTTCAACTTCGTAGCCATCACAGTCTGGATTATTACCACAAACATGCAGTTTACGACCACCATCCACCACATAGCTGTCCATTGCAGTACCGCATTTAGGACAGCGATGTTTTGACATCAGGTCTGCTGTTTCAGCACCATCATCATCAGACAATGCAGCCAAAGACTCGACAGGCGTTAAGTTGAGTGTCCCTTTACAACGTTCTTTTGGTGGCAGGTTATAGCCAGAACATCCCAAAAATACACCTGTAGTCCCTGTACGAATTTGCATTGGGCGCGAACATTCAGGACATGGTACATCTGCCACTTCCACAGGCTGATTACGGCGCATACCGCTATCGCCCTGCGCATTAGTCAATCGCTTTTTAAAGTCACCATAGAAAGTATCCAGCAATTCTTTCCAGTTACGCTCACCTGTCGCCACACGGTCCAGTTGCCCCTCCAAATCTGCGGTAAATGCATAATTCATCAGGTTATTAAAGCTTTCGTCCAAACGATCAGTAACAATCTCACCCATCTTCTCTGCAAAGAGACGACGGTTTTCAAGTTTCACATAACCACGTTCCTGAATCGTTGAAATAATCGCGGCGTAGGTTGATGGACGACCAATACTGCGTTTTTCCAGCTCTTTAACCAAGGAGGCTTCGGTAAAACGCGCAGGTGGCTTGGTAAAATGCTGGCTTGGGTCAAGTTTTTCCAGCTTGAGCACTTCGCCCACTTTTACCGCAGGCAATAAAATATCATCATCAGATTTATTGGCCCCACGAACGCGGGTAAAGCCATCAAATACCAAAGTACGGCCTTTTGCCTTTAACTCAACATTTGCCGCTTCAACAGTTAAAGTTGAAGATAGATATTCTGCTGGTGTCATCTGACAGGCAACAAACTGACGCCAGATCAAGTCATACAGACGTTGTGCATCACGCTCCACGCCCGCAAGTTTATCCCCAGTCAATCCAACATCCGATGGACGGATTGCTTCATGCGCCTCTTGCGCACCCGCCTTGTTACCATAACGGTTTGGTTTGGCTGGGATATATTTTTCACCAAAATTTTGCTGGATATGGTTACGCACCATATTCACCGCGTCATCACTCAAAAAGGTTGAGTCAGTACGCATATAGGTAATAAAACCACCCTCATACAAACGCTGCGCCAGCATCATGGTTTTCTTCACCGAAAAACCTAAACGTGTACTAGCCGCCTGTTGTAAGGTTGAGGTGATATATGGCGCACTTGGATTGACCTTGGTCGGTTTATCCTCACGCAGTGCCACCTTATATTCGGCATCTTTTAATACGCTGAGTAAAGCATCAGTTTCTGCTTTATTCTTGAGTTTAAGGGGCTTACCTGCCTGCTTAACCGCTTCAAGGCGAATGTCATCTTTCTTTGATAGCGTGTCTGCAAAAACTTGCCAATATTCTTCTGGGATAAAAGCACGGATTTCACGCTCACGCTCCACCACCAGTTTTACCGCAACCGATTGAACACGACCTGCCGATAGTCCACGGGCAATTTTTTCCCACAGCAACGGCGACACCATAAAACCCACTACGCGGTCAAGGAAACGACGTGCCTGTTGTGCATTGACACGGTTCAAGTCCAGACGTGTTGGCTGTTTAAACGCTTCCTGAATGGCATTCTTGGTGATCTCGTTAAACACGACACGATGGTAACGGCTGTCATCGCCACCGATCACTTCCCGTAAATGCCAGGCAATCGCCTCTCCTTCCCTATCCAAGTCCGTTGCGAGATAGATGGCATCGGCATCCTTGGCAAGCTTCTTGAGTTCAGCAACCACATGTTCCTTGCCAGGCAACACCTCATAATGTGCAATCCAATCATGTTCTGGATCGACACCCATACGGTTGATCAGTGCCGATTGAGCCTTTTCAGCTTTTTGTTCTTCGGTTAACTTGGTACGGGTTGCAGGCTTCTTTTCAGTCGATTTTGCACCACCACCTGTAGGCAGGTCACGTACATGACCCACTGATGACTTGACAACAAATTGTGAACCTAAATATTTATTAATGGTTTTCGCTTTTGCAGGCGACTCCACAATCACCAAGGCACGTTTTTTTGCAGCAGATGTGGGAGCTGCTGTGCTTTCTGAAGCAGAGCGTGGAGTATTCGCCATAATAAATCGTTTTTCCTATAATCAATCAATGAATTAGCGTTGTGCCAATTCATGTAAATAAGCTTTCATATCATCGAGTTGTGTGGCTCTTAGGTCAGTTTCCTCATCCCAGTACAGTCCGACACAGTTCGCTTGCATATCAATAGCATAAACTCCTTTTAATGCAATGGTTAAATCATTAAATTTCTGATCACCCTGCACCACCTGAAGCTTTCCATCCACCACTCTGGCCCGCATGAGTGCCAAACGCGCATCTGGAATCAGTACACTATAATAAGCCACCATGCTGGCACGTTTTTCCGATGCCATTGGAATTTTTGTCCATTCTGGTGCCACAATCAAACGTGGATGCAGCCCCATCTTACGGGCCTGCTCACGCATCATGCCAAGCGCCTTTTCCCGTGGACTGACACGTAAGCCAAAAATAGAGCCAAGTACAAACAGTACAATCGCAACCGTGATCCAAATTCCAATATTACTCATAAAGCCGCCTAAAACTTCCTTTTATTAGCGTTACATAAGTTGAATCAAAAAGGCAAGTTTTCCTTACATTCTATATTCAACATAATCAGTTAAGATTCAAACTTAAATAGATAACATTATATTTAAAGGTATTATTTTAAAGTTTAAAAGAGTATTGATGCCGTAAACACACAAACAATAATATCAGAGCGCTTTTAACAGTAATAAAGTCATTACCTAACCTTAAAACAATTAATAATGCGGCGGTTTATTACTCATGGGATCAAAAGGGGCTATTCCATCAGACAAATCGGATGCCTCAACACGCTGGTACAACAACTGCATCTGTTTTTTTAAATCAGCAATTTCCCGCGTCTGAATGGCGAGCTGTTGATTCAATTGCTCAACTAAATCATCCAAAAATGCAATTCGCACTTGCAAATCTTCAATGGGTGCGGAAAATGACGCGTGATCATCAAAATTTTTTGGTTTAGTCATTTCAGACCTCATCTGAGCTTTTAGGAAACATTATGGCCTATATTACTTTAAGGGATGTCCATCTCGCATTTGGCGGACCTGCCCTACTCGACGGCGCGAACTTTAATCTGGAGCGTGGCGAACGAGTCTGTTTAATCGGTCGTAATGGCGAGGGTAAGTCTACTTTATTAAAACTGATTGAGGGAAGCCTATTACCCGATACAGGTGAAGTTTCGATTCAAAATGGTTTAACCGTTTCCATGCTGGCCCAGGATGTGCCAATGGATTCAGGTAAGGTGGCCGACATTGTTGCCGATGGCGCAGGCGAAGCAGCAAGCGTATTAAAAGAATATCATGAGGCAAGCGATGCCTGTGTTCTGGGCGATATGGAAGCCTGTGACCGTATGGGCATGCTCCAGCACAAACTTGACCAACTGGATGGCTGGGCACTGGAAAACAAGGTCAACACCATTTTGGGTAAAATGGGACTTGATCCAAACGCCGATCTGGCTGACTTGTCTGGTGGACGTAAGCGTCGTGTGTTGCTTGCCCGTGCACTACTGACCCAGCCTGATGTGTTATTGCTGGACGAACCAACCAACCATCTGGATGTTGAAAGCATCGAATGGCTGGAGAAATTCCTACTCGACCAGAATAATCTTACTTTACTATTTATCTCGCATGACCGCTCCTTTGTTGACAGCATTGCAACACGTATTGTTGAGCTTGATCGTGGTGTTTTGCGTGGTTATGAGGGCAATTATTCACGTTACCTCGACCTCAAAGCACAGCAAATGGAGGCAGAGGAAAAACAAAATGCCTTATTTGACAAAAAGCTTGCTGAGGAAGAAGCCTGGATTCGTCAAGGCATCAAGGCACGTCGTACCCGTAACGAGGGACGTGTCCGCGCCCTAAAAGCGTTACGTGAAGAATCAAAAGCACGTCGTTCACAACAGGGCAAAGTCAGCATGGCAACTCAGGAAGCCAATCGCTCAGGCAAGCTGGTGTTTGAAATTGAACATCTACGTGTTAGCTATAATGAACAGCCACTGATTAAGGACTTCTCCGCAATCGTGTTGCGTGGAGACCGTATTGGTCTCGTTGGTGACAATGGCGTGGGTAAAACCACCTTGATCAAGGCCATTTTAGGTGAAATCGAACATGGTGGTTCAGTCAAGACTGGAACACAACTCGAAATTGCCTATTTTGACCAGTTACGCAATGCGCTGGACCTTGAAAAAACGGTAATGGCAAACGTTTCAGAGGGTTCTGACTTTGTTGATGTCAATGGTAACCGCCGTCATATCTATAGCTATTTGCAAGACTTCTTATTTTCACCAGAACGTGCCCGTACCCCTGTAAAGGCACTGTCTGGTGGGGAACGCAACCGTATCCTATTGGCAAAACTATTGCTCAAACCGTCAAACCTGATCGTGATGGATGAGCCGACCAACGACCTGGATATGGTAACGCTTGAATTGCTGGAAGAAATGCTGTCTGAGTATAAAGGCACCCTGTTGCTGATCTCGCATGACCGTGCCTTTATGGACAATGTCGTGACCTCAACCTGGGTCTTTGATGGCAAAGGCAATATTGATGAATACATCGGTGGCTATCAAGACTATCTGGAACAACGTCCTGACCAGAAAGTGGTTGATCAAAAAAGCGATGTGAAAAAGGCTCAGGCCAAAGCAGAGGCAGCAGCATTGACTGCGGCTACACCGAAAAAAGTCAAACTTAGTTATAAAGATCAGCGTGAGCTTGAACAGCTTCCTGCTGAAATTGAAAAACTGGAAAAGGAACAGGCTGAACTTTCTTCAAAACTTGCTGATGGTTCGTGGTTTGTAAAAGATGCGGAAGCAGCCACCAAAGCCAGCCAGCGTTTAGCCGAAATTGAGGAAGTCATGCTGGAAAAACTGGAACGTTGGGATACGTTGGAGAACCTGTCTAAAGGGAATTAAAGAAAAGTACCATTTCTAAATAGGGTACTCATTCATTTTGTATGACGATGGCAATCGCACCACTTTAATTAATCAATTAATTGGTATGATTGCCATCCCACTTTCTATTTAAATTATCTCAATATCTTGCGATAAAAAATCAGCTTTAATTTCCTGATAGATTTTAAGGTTCTCATCATCAAAACAGACAAAAATCACCTCCTGTACTGACTGCCCCTTGTTTAGTTCCTCACATATCGTTCTTAAGGCAACCTGCGCCGCAGCCTGTTTTGGAAACCGATACACGCCAGTTGAAATGTTGGGAAAGGCAACTGTCTTTAACTGTAAGCTCTCAGCCAGTTTAAAGCTGTTGCGATAAGCATTTTCCAGCAAAATCGCTTCATTATTTTCACCTTTGCGCCATGTTGGCCCAACGGTATGAATGACATATTGAGCAGGCAGATTTCCAGCAGTGGTAACCACAGCTTCTCCCACCCCACAGCCTCCTTGCTTGGCGCGTATCTTTTGACATTCCGCCAGAATTTCAGCCCCGCCTTTGCGATGAATTGCGCCATCCACACCACCACCACCTAAAAGCGAGGTGTTTGCCGCATTAACAATCGCATCTACAGCAACTTGGGTAATATCACCCTTGATAATTCTTATGGTTTTCAAAATATGCTCCTGTTCTGATGATCACCCATCAATGTCTTAATATAAAACAGTCTGGGTTTAAAGCCATATTTAAAGTTGCAAAACCAAGTTCATGCTACACTGCTGCAAAATTCAATGTCATTCATATTTCTAAGTTTATGAGTCAACAGCAGTCTTATATACCTGGCGAATTTCAATGGGAATTCCTATTACCCAAATACTGGAAAATCTGGATCGCCATCAGCTTTCTCATGCTACTGGCAATCCTGCCTTGGGCAATTCAATGGCGGCTCGCACATGGCCTGGCTGCCTTATGCTGGCATTTACTCAAGTCACGCCGTAAAACCACGCTTAGGAATCTGGAATTATGTTTTCCTGAATGGTCACCAGCCGAGGTTGAGGCACAGGCGAAGCAGGTGTTTGTGGATATGATGCTGGGTGTGTTTGAGACACTGAATGCCTGGTACTGTCCGAAATGGTTTAAGGGTCGTCATAGCATTGACGGTCTGGAACACATTACCCATGCCAAAGCACAGGGTAAAGGCATCTTATTGCTTGGCACACATAGTACCCTGCTGGATGCAGGCGGTTATATCTGTGCTCAATACTTTGAGCCCGATGTGGTTTATCGTCCACAAAACAATCCCATGCTGGATATGCTGATTTATCGTTGCCGCGCCACCATTTACCAGCACCAGATTGACCACGATGATATGCGTGGCCTGATTCGCAGGCTCAAGGATGGCGGTGCAATCTGGTATAGTCCCGATCAGGATTTTGGTTTAAAGCAAGGGGTGATGGCTCCTTTCTTTGGTGTTCCTGCCGCAACGGTGACTGCACATCGTCGCCTGTTAAAAATTTCCAAATCTGTTGCCATTCCCCTTTATTTCTACCGTTATGGTGATATCCGCAATCCTCAGTACAAAGTGCTGATTGAGCCAATGGTTGAAAATATGCCAAGTGAGGATGAAATGGATGATGCTGTTCGCGTGAACAAGATTATTGAAGCCCAGCTTAGAATCGCCCCAACACAATGGATGTGGTTTCACCGCCGTTTTAAAACGCGACCTGAAGGTTATGACAAAATCTATTAACCATAAAAAAATCTGTGCCTGAAAGCACAGATTTTTTTCACCGCATCCTGAATGGTTTATTTAGGAAAAACCACACCTGTTGCCAGGTCATAATTTTGAGGTGAGTTGGTATACACCATACCCAATCGTGTTGCAAAGAACCAGCCCAGCTTACCCTGATCCTGAATACGGTTTTCAACGCCATATGGGCTTTCCAGACCATCTGCCGCATCTTCTGAATAGACCTTGTATTCAACCGCGCCTGTGTTTTCGCTATCTTTCTCAAACAAATATCCTTTGGTGTTAATTCCAAAACCAATACTGTTATCCTTGTCAATCAGACGGTAACCCTCTGCGGCCTGCTCTTTTAATAGTTTTTCCAGCTTCGCCACATCTTCGGCATTAAATGGAATATTACGTTCAACCTGGAAATAACGGTAGTTATAGGTACCATGATGCGTGCTGCTGTTTACACAGGTGGTCACATAGAATGTGCCGTTACTTGTACCATTATTGGTATAGGTAGATCCTGCATCAATTAATTTACAGCCTTTTGCGCCCATGTCATTAAACGCAGCCAGAATATTGGCTCTGGTCGTATCTGTTATAAAACGATTTTCATAACTATAGGTCGCTGGTTTTTGGTCATTTTTTACAAATAAATATTTGCGGGTATTATTCGAGGTTTCTCCAAAAGATAGCTTGTAGAGATAGCCCAAGGCACCCTGCTTTTTCAGTTCATCAAACCAAAGTGTATAACGGCTGGCAACAATATTGGTGCTTACATCAGCTGTGGTATAGGTGTAGGTATCCTGTGAGGCGTTATTTTTCACATATAAGTTTTTGTAGATGCTGTTGCTTCCCTCTGGATTTTTCAATGCAACTGACGGTGTAATGAGTGCATAGCCTTGGCGACCTTGGTCATTCAACTGGTTCAGAACATCTGCCCATGCCGTTTGATTGTCGCCGAAACGATAACTTGCGGTTGCAACAAGCTGCTGTGGCTTTTGCTGGCTTAAAGAGGGAGCGCTACGGGTATAACAGGTATTCACCCGACTAAAATCAACCTGTTGTAGATAGGCATGGATGTCATTCGGCTGATCTGTGGACACAAGACAGAACTGATCCGCATTTTTAAAGCCCAAAACCGCAGGCTGTTTGCTACCCAGTTTACCAGCAACCTCAAGTTGCCATTGTGCCTGATTAAAGCTGGAGCTTTGTACCGTCTGTGCTGCCCCAATTTCAGTCACCAAACTAAATTCACTTGGCTGTTTGTAGCTTGGGGAAAGTTCACCCGTACAGTCTTTTGCATTCGCATATTTTACCGTTTCGCTGACAAAACGGATGCTATTGTCCGCCATCTTGACAATATTCATTTTTAAGCCAGAACCATTGATACAGGCCCCCTGCCCAGCCATCCATGTTCCCACAAAACGGTCCGCAACGGTAGTTGGAGTCGGTGTGGGAGTTGGCGTGGGGGTTGGAGTCGGCGTGGGGGTGTTATTCGAAGATGAGCTTCCACCACATCCCACCAAAGCCGCGCATGTCATGCCAATCGCAAGTTGAGTCAATATATTTTTCATCATGTTGCCCTCTGTGTGAAATTTTCACATATATTGTCTGTGAAAATTTAACACTTTTCTGCTTGAGTGCAAATATTTTTATGCTTAAATTTAGGGTCTGTTGATATTTCAGCCATGCATTGCGTTATAGGCTAAACAACTCAAACAAGGCATGAGACGTAGGTAAGGGCATTCCCTTACCAAGTTTCATAACGAAGTTTGAGGTAGTTTTAGCCATAACCCTGCGGGACAGGGACATTTTTTGCCGCTACTGCGTTATGTCTTGCTTACTTAGAATCACTAAGTTACGCAAAACATGCCTTGTACCGTCTAAAAAATGTCCTCTGTCGCAATGAGAGCTGAAAGCTCGCAAGGTGAAATGTCAACAGCCCCTAGACAAAAGGTCAAATCATTGTATTGATAGGTCAAAAGCTATGGATGCTCAGCAAAACTTAATAAGACAATTCAATGCATTACCAGAGGAATGGCGTGCATGGCTGGAAGAAAACTTTGAACGTGGCTGCAACCCTGTGGAGCTTGCCAATATTTTGCTGCGTGAGGGCCTGATTACACTTGAGGCAGATGAAACTTTTACTGGACCGCAGGAGTCATTGACTGGGATAGCACGTCCTGCTGAGTCCACCGTCCATTTCAGTATCGAACAAAAAAAATGGCTGGCTCAGGCGGTTCTTGAAAAAAAACCTCAAATAGATATTTATCAAACACTTCAGGCTCAGGGCCTCAGTGAAAAATCCATTTCTCAAGAGCTGGTACAGCTTAAACAGGACCCCTATTTTCAGATTGCCCAGCAACAGCACTTTTTAGTCAAAAAGAGAAATTGGCTATTGGATACCTTAGACCGCTTTGCACGACTCAACCCTGAATACCAACAGATTGCACGTATCCAAGTACCTTCTTTTGATTTTTTTATTCAGCATTATTACAGCAGAAATTTACCCGTTATCCTGACGCATGCGATTGATCACTGGTCAGCGCTGAAAAGCTGGTCACCCGCGTATTTTCAGCAGGTGGTGGGTGATCAGGAGATTGAGGTCCAGTTTAACCGTGAACAGGACCCACTCTTTGAAAGAAACTCCATCCGACACAAAACCAAAATGACCATGCGTGACTATGTTGACCTCGTCACCCAAACCGATCATTCCAATAATTTTTACATGACGGCGAATAATGCCAAAGCGAGCCAATCCAGTCTGGCCAAGCTATTTAGGGATATTGGGCATTTTCATGGCTATACCGACCACACACAGATGACAGATCGCAGCTTTATCTGGTTTGGCCCCAAGGGTGCATTTACCCCCCTGCACCATGACTTAACCAATAACGTTCTGGTTCAGGTCTATGGCAGGAAAAAGGTCACCCTCATTCCAGCCCTACAAGTCGCCCATTTGTACAATGATGTTGCGGTGTTCAGTAAAATTGCTGATCCCCATGCAGCAAATCTCGTAGAATCCTTTCCTGAATTTGCACAGAGCAGCAGAATTGAATGTGTGCTGAATGAGGGAGAGGCCCTGTTCATTCCATTGGGTTGGTGGCACTGTGTGGAAAGTTTAGATGTGTCCATCAGTGTCTCTTTTACTCATTTTAATATTGACAATGCTGGTGCCGAGACATTCCCATCCTCTGTTTAGCAGTTGGGATCAGACACTTGCCTGCTTCAGTGCATCAACCGCTTAGGGTATTTTGATATGGAAAAACCAGCCGACCAAATGACCGCCGCTATAGAGCAATCCTCTGCCAATACACAAGGCGTGATTCCCCAGGACGCAGAAACCACGTTGGAAAGCATTGTGCCAATGATGCAGCATATTGCGCATTGGCTCATTCATTCAGGGGTGGGTTATACCGACTTTGTGGCTGCCCTGAAACCTGTTTTCTACGAACAGGCCCTGGCTGAGCTGGGAAGGATCAAGCAGAATAAAACTGACTCTGCCGTCAGCCTACTCTCTGGCCTGCACCGCAAGGATGTCAGTGCCTTTCGGCAACAGGCCACCCAGCTCACTGAAACAGCCAAGGCAACCTATGCCATTAGTGTTCCCGCACGTGTGATTGCACGCTGGATTGCCCTTGAATTGCCACACCAGATTCCAGTCTCAGGTGAGGAAAACAGTTTTGAGGCGCTGGTCAGACATATCTCAACCGAGAAACATCCCCGTTCAATTTTGTTTGAACTACAACGTTTGGGTGTGGTGCAACAGGTCGGGCAGGAGGTGGTGCTGCAACAGAATAGCTTTACACCAGACAACCAGATGCAGGAAAGCAAGGCACTGTTCTCCGCAAACTTAAGCGATCATCTTGCAGCGGGTATTGACAACTTCATTAGTGACAAAAGTTTTACCCATCTGGAACAGGCCGTACTGGCGGAAAAACTCACCATGTCATCGATTGAAGCGCTACGCCAACTTAGCCTTGAACTATGGCAGGACATGGCAAAACAGTTACTCAACGCCGCCATTCACTACTGCGAACAAGACCAGGAAAAACAGAATGCGGACTATCAGTTTCGTTTCGGGGTCTATCAGTACGATAGAAAAATAAATCTACAAGTACCTTATATTTATAAGGGTGGATAAAATGAATTCAGGTAAAAATTTAGGTCTAGTGCTTTTATTCTGTAGTTTGGCCAGTGCCATGACCGCCTGTGGCGATGATTACCATTATCTGGCGGCCAATGTCAGTCTGGGTGGCAGTGGTTCAGGCACGCAAAAACCCCGACCTGGAGGCAGTGATGCAACAGGCAATGGTAAAGGTGATGAAGATAGCTATGAATATTATATGACCATCCCTGATGCAGTTGTAGATGAATGTCTTGGCATACAACGCTCCATGCAATTTATCTATGGTGATAGCAAGCAACCCATCCCGTCAGGCACTGTACAGGAGCTTGCGGCAACACCATTACAGATTGAGCTGAGAAATACCACACCAAACTATATATTTGAGCAGGTACCACAATGCCAACAGGTCGAATTATGGTCGGAACTGGGCAATGTACATATTCAGTCAGACCAATATTTAAGATGTGCAGCAGAACAAGACAGTATTCAGGTGCTACGCCCTTATGAAACCCGCATCTACGAATTTGATGCCAAACTACCGTCAGATGCTGACCGTTGGAAAATCAAATATACAGCAGCCAATTATAGTATCCAGTCATCAAGCAACGATTTACGCTGGACACGCTGTCAGCCTTTGGAGATCACACTTCCAGTAGACAAGATTTTCAAACCAAAGAAAGTCATGGACCCAGAGGATGCTGCCAGACCAGATGAAGCTGGGGACTCAATGGGTGAAGAGGAAATACCTGTAACCGAACAGGAAGATGAAACAGCACCGCCAGAACAGCCAACAGCTGGAAAACCAATGCAAAAAATGAAAATGGCTCAATAGAAAATTAAAACCCGAGTTTCGCATCCTGTAAAACTCGGGCAAATGAGGTTGTGCTTTCACAATATTTTTATTATCTTGCTTCCATAGCATGCATCATATCCATGATGCTTTTTCCATCTCAGCGTCGCTATCCTTAATCGGAAATCCTTTCCTGCGTCCCTGTGCTGATGTATTTAGAATAAATCTTTTAAGCGGCCAAGACTATTCGCTGTGGACCTAAATCACTGTACGATAATGCTTACATGAGAGTTTAGTGATTATTCTTAATGATTGCACTTTTATGAGTCTGGGCAAGTTCATCCACCACCACTTTTTCCTCCTGTTCCGCTTTCGCTATGCCCTCCTGAATCGCCTGCTGCGCCTCGTCCTCATCACTTTCTGTCTGCTCCAGCTCTTCCTGCTTTTGTTCAAATATCTTTCCCGTTTGCAGCACCACATAGATTGGAAAATGGTCTGAACCAATATGGGGCAAACGCTTCATTTCAACCAGACCAAAGTCCGTACTGTGGAAAATATGGTCCAGCGACCAACGTAACAGTGGATAATCCGCATGAAAGGTATTCATAAAATAACGTCCCACACGCGGGTCAAGCAAACCACTGATCCGCTGGAACAGGCGGGTGGTTCTTGACCATGCCACATCATTCAGGTCACCCATCACAATACAGCTCTCATCAATATCCTTGATCTGGTCGCCCACAATCAGGAGTTCAGCATCCCTTAAGGTGGAATCCTTTGCCTCTGTGGGACTTGGCGGCTTTGGATGCAGACAATACAACTGCACACTTAGCCCCGAACGCAGGCGTATTGTTGCATGGATGGATGGGGTTTCATCACTCAGGATAAATTTCACTTCGGTATCCGCTAACGGCAAGCGACTATATAGATGCATTCCATACAAATTATCCTGAGGCACTGCAACACGGTAAGGATAATCCGCTTCAATCGGTTTTAATGCCTCCTGCCAAACCTGGTCTGTTTCCAGTGTCAGCACCACATCAGGCTGCAAATGGTCAATCTGTTCCAGCAACAGATGATATTTATGGTTCGGGGTCAGCACATTGGCGACCAGCAATGAGATTTGCTGCTCAACATTCAGTTGATCCCGACGCACATGCAAAACCTGCTTTTTCCAGACAGGTGTATAAGGCAGCACCATCTTAAGTTGGTAGGCAACCGCCGCAATCACACCCAAAAGCAGCAACTCCCTAATGGATGTCCACTCGGCATCAATAAAAAGCAGGCCCGCAAGCGCAACCAATCCCACGAACAGAATTTGTAATCTTGGAAAATCAGCCCCCCGAAACCACCACTCATCCCGTCGAATCAATGACCATCCACTCAACCAGATCGCCAGCACCGCACAAACCTCAATTACTATCATTTTGCCCTACTCTTATTACACTTCATTGCTGATGTTGTGGATTTCTGAATCATGTTATGGTCTTATCAATTTTCTATCTAATATAAACAAGTTATTCCACTCAAGAAAATTATGGTTTTATTTAGGTAAAGCTTGCAGTTGCGGGCACTTTTGATACACTCAAACCCCTTAAAAGTTTTTTACATACCGAGGCACAATGACATGAAAGTAGGTCTGGTCGGTTGGCGTGGGATGGTTGGTTCTGTCCTGATGCAACGTATGGTTGAAGAGAATGATTTCGCTCACATTGAGCCATTCTATTTTTCTACCAGTAATGCAGGTGGTGAAGCGCCTGCATTTGGTGGTAAGACTGCCCCAGCACTTATGGATGCATCAGACATTAACAGCCTGAAGCAAATGGATGTCATTTTAACCTGTCAGGGCGGTGACTATACCTCTGAAGTCTTCCCAAAGCTTAAGGCTGAGGGCTGGGATGGTTACTGGATTGATGCCGCATCCACCCTGCGTATGGCGGATGATGCCATCATTGTGCTTGATCCAGTCAACCTGAACGTGATCAAGGATGGTTTGGTGAATGGTACTAAAACATTCGTTGGTGGCAACTGTACCGTTTCCCTAATGCTGATGGGCCTAGGTTCACTGTTCCAGAACAATTTGGTGGAATGGGCAACTTCAATGACCTATCAGGCTGCTTCTGGTGCAGGTGCGCAAAACATGCGTGAACTGATCACAGGTATGGGCTATTTATACAACAATACCAAAGACTTACTGGATGATCCAAAATCTGCAATTCTGGATATTGACCATCAAATTGCTGAGCTGCAACGTGGCGAAGGTTTTCCTAAAGCCAACTTTGGTGTGCCACTGGCTGGCTCGCTGATTCCTTATATTGACAAGCAACTTGAAAGTGGCCAGTCAAAAGAGGAATGGAAAGGTCAGGTTGAAACCAACAAGATTCTGGGCAATCAACAAATTGTTCCAATTGATGGTCACTGTGTTCGTATTGGTGCAATGCGTTGTCATTCTCAAGCCATTACTTTGAAATTAAAGAAAGATGTACCGCTTGACGAGATTGAGGACATGATCCGCAATTCAAGCCAGTGGGCAAAAGTGGTTCCAAATACCCGCGAAGCCTCCATGACTGACCTGACCCCTGTTGCGGTTACAGGTACTTTAACTGTTCCAGTAGGCCGTCTGCGCAAGCTGAATATGGGTAAAGAATATCTGGGCGCGTTTACAGTGGGTGACCAACTGCTCTGGGGTGCAGCAGAACCGTTACGCCGTATGTTACGCATCTTGGTGGAATACAAGAACGCCTAAGCAAAAAATAGATGAAAATCAAAAGCCGATCACAGTTGATCGGCTTTTTTCTTATGATTGCCGATGAAGATTTTACAATTCATTTACATCACGGTAATGTATACTTTTGAATTGACTAAAACATCACTGTTTCATGGATCGAGATGACTATTTATAACAAATTAAAAATTGCCATTTTAACCATATTATCCTCGCAACATCTTTATGCAATCACACTTGATCCATTGCAAATCCAGTCCGCACCAGGCGAGTTGCTTTATGCAGAAATGAGCTTTCATCAGGCAGATGCCAATTCAAAACTGGATGTTAGCCTTGCAACGCCAGAAGACCTGATGATGCTCGGTGCAACACACCAGCCACCCGCCGCCCTTAATTTTTTTACACGTCGTAACAACAAGGGTGAAGGGGTGATTGTCATTACCTCTTCAAGACCAATGACCGACGCCGAGCTGAACATTATTGTTAAAATTCAGGAAAATGGTGCAGCACACCTAAAACATATCAGACAGCCAATACGCCAAAAAACCCAGATTGCGGCGGCTAAAAGCAGCAATGAAAAAACGCTGGCGCCTAAATACATTGTCAGTGAAAAAGATATTGCACTGAACCTACCAGAAAGTACACGTTACAACGCAAATGCAGCAACAAATTCAAAAGAAACAAACCTAAAGCAGGAGAAACTCCTAAACGCACCCTTTGCTCTTCCTCCTGCATTAAATGTTCCAGAGAGCAAAGCGCCTGTTGTCACAGCCAGCTCGGTTGCACCTCCAGCTAAAGCAGAACAGACGACCACTATTCAGGCAGGCAGCAATACACAAGCAACGACAGCTAAAACAGCGGTGACTGAGCAAAAGCCAGCCACTCCAACAATCAAGCAGGAGGTTCAACAGGCGGCTATTGTTCAGGCAGCAAGCAATCCAGCACCACCTCCCGTGTCCAATACAGCAGTGGCTGAGCAAAAACCAGTAGTTCCTACGCCAACAATCAAGCAGGAAGTTCAGCAGGCTGCTGTTGTTCAGGCAGCAAATGCCCAGCCAGCCAATGAAAATATTCCTGCAGAGAAACCAATCCAAAATACTGAAAATAAACTTGTGGAAAAAAAGCAGGATACCGTGGCTGAATATCTGGCAAAAAATAAAGAGCAGCCAATTAAACAGCCATCCCCATCCGCAGCATCAGCTGAAAATAGTCAACAGCAGCATGTGGTTCGACGTAATGAGTCGCTATGGAGCATTGCACAAAGAATTGCGGGGCAAACCCAACAACCTGTGTACAAAGTCATGAACCAGATCAAGACCCAAAATGAACATGCTTTTATTGGTGGCAATGCCAATCGGTTAAGACAGGGTGCTCATTTAAATTTCAATCTGGGCACTGTCCCAAGCCACCAAAACCCAAATGCAAATCAAATTGCAGCCCAAACACCACATGGTGCACCAGCAGGAAAAGCCAAATATCGCTTACAACAGGCGGAAATGACCCTGCTTGCTGAAAGTAATCAAGATTCCAGTACTGGAAGTGCGAAAAAAGACACACTACAGCAGAAAACCAGTGCAGATTTATCATTAAAAGTTATGACAGCACGCGAAAAAACCGTTACATTACAGAGAAACGTAACACAGTTAGAATTGGCATTACGTGGTAAGGAACAACGGATTCAGCTACTGAATGCTCGGCTTGCAGAGCTACAGGAACAACTGAAAGCGCAACAGGAAACTAAAAAGCCAACACGCTAGGTTACGGGAAAATTCTCATAAATTTGCACAAAAGCGGCTCTATCTTCAAGGGGTATGGATCATGTCAACTATAATAATTGTACTGCTAGTCGTTGTACTGGTTGTTGCAGTCGTTTTAAAAAAACGGGGGGACAATCAAGGCAATACAGCATCCAAAAAGGGTGCCAACAAGACAGCTAAAACAGCAGCTACAAAAAAAGTTTCACGTACGACACTGGCACGTGAAGAACAGGAAGCCGCCCCACAATCCACGAACCCGATTCCAGACAGTCTCCGCCAGAAACTTGAACAGCAAATTCAAAGTGGCAACTACCAGACTGCTGAAGCACAAATCAATCAGGCCTTAAAACAGGATAATACCCAGCATGAGCTGTACCTGTTCCTGCTTGATATTCATTTGGCACAAAAAGATGATTTTGCCGCTGATCAGTTGATCAAGCATGTCCATGCCTTAAAACTGGAAGAGATTGCGCAAGCCGCTGAAGCCAAACACCGTGAGTATGAAAGAAACAGACAGCCTGACTCAATTGAGTTTAGCCCAAGTAATTTTCAACAACCGCATACACCTGCTGCAACCCCTGTTCAGAACAATACCGCTGATTTTGATGCACTGGTTCAAACCCCAGCAACACAGTCTTTTGATGATTTACAGTCTGAATACACCACACCCGCTGAACAGGAAAAACCTGCTGAACAAGTTCCTGAAGTTCAACCCCTGGATTTCAACTTTTCTTTTGAACAGAAAGAAAGTGCTGAGCCTAGTCCTGTAGCTGAACCCGTTGAGACAAAAGAACAACAGCAGCCACTTGAGTTCTCATTCAATTTAGAACCAAGTACCACTTCTCCAGCAGTTGAAGAAACAAAAACTGTAGAGAGCAAGCCAGAATTAAACTTTGACTTATCCAGTCTGGAAGTCGGTTCAAACCAGACTGAAACCAAGTCAGAGGATATTCCAGCTCCAAGCCTGGATTTTAATTTTGAACCATCTGAGAATAAACTAGAGACGCCACCTGCGGCTGAAAAAACCGAGTTCACCTTTGATGTTACAGAGACAGTTACCCAGACTGAACCTAAAACAGCATTTATTGAACCAGCACCGCAAGCACCCGCAACTGGCAATGATCCTTTGGCCCAATCATTCCCTGATCTGCAACAGCTTGATGAAGCACAGCTTAACCTTGAACTGGCTGAACAATATATTGAGCTCGGTGCCTATGAGTCAGCACGGGAACTGTTAAAGAACAGCCAAGCTCTTCTAAATGCGGAGCAACAACAACGTTCAGAAAAGTTACTCAATAAAATAGCTTCCTGAATTTGATCCGTCTAATATAAGCAGTCTTATAGACTGCTTTTTTTTATACCAAAAATTCTGATTATGCAAAAAATCGCTTTGATTTATATGGGTGGTACATTTGGCTGTATTGGCGAACCACTTATGCCAATGCCTGAGGAAGCCTTTTTACCTTTGCTGGAAAAGATTATCCCCCCCCATTTACAGGTTCAATGTTTCGCAGCTCCCAGCATTAAGGACAGTAGCGCATGCACGGCAATGGACTGGCTGCAACTGATACAACAGGTTCAGCAGTTACAGCACAACAATTACCAGCATTTCGTGATTATTCACGGTACAGACACACTGAGTTATGCTGCGGCAACACTTGCCCGTTTTCTGGGAGATTCATGCCATGCAATCATTACAGGAAGCCAGTATCCGCTACTGAATATTGAGGGAAATGACACACGGGAATTTACCGATGCGCTTGGAAACCTGTATCTGGCACTGGAACAGGTGTTGAAACTCCCTATGGGTGTATACCTTGCTTTCCATCAACAGGTTTTTCATGCCCAAACCACATTGAAAGTACACACAACCGAACTGGATGCTTTTACAGGAATCCCTGCTACCCAGCAATGCCAGACATCTGCCAATCAGTTTATTGTACAGGATGAACACATTACACAAGCGGCACAACTGTGTGTGCTTAACCTCATGCTACAGCCAATACCGCAACAACAACTGATCTTACAACTCAAAAACATTCTGGCTGCACCCCCACAGTTTTTGGTGCTGCAAGGTTTTGGAACAGGCAATATCGCTGTCAACGATGAGATTTTGGCCTTGTTTGAAGATCTCTATCATCAAAAGTGCCTGACCATTGTCAGCAGTCAGGTTACCTTTGGTCAGCTTGACCAGCGTTATGCAGTCAGTTCATGGATGCAATCTGCCAGGATTTTAATCAATGATTGCCACAGTCATGCCGATTTATATGCAAAAACATTGCAAATGTATTTAAAATACCCGACCCATGATCAACGCTTTGAACATTGGCATCATCATTAGCACTGAGGTTTAAATATGCAACGTTATGCAATTGGTATTGAATTTTGTGGTACTCAATACCGTGGCTGGCAAACCCAACAGGCAGGCGTTGCAAGTGTTCAGGAAACCATTGAGAAAGTTCTCAGTAAAATTGCCAATGCACCTATCCTATTACATGGTGCTGGACGCACCGATGCAGGCGTGCATGCCACCAATATGGTTGCCCATTTTGACACTGAAGCAATCCGTCCTGAACGTGGATGGCTGATGGGTGCGAACAGCCAGCTTCCAAAGGATATTTCAATTCAGTGGATCAAGTGCATGGATGAAAGTTTCCATGCACGTTTCAAGGCGACTGCACGTCGTTATCGCTATGTCGTGTATAATGCCCCTCACCGCCCCGCGTTACTGCATAAACAGGTTACGCATATCTATTATGCGCTAAATGCAGAGAAAATGATTGCAGCAGCATCCAAGTTTGAAGGCACTCATAATTTTGAGACGTTCCGTGCAGCGGCCTGTCAATCAAACCAGCCTGTACGCCATGTAGAGCATTGTCGTTTATTTGAACATGGCCGTTATTTAGTTCTTGATATTCAGGCAGACGGTTTCCTACACCACATGGTACGAAATATCATGGGGTGTTTACTGGAGATTGGACAGGGCCTGTATGAGATTGAGCATATTGACACCATGTTCGCTGCACAGGACCGTAAAGCCGCTGGTATTACTGCCCCACCTGACGGACTTTACTTTATTCAGGCCTATTATCCTGAAGAGTTTAGCTTGCCACAGCCACCACTAGGTCCACAGTGGTTAAATCTGCCTGAATAAAAAAGCCCTATCGATAAAAGATAAGGCTTAGTCATTCTAAAAAATCTAACGTTGTTTGCGTTTACGGTATTCCACTGGCGTTTCATTGGTCCAGCGCTTAAAGGCACGGTAGAATGTACTTGGTTCGGAGAACCCTGTTAAATAAACGATACGCTCCACACTTTCATTGGTGTTCGCCAGCAGCTTCTTTGCCAAACGACAGCGATAGTCGGAAAGAATCTGCTGAAAGCTGGTATTGGCTTCACTCAACTGGGTACGTAAACGGCGTGGCGTAATATTGAGTTGTGCTGCAACAGTTTCCAGTGTGGTTTCACCACTTTCCAGTGTCGAACCGATGGCACGGCGTACCTCGCCCACTAAATCATATCGGGCCAGTTCCTGCAACTTTTCAATTGCAAGCTGCTCATGCAGTTGCAGCAATTCAGGTTCAGCTTGCCATAATGGATAATCAAGCACGGCATCATCAAAATAAAGGCGGGTTTCTTTTTGACCTAGGCTGACAGGGCAGCCATACACCCGAAAATATTCATCATCATCCGCCCCCTCATTGAAGTTGAAGTCAATGTAGATTGGCTGAAACTGCCCTTCGGTGATGAATTTAAAGAAGCGAAGAATGCCCGACATCGCACATTCAGAAAAATGACGGTTTACAAATTGGTCAGACCAGTACTGCTCACCATTGCTTAGGTAACAGCGACCATCTGCAATCACCAGTTTGGCATCAAAGGCATCACTGATCAGGCGCTGATAGGCCAAGGCACGTTTCAGGCCTTCTCCAAAAGTTTCACTACTGATAAATAGATGTTCAATCACCTGCCCACGATAAAGCGGTAAATGCTCCCCCAAATGCAAACCAATGTCTGGGTCATTGCTCACGTCCTGTGCCGCAATCCAGAATGCGTTCTGCGCACTTAATGGTGTTCTGGCGTTTGTATCAACCTGATTGAGTGCGACACCTGCCTTTGTTAAAATCTCTTCAGTTGGTAATCCAGCTTTACGAATCGCCTGATAACCAAAGCGCAATACAACCGATGCATCTGTTAACTGACCCACGCAGTGCCCTTCCCTGTAGATACTTTATTGTGACAATAACACTAAATTTAGATTAACGTTGATTGACCAAACTGACAACACTATTCTGCTTCTTTTGTTAAAAAAAATCGTCGATTGTCTGACAGTTTTTTCCAAATGATTACTCAAAGCTTTGCCGCGACTTCATCTTGTAAAATTTAAATAAATTGACTATAATTTGCGCCTTTCCAATTTGATCATCAGGTAGGCTATGGCCAATAAAGAGGAACTCATTGAGTTCGAAGGCGTTGTCACCGAAACGCTTCCTAATACGATGTTCCGTGTGCGTCTAGAAAACGGTCACGAAGTTATTGCTCACATTTCTGGTAAAATGCGTAAACACTATATCCGTATTTTAACAGGCGACAGCGTAAAAGTTGAAATGACACCTTATGACTTAACCAAGGGTCGTATCACTTACCGTGCACGCTAAGAATTAGTGAATGCAAAAAAGCCACATCAATATGTGGCTTTTTTTATGTGCATAAACAAGGGATTATTCACTTAAACGTGTGGTTTTACATCCCACGGTTTGGCATTCACGTAGACGTTCCAGCAACCAGTGATTGCGTTCCTGTGTTGTGGTCAGGCGGCATTGCACATCAACACTGTTCTGCTGTGAATCTGTACAGCTTGCGTCGCGATGACGTATCCATGCGAGCTGTGCCCTTTTTAGAATCTTTTGTTGTGTCTCATTGAGCTGCTGGCGTAACTGCTGATAATTCTTGTTTAAGTCAGCATCGGCACTGGCATAAATTTTATTGGTACAGTAAATATCATCATAAGTGTTACGTGCCTTGTCGCAATTATCTGCATAACTCAATGTGGCGAAAGCACCACACATTAACCCTAAAATTATCTTGCGCATCAAGTTTTTCCCAATCGCTTAATTATGCGGCATATCTAAGCATATTTTGCGTCAATTGAACATTACTTTACAAACAGATAGGTATGTATATTGTGATTGGTTCACACAAATGGACTCGACAAGATGTGCCCTTTGGCTTTGAATAAAAAAAGATCAATACGATAAAGGAACGTCATAATGATAAATTCAAGGTCCCTATTCTTTTGTTCAGTCATTGGACTGTCAGCATGTATGACCTCTCCGCAGCGAACCACCAGCCTCCCCGACTATCTACAACCTTACATTGGCCAGTCTGCAAGCAGTATCCAGCAGCAGCTCGACCTAAGACCTTTAGGACTGCAAACCCTGGCCCAGCCCCAAAACCAGAACAACCAGCTTGTTTATACGGTGATCCGTCCTGTACGTATTCCCATTCCAATTGCCCAGTCCGCCGAGATGGGTGCCCAGAACATTCCCATTCAAAGCATGGGCAATGCAGGCAGTGCCTATGACCTCAACCTGCAATGCAAAATTATTTTTGAGCTGGATCAGCAACAGATTGCCCGCTCCATCCGCTATGAAGGCAAAGCCTGTTAATTTTTTATGTTATAAAAAAACGCAGCGATTGCTGCGTTTTTGGGATGCCTAAGTTGCTTAGCCTAAAACCGCAACCACAGCTTCACCCATTGCATCCGTACCGACCTTGGTCATTCCCTCAGCCATAATGTCCGCTGTGCGTAGGCCTTGGTCAAGCACCTGGCCTACCGCATCCTCAATGGCCTGTGCAGCAATTTCCTCACGGAATGTATAGCGCAGCATCATTGCTACAGAAAGAATGGTTGCCAGTGGGTTTGCCACATTCTGGCCCGCAATATCAGGTGCTGAACCATGACAAGGCTCATACATGCCCTTACCATTTTCATCCAGTGAGGCAGATGGCAACATGCCAATTGAACCTGTCAGCATTGCCGCCTCATCAGACAAGATATCACCAAACAGGTTGCCTGTTACAATCACGTCAAACTGTTTTGGCGCACGCACCAACTGCATGGCCGCATTGTCAACATACATATGTGACAACTGGATATCTGGATATTGTGCCTGCTGCAAGCCAGTTACGGTCTGCTTCCACAATTCAGTTACTTCAAGGACATTTGCCTTGTCAACTGAACACACCTTGCCACCACGCAGACCTGCAAGCTCAAACGCCACCTTGGCAATACGCTTGATCTCACTTTCTGAATAAACATCAGTGTTATAGCCCTGCTTTTCACCATTTTCCAGTTCACGGATACCACGTGGCTGACCAAAGTAGATACCACCTGTAAGCTCACGCACAATCAGGATATCCAGACCAGCAACAATTTCTGGCTTCAGGCTTGAAGCTCCCGCCAATTGCGGATAAAGGATTGCAGGGCGCAGGTTGGCAAACAGGTTCAGTTCACTGCGGATTTTTAACAGGCCACGTTCTGGACGGATTGAACGCTCAATGCTGTCCCATTTAGGTCCACCAACCGCGCCCAACAAGATTGCATCGGCTTTTTTCGCCTGCTCACTGGTGACAGCTGGGTAAGGTTCACCATGTGCATCAATCGCAGAACCACCCAATAAACCATGTTCCCATGTCAAACCTAAATTAAATTTTTCATTGACCTTGGTCAGGACTTTCTCAGCAGCACCCACAATTTCAGGACCAATCCCATCACCTGCCAAAATTAAAATATGTTTAGACATCTATTTTTCCAGTTTCATTAGTGCAGTTTTAAACTGCAAGTCATTAAATCTTTTTCTCAACAAACTCACCCAGTCCTGTCACCACATCATATGGGCGGCAGAAGCGGCGAATGGTATGCTGCTCTTGCTGTAAATCCACACATAAGGGTTCAGGTGCAGACACATTCAACAAACTACCTGAGCGTTTTGCCCTGTCCCGATACATTTTAAAGGTGTAGCGCTGATGGGGCTTGAACTCATGAATCACATGGAACATCTCGGCGCGGTCTGGAGAAATTGGATAGAAACGAATCACAACCTCATATTGCTTGGCAGGTATACTTAAATAGACCTGCTGTTTTCGGCTGAAAACCGAACCATCCAGACGGATGATGCCGTGTTCCATTGCCTGTTGACTGATACGATGGGATTTCGCATCCATCACAACAATGTCATTGATTCGCTCAAACTCACAATTCTCAGTCCCTGAACAATATAAAGTTGCATTATTCGCTTTATTTTCCAATGTGGTCTGTGCAATTCGAACCTGATCAACAACAGTCGGCGCGTTTTGGCATGCCGTTAACGTTGTCGCAAGACCTAAACACAGCAAAATACTGTAAGCGAGTCTTCTTTTCATTATTCAAGCCCAGTCCTCATAACATGCACACATGCAAGCAAATATTATTCGCTAGCATGTTAGCAAGAGTTCAATGTCTGCGCTATGACTATCTTTAAAATGTCCCCAGACATTAAAGTATCTCCACTCAACAAAAGCCTAGGCCTTTATTTCCTGAAACACCCACGGACGTGCCTGTTTGGCTTTTTCTTCATAAGCACGGATGTCATCCGCAACTTGCAAGGTTAAGCCAATATCATCCAAACCATTGATTAAACAATGTTTACGGAATGGATCAATCTCAAATTTAAATGCCTCACCTGTTGGAGTGCGCACTTCCTGCGCCTCTAAATCGATGGTCAGTTGATAACCCTCTGTCTCGGCACATTCCTTGAACAACTGGTCAACGATCTCTTCAGACAGGATCACAGGCAACATGCCATTCTTGAAGCAGTTATTAAAGAAAATATCGGCAAAGCTTGGCGCGATCACGGTACGGAAACCATATTCATTCAATGCCCAAGGCGCATGCTCACGGCTTGAACCACAACCAAAATTGGTGCGTGCCAAAAGAATGGTTGAAGCCTGATAGCGAGGCTTATTTAATACAAAATCGGGATTAATTGGACGCTTGCTAATGTCCTGCCCTAAATAGCCTTCATCCAAATAACGCAATTCATCAAATAAGTTATCGCCAAAACCTGTACGCTTAATTGACTTTAAAAACTGCTTTGGAATGATTAAGTCGGTATCGACATTGGCACGGTCTAAAGGTGCAACAATACCTTGTTCTACAGTATATTTTTTCACGATCCTGCTCCCTTAGAATGAACGAACATCAACAAAGTGACCTGCGATTGCCGCCGCCGCCGCCATTGCTGGACTGACCAAATGGGTACGTCCGCCATTGCCCTGACGACCTTCAAAGTTACGGTTTGAAGTCGATGCACAATGTTCCCCTGGCTGCAATTTATCTGCATTCATTGCCAAACACATGGAGCAGCCTGGTTCACGCCATTCAAAGCCTGCCTCCAAGAAAACCTGATCCAAACCTTCCTGTTCAGCCTGCTGTTTTACTAGACCAGAACCTGGAACAATCATCGCCTGTTTAATGCTTGAAGCGACTTTACGGCCTTTGACCACTTCCGCTGCCGCGCGAATATCCTCAATACGTGAGTTGGTACATGAACCAATAAATACACGGTCTAACTGAATTTCTGCCAATGCCTGACCAGCAGTTAAACCCATATATTGATAAGCACGGGTCCAGTCATTGCGCTGCACATCGTCTTTGGCTTGTTCTAAGGTTGGCACTGCTTGTGAAACAGGAATTACCATTTCTGGTGAGGTTCCCCAAGATACTTGCGGCTCAATTTCTGCACCATTTAATACCACAACTGCATCAAACACGGCATTTTCGTCAGAATGCAAGGTATTCCAGTATTCTACTGCCTGATCCCACTGCTCACCTTTTGGTGCGTAGTTACGGTCTTTCACGTACTCAATGGTTTTGTCATCGACAGCAACCATACCAACACGAGCACCCGCCTCAATGGCCATGTTACATACTGTCATACGTCCTTCGATTGACATGTCACGGAACACCTGACCACCAAACTCAATCGCATAGCCTGTGCCGCCAGCAGTACCGATTTTGCCAATAATTGCCAAAACCACATCTTTTGAAGTTACGCCTTTACCTAATACGCCATCAACACGTACAAGCATATTCTTCGATTTTTTCTGTACCAAACATTGCGTTGCCAAGACATGCTCAACTTCGGATGTTCCAATACCATGTGCCAAACAGCCAAAAGCACCATGTGTTGCAGTATGTGAATCACCACACACCACCGTCATGCCAGGCAATGTCAAACCCTGCTCTGGCCCCACCACGTGCGCAATCCCTTGACGGATGTCATTAATCCCAAACTCAGTGATGTTAAAGGTTTTACAGTTGTCATCCAAAGTCTGAACCTGTATGCGGGAGGTGTCATCCTCAATCCCAGCAATGCCCTGCTCACGTTCCTTTTTCGAGGTTGGCACGTTATGGTCAGGGGTTGCAACATTGGCACTTAAACGCCACGGCTGACGGTTAGCAAGTTGCAAGCCTTCAAATGCCTGTGGGCTGGTCACTTCATGTAATAAGTGACGATCAATGTAAATTAAGCTTGAACCATCATCACGTTGCTTAACCAAATGGTCATCCCACAATTTGTCATATAATGTTTTGCCTGCCATGTCGTCATGCTCCATAGGACTGGGTAATGAAATCTTGAATTTATTATAACAATGGTTTTACATAAATCTAATTTATCATTTTTATTAATTAACAAACTTTCAGGAATACATAAAACTATTTTAAAAATCTAGCTATTAACTGCTTAAAAAACCATTAAACAAGTTAACCAAATAGAAGAGGTTAACTTTAATTAGAATGAATTATTCAACATATACATCAGAGAGTTTAAACTCTGGATAAACCTCTAACAATTTAAAGCAATCATGGATGCCATGACAGTATTTACCCTTTAAATAAACCTCAGCATAGGAATGCTCAAATCTGAATTTTCCATGTCTAAAATAGAAAATTCTTTTCAAAGCGATCGTATTTTGAGAGAAACCTATATCACGTAATAGTTGCTTATCAGCACGAACCAACCCCCAAAACAAAGGGATACATAACAATTGAATAATGAAATATAGGATCAAAAATAGCTTAGCTAAAAGCATGGCAAAAGTAATGGCAACTGGAGAACCTCCAAAAAGCAAACTAAGAGAGATGACTATGCTTAACCATATTAATATTGGCAAAATAACAGCTATGTCTAATAAAGCGTATTTGAATCCATACCCCATCCAAGCTGGAATATGAAGAATTGCTGTCTTTAAGTTTAATAATGCATCGATATGATGTCTTAAAGAAACATCATCATAAGCATAAGTCACAACACGAACACAACTTCCCTCTTCAAAAAATAACTCCTGAAAATTTCCCTGAAGAAGATATCCATTTATCTTGCAAGTAAACTTCTTACTCCGTACATAACGTGCACGATAACTCGTCATATCCAGTCTTAAGTGGCTTGGCTGGATTGATAAATCTTCAACAATCCCCTCTAAGGTTATAATATTTTCCATATAACTATTTTATTTACAAAAAATAAGCATCTTTATCCCCTACTTTTCATTTTATGTCAGCGATTGCTTTATTCAATATGGTTTATCACAAATTTCTTTTTTACATTTCACTCGATAATGATTATTATTTACAAATGCAAAAACTTCCAAGGAAATCCCCATGACTCGAATTAAAAAATTTGTACACAACAATCGCCGAACTTTTAAAAAAACTTTAAGTTATTATGTTGTGCATATCAGTGTTGCCATGATGGTTGCCTATGTGATTACGGGAAACTTTTGGATCGCCGCAACCTTAAGTCTACTTGAGCCTACTGTTCAGGCATTTGCTTTTTTCTTTCATGAAAAAGTCTGGAATCACTTTGAAGTTAAATAACACACATTAAACGATTTTAAAATTTCCTTGGATCATCCGATATGAATCTTGCTGCTTTTGAAGCATTTGTTAAAGTCATGGAAACCAGTTCGATTTCAATTGCAGCAGAACAACTTTTCATTACCCAGCCTGCCGTCACTAAACGTATTCATGGTCTGGAAGAATATTTTGGTGTCAAACTATTTGAATCCGCGGGACGGGGGATTCAGCCGACCCATGCGGCACATTCCCTTTTGCCCAAAGTGAGAACCTGGCTGAATGAGCTTGGGGAAATTCACCATACGCTGAGCCATGAACAATCTCAGGTTCAAGGCCGTTTAAAGATTGGCACCAGTCACCACATTGGCCTACACCACCTTGCTGAACCCCTAAAGAGTTTTGTGCAGCAATTTCCACAAGTAACTTTAGATGTGCATTTTGTTGATTCTGAACAGGCGCATGAACAGGTTCTGGCAGGTGAACTGGAGCTGGCATTTTTAACCCTGCCTCCTATTGGGGATGATCGTCTCAACTATGTCACCATCTGGAATGATCCTCTGGTTTTTGTCACCTCCCCTTTTCATCCCTTAGCCCAACAAACAGAACTGAGTCTGGAAAACCTGATTGCCTATCCAAGCCTGCTTCCCGCCTCACATACCTATACCAGCCAGATCACGCTGGCGGAATTTGAAAAGAAAGGGCTAAAACCGAAAATCACCATGAGCAACAATCCGTTGGAATCCATACGGATGCTGGTCTCAATTGGTTTGGGTTGGTCAGTATTACCAAAAACCTTGCTCAATCAGGATTTAAAACAACTGGATTTAAAAGTGAATATGAACCGTCAACTGGGCATGGTCTGGCATCCTGCACGTATCCAGTCCAAAGCTGCACAGGAATTGATCAACATGATGCTGTTTGTTTAAACTTCAATCCCCGCCACAGCTACTGCAACTACTGCCACAACTAGAGGAGGATGAGGACTGATCCTGTAAATATTTGGCATAGCCCTTGGTCATTTGCTCCAATTCAAAATACTGTCCATTATTCCAGTTTAATGCCTGATCAATGGCAAATAGTCTCGGCATCTGTGTTGTGTTTCTTGGGTGATCACCATGCAACATACAGCTATAACGCCAAGCTTCAAAGAGTTGCCTGTCTTGTTCTTCCGCTTTTATATTTTGATCATAAGGCTGATGGTTTAGCGTTCGCCCAAGCGTCTGCTGGCAGAGTTGCTGATATTGCTGTGGAAATTCCAGCATGACATGCCATAGGGCATCAACCGCATGTGAGGGCATGGCATAGGCTTGTTGTTGCATGGCATGAAGCGCCAAATAATCCTTAAAACCCAGTTCGATCAAGCGTCGTTGCTTTAGACCCAGTTCAGGATATTGATTTCGGAATTGATTCCAGAAAATTGCATCAATTTTTAGCTCATCTATTTTCTGCAATTTTTTACGGCGGGTTCGGGCAATCAGGGCATTATTACCCACAATAATGGTCCAGATAAAAGGGATAAGCACCCATCCAGTAAAGAACTGTTGTTGCCATGCATACATCAACAGCAAAATAATGAGGGGTAACAAGATCCAGCGTATTTTTATATGGGGTTGATGACGTTTTAACTGGATGAGTGCATCAACCGTGGTGGAAGTATTTTCTTCCCGATTTATTTTTATTTTCATGCTTAAATCTTAAGAAGAAAAGATGACAATTCTATGACAGCAAATCAGAATTGAGTGGCCTTTCTCCATAAAGAGAAAGGCCGTGCTGATAGGCTATTTAGTGGCATCTTCATGCAGGGATTCATTCAATTGATCCACGATAATGGCCCACTCCCCATCTGACTTGATTTTCTCTGCCAAAAATTGACGCTGTGCCTCTGACCAGTACACCGCATCCACAATATTGATATCGGCCTCAAGTTGGTGACTGTCAATAAACTGTGCAATTGCCGCTTCGCCTGAATCCAGGCCAAGCTGTTCAAATAAGTTGGTCATTCTTGGTCTAACGTTATTCATGACTTATTTTCCTGTTATTTCATCTTGTTAAGAATTCAACATAGCATGTTTACTGGAAAATTAAAGTCAACAATGTCCTAAATTGACCAGTCCTGAATTTCCCAGCCCTGTTCCTGCGCCAGCTTCTCCAAACGGTCATCTGGATTGACTGCAATGGCATGGGTGGCATATTCAAGTAGGAATCGGTCATTAATCGAGTCTGAATAGGCCCACGATTCCTCAACCGTCCGACCATCTAACCATTGGTCCAGACGTGCCAGCTTGCCTTTCTGGTAACATGGCAAACCTGTGACCTTACCCGTATATTTACCCTCAAGCACTTCAGCATTGGTGGCAATAATTTCAGTAATGCCAAACTCACGGAAAATCGGGGCGGTAATAAAATCACTGGTTGCGGTAATCCCGACGATGGCATGTCCCAAATCCTGATGTTTCTTAATGGCCTCAAAACCTTTGGGACGCATTTGTGGACGAATCACCTTTTGCATAAACAACTGATGCAGCTCAGTTAAATAGGCATTATCATGTTGAGTGAGGAATTCAAATACAAATTCATTATAGGCAATCGGATCAAGTTGTCCCGCCTTATAGTCTTCATAAAACTTGTCATTCATTTGACGATGATGAACTGGATCAACCAAGGCTTCATTGACCAGAAACTCACCCCATGAATGATCAGAGTCGGTATTTAACAGGGTATGATCTAAATCAAACAAAGCCAATTTCATATAAATACTCATTTAAATGCAAATTAAAGAAAAAAAACGTAAATCTATTTCCGTAAGTCACTAAAAATTCGTTAAGATCATAGCAATTTAAACATTTTACTTTGACCTTTTCGAGTTGGACGTGAAGAGTGACTGTCCCCGGGATCAAAGTCAACGATATAGACAAAATTTAGGTAGCCAAATGATCGACTCAGAAGGTTTCCGACCCAACGTCGGGATCATTTTGGCAAACGATGATGGACAAGTCTTATGGGCAAAGCGCATTGGTCACAATGCCTGGCAATTTCCACAAGGAGGTATCCAGTTTGGAGAAACCCCTGAACAGGCACTTTATCGTGAACTGAGAGAAGAAGTCGGCTTATTGCCCGAACACGTCCAGATTATAGCGCAAACTAAAGGTTGGCTGCGTTATCGTTTGCCACATCGGTACATTCGGTCAGATTCAGATCCCGTATGTATTGGACAAAAGCAAAAATGGTTTTTACTGAGGTTGACGGCATCGCCGCACCATATCCAGCTAAACCTGTCAGACCCACCCGAATTTGATCAATGGCAATGGGTGAGTTACTGGTATCCATTGGGTCAGGTGGTCAACTTCAAGCGTGATGTTTACCGCAAGGCCATGATGGAGTTGTGTTTACAGTTACCTCAGCGTTAATTGTCGCGAAATCATCATTTTAAGCAATGATTTTTAACGATATAGCTGTTATAAATAGGCATATAACGATTCAATAAACAGGAGCAGACACCTCATGTCAAACATGCAACTCGACACGCTCAGACGCATTGTGCAGGAAATCAATGCGTCCGTCAGTTTGCATGATTCCCTCGACATTATGGTCAACCATGTGGCTGAGGCCATGCATGTTGATGTCTGCTCGATTTATTTGCTGGATGAACGCAACAAACGTTATGTGCTGATGGCCTCAAAGGGCTTAAAGCCTGAAGCGGTTGGACACGTTTCCTTAAGCGTGGGTGAAGGTCTGGTGGGCCTGGTTGGAAAACGTGAAGAGATCGTCAACCTCGACAATGCCCCAAAACACGAACGTTTTGCCTATTTACCTGAAACAGGTGAAGAGTTGTTTAACTCATTCCTTGGCGTACCTGTCATGTACCGTCGCAAGGTCATGGGCGTTCTGGTGGTTCAAAACAAGGAATCCCAGGACTTTAGCGAGGCGGCTGAATCATTCCTTGTCACACTGTGCGCACAGCTTTCTGGCGTTATCGCCCATGCCCATGCAGTCGGAAATATTGATGTTTTCCGCAAACCGAATAGTGGTTCCACCTACAAGACCTTTCAGGGCGTTTCTGGCGCAGGCGGTATTGCATTGGGTCGGGCGATTGTGCTCTATCCGCCCGCCGACCTAACCGCAATTCCAGACCGTGAAGCTGAGGACATCAGTGACGAGCTGGCATTGCTCGATCAGGCCATTGCCTCTGTTCGTAAGGAAATCCAGTCTCTGGATGAAAAAATGCAGGATTCCCTCATGTCAGAGGAACGCGCCTTATTCAGCGTGTTCCTGCGCATGCTGGATGAAAATGCATTACCTAGTGAAATCAAGGACCATATCCGAACAGGTAGCTGGGCTCAGGGTGCCGTGCGCAAAGTCATTGACAAGCATGTGGCGCTGTTTGCGCAAATGGAGGACGACTATCTGCGGGAACGGGTTTCTGACCTCAAGGATTTGGGACGGCGCATTTTGGCCTGCCTACAGGAAGCGGATTCAAGCCATCGTGAACTCAGCCCTGACAGTATCCTGATTGGTGAAGAGATCAGCACTGCGGCGCTGGTCGAACTGCCTGTCGATAATATTGCAGCGATTGTAACCTCTGAGGGTGCAGCCAATTCACATATGGTGATTGTGGCACGTGCCTTGGGGATTCCAACCGTTGTCGGTGTCACCGAATTGCCAATCAACACACTGGATGACATCGAGATGATTGTCGATGCCTATCAGGGGCGTGTCTTTGTCAATCCGCCACGCCGCTTACGCCAGCGTTATAAGGAAGTACAGAAAGAAGAAGAACAGATCGCCAAAGATTTGAAGCAATACGAAACACGGGATGCCATTACTCCTGACGGAGTGGAAATTCCATTGTTCGTCAACACAGGTTTGATGATTGATGTGGTCCGTGGCGTTCAACGGGGTGCCAAGGGCGTGGGGCTGTACCGCAGTGAAATTCCATTCATGCTGCGTGAGCGCTTCCCAGGTGAGGAAGAGCAACGTGCGATTTACCGTCAACAGCTCAGCCATTTTGCCAACAAGCCTGTGATTATGCGGACGCTGGATATTGGTGCGGATAAAGACCTGCCTTACTTTAGCATTGAAGAGGAAAACTCGGCACTGGGCTGGCGTGGCCTGCGCTTTACCCTTGACCATCCAGAAATCTTTTCCGCACAGATTCGCGCCATGCTCAAGGCCAGCATAGGCTTGAATAACCTACATATCCTGCTGCCGATGGTCACCAGTGTCAGCGAGGTGGAGGAAGTTCTCTATTTATTGGAACGTGACTGGATTGCGGTTCAGGAAGAGGAACAGGTGAAGATCACCAAACCTAAAATCGGCATCATGGTCGAGGTTCCAAGTGTCCTGTTCCAGATTGATGAATTTGCAGAGTTGGTGGACTTTTTCTCTGTAGGTTCCAACGACCTGACCCAATACCTGCTTGCGGTTGACCGTAACAACCCGCATGTTGCCAATGTCTACTCACATTTTCATCCGTCTGTGCTGCGGGCTTTACAAAACCTTGTTCAAGCCTGCCATCAGCACCAGAAGCCGATCAGTGTATGCGGAGAAATGGCGGGCGACCCCCTGACCGCCATCCTGCTCATGGCGATGGGATTCAATACACTTTCCATGAGTTCAAGCAACATCCTGCGGGTGAGAAAGGCAATTTGCCATGTCCCAATGGCAGATGCCAAACAGCTGCTGGACAATGTCCTGCAAATGAATAACCCACTGGTCATTAAAAGCTGGCTTGAGCATTACTTTAAAACCCACGGCTTGGCCGATATGGTAAAATCCAATCGTTTGGTCAGTGCCTAGAAAATAACTAGGGCATCCTTTCAAGGATGCCTTTACATAACTGCAACAGGTGAAAAACCTCCTGTTTTTATATATGAGCATACAAGCTAAATTTTGAGGTTGATTATACAACCACCCTTAACGAACTATTCAATTCCGTTTAATTGTTTATTTTAATGGGACTTTTTTCAAATTTTAACAATTTATTGCTCAACAATCCTCATTGCCACATTTAATATTTATACAGCTTTTATCGAATAAAACATTTACGGCATCAGCTTTAATCCATTGGAAAAAAAGCTTTCATCAACCTAAAGTAAAAACACAAAGGATGTTCAATCATCATTGCAAATCCCGTACAGGCATCTGAATTTTGATACCCAGTTTGCATATGAGGTGATTTAAGCATCTATCTTTTAGAACGGTCAAATGGTCGAGATGAGCTTACACAGGTCATCTTGATGGAGAACAAACATGAGCCAAGACGATAAAAAATGTCCTTTTAGCCACTTAACCACAGACTTTGGTGCTCCCGTTGTTGATAACCAGAATAGTTTAACCGCAGGTGCACGGGGACCCTTGCTTGCCCAGGATTTATGGCTAAATGAAAAACTTGCCAACTTTGTCCGTGAGGTGATTCCTGAACGCCGTATGCATGCCAAGGGTTCAGGTGCATTTGGTACGTTCACCGTCACCCATGACATTACCCAATACACCCGCGCCAAGATTTTTAGTGAAATCGGCAAGAAAACCGAGATGTTCGCCCGCTTTACCACCGTTGCAGGTGAACGCGGTGCCGCCGATGCGGAACGGGACATTCGCGGTTTTGCGTTAAAATTTTATACAGAGGAAGGCAACTGGGATATGGTGGGCAACAACACGCCTGTATTCTTCCTACGTGATCCGCGTAAATTCCCTGACCTGAACAAAGCGGTCAAACGTGACCCGAAAACCAATTTGCGTAGTGCAACCAACAACTGGGATTTCTGGACACTGCTTCCAGAGGCGCTGCATCAAGTCACCATCGTGATGTCAGACCGTGGTATTCCTGCCAGCTACCGTCATATGCATGGTTTCAGTAGTCACACCTATAGTTTCATCAATGCGGCCAATGAACGTTTCTGGGTGAAATTTCACTTTAGGACACAGCAGGGCATTAAAAACCTGACCGATGCTGAAGCCGAAAACATCGCAGGGAAAGACCGTGAAAGCCATCAACGTGACCTATTTGATGCGATTGAAAATGGTGACTATCCAAAATGGACGCTTTTTGTTCAGGTTATGCCAGAACAAGATGCTGAGAAAGTGCCATACCATCCATTCGACCTGACCAAGGTTTGGCCGCATGGTGACTATCCATTGATTGAAGTCGGTGAATTTGAACTGAACCGCAACCCTGAAAACTTCTTCCTGGATGTGGAACAGTCAGCCTTTGCCCCAAGCAACCTGGTGCCTGGCATCAGCGCCTCACCAGACCGCATGCTACAGGCACGCCTGTTTAACTATGCCGATGCACAGCGCTACCGTCTGGGTGTGAACTACCAGCAAATTCCAGTCAATGCGGCACGCTGTCCTGTTCACAGCAATCACCGTGATGGTCAGGGCCGTATTGATGCCAACTATGGCGGTTTACCGCACTATGAACCAAACAGCTTTAACCAGTGGCAGGAACAACCCCAATACAGGGAACCCCCATTAAAAATTAATGGTGATGCGGATTTCTGGGATTATCGTGAAGATGACCATGACTATTTCCGCCAGCCTCGCGCCCTGTTTGAACTAATGACACCTGAACAACAGCAAGTCTTGTTTGACAATACTGCCCGTGCAATGGGCGATGCGCTGGACTTCATCAAATATCGCCATATCCGTAACTGCCACGCCTGCCACCCTGCCTATGGTGAAGGGGTTGCAAAAGCACTTGGCATGACCGTTGCCGATGCCCAGGCTGCCCGTGAAACGGATCCAGCCCGTCATTTACCAAGCTTTCTTTAATTCCTGAGAATCCTTTAAAAAGCCATCTTCGGATGGCTTTTTACATTGAATTAGGCGACAATTTAGTCAAGCCATGACTAGAAAAACAACCATGCAGCATAAACTAGAGCAACTGATTCAGGCACATCACATTATCCTGTTTGATGCACAATGTGTGCTGTGCTCAGGCTGGGCCAATTTTATGATTAAAAATGACCATCATCATCAATTCAGGCTTGCATCTGTTCAATCCAGCCTGGGGCAACAACTTCTCAGAAAGTATCAATTGCCCACCGATCATTTTGAAACTATGGTACTGCTCGAAAAGGGCCAGCTTTATACTGAATCAACCGCCTTTCTACACATTATTCAACGTCTGGACAATCCTTATGCCCTACTGAGATATGCTGGAGTGATTCCGAAAGCAATCCGCGACTTTGCCTATCGCCGCATTGCCTTAAACCGTTACCGTCTTTTTGGTAAAACCGACCACTGCTATATGGTCACACCTGAAGTTCAGCAACACTTTTTGTTGGATGATGCGCTTCAATGAAAAGTCCCATCGAAACGGTTCAGCAGATTTTAAAGTTTTGCCAGTTGATGATCGCACTACTCTGGATTTATCAGGGCCTGATTCCCAAACTGATTTTTCAGGCCGCTGGTGAGCAATACGTTTGGCAACAGTTACAGATACCCATCATTTATATTCCCTGGATGATTTCCTTGTCAGGCATCGCCGAGATTATTTTTGGTAACCTATTTTTATGGATAACCCATCAGTATCTGCATTGGCTCAGCATCTTCAGTTTGACTGGATTATTGGTTCTTATTTTGTTTATCTATCCAGAGCAAACCTATCAGGCATTCAATCCTGTGGTGATGAATGTCGGACTTGCGAGCCTTTCCATCATTGCCTTATGCTGTATCAGGACGCTACAGCAAGCTAGGCCCGAATAAAGTGCCCCTCGCGGATACAGTAAAAAGGGTTCACCAGTTTTGAAGAGGATTTCATGGCCTGCATCAGTTCATGTTCTGGTGCATCACGGTCTTCATCGGTAAGTTGGAAAGTGCGATAATGAATCGCCAGTGAACGGTGTGCATGCAGGTCCAGATGCGCATGAAAGGCATCCTGTGGATTCATGTGCACATAACGCATCAACTGACGTGGCTCATAGGCGCCAATCGGCAGCAACGCAATTCTTGCAGCCCCATAACGTTCATAAATTTTCTTGAAATGACCTGCATACCCCGTATCACCCGCGAAAAAACAGTGGCCCGTTCTCGACAATAGTGAAAATCCGCCCCACAGTGCCCTGTTCTGATCCCTGACACCACGTCCCGATGCATGCTGCGCTGGGGTATAGGCGATCTTTAACTCATCATGAAAGGGGATTTCCTGCCACCAGTCCATTTCAATGACATGCAGGTGCTTCGGCAGATAGTGGCCATTGCCCAAACCTGTATAAATCGGCATTTCAAATTTCTGGTGCAGCCAGTCCAGGGTAGCCAAATCCATGTGGTCATAGTGGTTATGACTTAGCAACACTGCGTGGATGGTTGGAAGATGCTCCAGTGCAATGCCCGCTGGGCAAACCCGTCTGGGTCCCCGTCCCTGCTTTGGGCTGACATATTCACACCAGACTGGATCGGTTAAAAAATTATAGGGGCCGATCTGGATCAAAATGGTGGCATGTCCCACAAACCAAATCTGCCAGTCATTCAGATCGGCATGAGGGCGGTTTTGCGGCAACTCAAGCATCTGGTTACGCAGATTCGACTCATGGCTACGGTCAACATTCCAGGTAAAGGATTTACGTGTTGTCAGCCATTTTAGCAGCCCCTTACGGTCAAACGGTGTCAACGGTTTGTCCAGGTTGTAGAAACGGTCAATCCCACAGTGGTCAGAGGCCTCATGTGGAAAAGGAGGTTTCCCCCAGGTATGGCTCAAGCAAGATTGTGTCGGCAATTGGTAGGTTAATGTCGGCTTATCTTTCATGTACTTCTTCTGTGGTGGAACCTGATCGCTTGTGGGGCTGAGTTATATTGGCTTAGGATTATGGCTTATTTTTAAGGCTGCATCTTTTCCAGATCAAGATATGGCTTGGGACGATAACCTGACCTTGACCTGCCTGATCCTTTAAAAACATGGCTTTCCATAATCAGTCCTTGATCCTAACATAAGGTCATTGAGTTATGCTGATTTTCTCTGGCTGAGTCAACACAATTTTACTGAACTCATAACGCCAAATGACAATTCCGTTAAACTTCCAGGCATAGCGTTTTAATATATTTTTTATATTTTAGAAAAAAGCATATTGTCTAGAAAATCAGCTACTATATAATGCGGCCATGAGAATTATTTTTTAATACTTTAATTAAGAATAACAGTAAGACACACACGGACAAGTCTTATGGAATTACGCCATCTACGTTACTTCATCACCGTCGCTGAAGAACTCAGTTTTAGTAAAGCCGCACTAAAGCTGCACACGGCGCAGCCCTCATTAAGCCAGCAGATCAAGGACCTTGAGGATGATATTGGCGTACAGCTCTTTCACCGCACCAAACGCAAGGTTGAACTGACCGAGGAGGGGCTGGTTTTTCTGGAACAGGCTCGCCTTACCCTGACACAGGCGGACAAGGCCATCACCATGGCACGACAGGTGGCTGCGGCAAAAGTCCAGTATCTGAAAATTGGCTTTGTCCCTTCTGCTGAAATCCGTATTTTTCCCTATATTCTACCGCGCCTGAGGGTCAAGCTTCCCAAGCTGCAAATCCGCACCCTGAACCTGAAAGAGAGTGACCAAATCGCTGAACTCAAGAAAGGCGACTTAGACATTATTTTTATTAATCAGGAGTTTCAAAATGAGGTTTTTGCCAGTCAGTTAATACTGAAAGAACCCTTGGTGTTTATGCTCCCCAAACAGCATCCCCTGGCGCAATTAACTGAAATTCCAGTAGGACAATTGAATGGGCTGGCCATAACCGTTCTGTCCCAAAAGCTCTCCCAGCCCCTGTTCGATACCATCACTCAGTATATTGAACAGCGACAGATTCAGTTTCAGACAATTTCTGAGGCCAACAGCATTGCGGAGAGTATTCAGGCAGTGCATTCAGGCCAAAGTTGCGCCATTCTGCCCTCCTATATGCAGGCGCTGGCAACGGATCAAATCGTGATGCGCCCACTGAGTCATTCCCTCCCCTGTCTGGATGTATTTTTCAGCTATAACAGGCTTGAGCCCAGCCTGGCCACAGAACAGTTTCTGGAAGAAATTCGACAGGTATTTGAGCTCGATATTCCTGCATAGTCCCAATGATGAAAAAGATAGCCGATTCAGTCGGCTATCTTTTACCCTTTAGGCATTACTAAAAAATTCCGCAAACTTTTGGTAACTTGGTCGTTGCTTTATATTGTCAAGATAACGCTCTATGGCTGGATGGGACTGAACTCCTCCCATTTTAAGCTGCCAGAACAGCATCGCCGCAACTGTCACATCAGCAGCGGTAAATTGCTGACCACATAGATATGGATCAGCCTCGCTCAGCCCCTGAACAAAGGCCTGATAGGCATCCTGATAATCACCATATCCCACTGAGGATTTTTGTTCTGGCTTCACCTCCACGCCCAGCATTTGATTGGTGGAAGCCGCCTCCCACGGACCAGAGATAAAGAACAGCCAACGATAGTACAGGCCCCGTTTAGGATCATTCAATGCAGGTGCCAAACCCTTGTCCGCAAATTTATCTGCCAGATAGGCACAAATCGCATCCAGTTCATAGACCACCACTTCATCGTCCACCAATACGGGAACCTTTCCAAAAGGGTTGATCTTTAAGTATTCAGGGGTCTTCATTTCAGTTTGAAAGGCAACCTCAATGCGTTCGCATTCAACGCCCAGTTCGATCAGCAACCAGTCCACCACCACACCACGTGAATAATTATTGGTATAAAGTTTAAGTGCCATTTTCATATTTCCTTGCTTGTTGGTTTTATTTAAATCTAATTGTTTTGATTGTCAGTTTTTGTCAGTAGTCGAACGGCAAACCTCCTGTGTCCACCATTGCTGAAAAAGTTGCTGCTTAAACTGTGGATACAGTTCCTGACTCAGGCTCAGTTGCTGAATCCGATCTATACGAAAATGCCGAAACCCATCACGCAGTTCACACCAGGCAGCCAGCACGATACGGTCATTAAAATAGCCCAGTGCAAACGGCCACAATATCCTTGAGCTTATCCTTTGCTGCTCATCGGCATAATCAACCAGGATTTTCACCTGCTGGCGAATGGCCAAGCGGACTTGCTCCACCAGTGCCTCATCCACAGGCAACCAGACATTGATCGCCCTTAAGGTGGTTTGCTGCAACAACTGTTGCCGATGTTCAGGCAGTACCGCATTTAACTTTGCCAATACAGAAGTGGAGGCCGATTTCAAGGCCTGATCAGGAATATAGTTCAACCAGTTCAGGGCAAGGACAATCGCCTCAATTTCGGTCTCATTCATGGTGATGGGAGGTAGCAGGAAATCCTCCCTGAGCTGAAATCCCAACCCTGCCGCCGCCTCAATTTCCGCCCCCTGCCCCCTTAAGGTTTCAATATCACGGTAAACACTGCGCTGGCTAATCTGCAAACGTTCAGCCAGAACCTGTGCCGTCACAGGATAACGGTACTCCCTTAGCAGTTGTAACAGGTTGAGCAAACGGATTGAACGACTCATGACTTCCCTATTGTTATTATGCAGGGTAAGGCATCATTCCCCTTACCCTGGTCAGGTCAATATTGTGTTGATTAACTTTCAATCAAGGCAGAGGATGGCAATACAGCTTGAAAATAGCCATGCAGGTCCTGAACTGAACTGACAATGGTCAAGGGTTGGTATTGCTGTAAGGTTTCCACACTATGCACCCCATAGCTCACCCCAATGCGCTGCATATTCAGGTTTTGTGCCATTTCAAGATCATAACTGGTATCACCCACCATAATAGCCCGCTCTACCGCCACACCTGTCTCAAGCAGGATTTCCTGCAACATTAACGGGTCAGGCTTTGATCGGGTTTCACTGGCGGCACGGGTAATGTCAAAAATATCGTGACTATTGGTTTGGTTCAGCACCCGATCCAGACCTTTACGACTCTTACCTGTTGCCACCGCCAGCTTGATCCCCTGCCGCTTTAGGTCAGCCAATAGTTCCGCAACACCACCAAACCATGCATCACCTTTAGAGTTCGCAACATAATGGTCTGCATAGCATTGCAAAATATCCTGCTGTAAATGCGGCACCTGAGGAAACAGGATTTGCATCACCTCTGGCAAACCCAGCCCAATAATGCTTTTCGCAGCCTCATTGGTTAAGGGTTGCTGGAACTGTTGTGCCGCATGTTGCAGGCTTGCCACGATCTGTCCCACTGAATCGAATAAGGTTCCATCCCAATCAAAAATCACCAGTTCGATATTTTGACTCATTTCTGCTTTCTCAACTCATTTAAAACCTGTTGCATATCTTCAGGCATTGGCGCCTCAATGGTTGGGTAGCCTGGAATTTGCAGACGCATGGCATGTAGGCACAAGCGTCTGGCCTCTGGACCAGCATAGGCGGTGCTGTGACCATATTTATCATCACCAATAAGTGGATGACCAATACTTAAACCATGCACACGAATTTGATGGGTACGTCCTGACAAAGGTGCCGCATGCACCAGTGTTGCCGCCTTGAAACGTTCAACCACGTTCCACTCGGTTTTACTCGGCTTACCCTCTTTAGAGACACGCACACGGCGCTCGCCATTGGCAAGCTCATAGCGGAACAGCGGTGCATCAATCAGTTGCTGATCCAGACTGACCTGCCCCTTGACGATTGCCGCATAGGTTTTCTTGATTTTATGCTCACGCAGTAAATCCTGTAATAATTTTAAGGTACTGCGTTTCTTGCTGATCATCACCAAACCTGAGGTATCACGATCAATACGGTGGATCAGTTCCAGATATTTTTTACCTGTGGCTGCACGCAGGGCCTCAATCAGGCCATAGGCCACACCGCTGCCCCCATGCACTGCAATCCCCGATGGCTTATTCACCACCAGCAGGCCCTCGTCCTCATAGACCACACGGCTCAGCAGGCTTTGTGCCACACTGTCACTGACAGGAACCGCACTTTCATCTTTCTGTTCATAACGAATCGGGGCAACACGAACTTGGTCGCCAATTTCCAGACGGGTCTCGGCCTTTATCCTTTTTTTGTTTACACGGACCTGTCCCTCACGGATCAAACGGTAAATACGGCTTTTTGGAACACCTTTTAATCGGGTAAATAAAAAATTATCAATTCGCTGTCCAGCCTGATGCTCATCCACGTCAAACCAAGTGACACTTTGCCATTGCTGTGTAGAATTCATACGCTCGATTCATCCAAGATTTGCTAAATACGATTAAAAAATGATCATTTAGCTAAGTTATTTCACAAGAAACCTAAACTTAGCCCATAGGCAGATGCCGCAAGGTTTGATATATTCAGCGCACGGATACCGCCGTAAGTGAGCATCAAATCAGAAATTTTATTCAGTTGAAATTTCAAATTGATGAGATATTCACCAACAGCTCGGATAGGTCCTAAAGAATTATGCCGACGCCGAAGGCTTATTATATCGGCAAAAATGGCAAACTGTTGCGTTTAATTGTGCATCTGCACATAGGGTTTGTTGATATTTCAATGAACTCTACGGTTTGTCCAGAAAAAATATGTTGCCAACAAGTTTGTTGGCTATTAAACGTAAACTGATCCACATCAGACAATTTGCTCCCTGATGCCGCATTCAGGCTAAAGCGTTGATGCATTGGAACTGCCAGGCAAAGATACGATGATCATTCCGTATCAGGACGTCCAGATGGGGCGGCCTTAATGCTTAATGACAGTGAAAGTCATCACATCCAATGCACCGCTCACCCGCCAGTGAAGCGCACAGGAAACTTGGATCATTTAGGGTCCAGTGATATATCACGGTGCCCAGGATTGAAGCAGGATTGCCGACATCGAAATAACCGTATCAGAACCCAGAACTGGATTTACAGTCAGTGGTTTCAGAGCTTCGCATATCAAAGCTGCTCCTGAGTCTTGATCACGCCAATTTGATGTTTGCTCAAAAATAGCGAGCGAGTTGTTTGTGTGCATCACTATTAGGTGTCACACCCATGAAACGTATGCTGATTAATGCAACCCACGCTGAAGAGGTTCGCGTTGCACTGATTACTGGTAATCGTCTTTACGATTTCGACCTGGAAAATCGTACCCGTGAACAGAAAAAATCAAATATCTATAAAGGCCATGTCACTCGCGTTGAACCGTCTCTAGAAGCAGTCTTTGTCGAGTACGGCGCTCAGCGCCAGGGCTTTTTATCAATGCGGGAAATTGCAAACTCGTATTTCAAGGCAGACCCACGCCAAACCTCCAACATCCGTGAACTGATCACCGAAGGCACAGAATTACTGGTTCAGGTTGAAAAAGAGGAACGTGGCAACAAGGGTGCCGCGCTTTCTACTTTCATTTCACTGGCTGGCCGTTATCTGGTTTTGATGCCAAACAATCCGAAAGGTGGTGGCATCAGCCGTCAAATTTCAGGTTCAGTGCGCGAAGAGCTTAAGGAAATTCTGGCATCCCTGAATGTTCCCCGTGGCATGAGCGTGATTGTACGTACTGCGGGTATCGGTCGCTCACAGGAAGAACTGCAACTTGACCTACAGCATTTGCTTGACCTCTGGGCACAAATTCAGGGTACGGCAAGTTCTGGTCCATCACCAATGCTGGTGCATCAGGAAGCGGGTGTGGTGACACGTGCCATCCGTGACTATCTACGTGATGACGTTGCTGAAATCCTGATTGATAGCGAACAGGCCTATAATGAAGCCTATAACTTCGTTAAGGCTGTGATGCCACGTCAGCTGGACAAGTTAAAAACCTATACCCAGAATGAGCCATTATTTGCCCATTTCGGTATCGAAAGCCAAATCCAGACTGCTTATGAACGTGAAGTAAAACTTCCTTCTGGCGGTTCAATCGTGATTGACCAAACCGAGGCACTGGTTTCCATCGATATTAACTCGGCGAAATCAACCCGTGGTCATGATGTTGAAGAAACAGCATTAAATACCAACCTTGAAGCGGCTGAGGAAATTGCGCGTCAACTTCGTTTACGCGATATTGGCGGTTTGGTGGTGATCGACTTTATCGACATGACCAAGGACCGCAACCAGCGTATGGTTGAGGCGAAACTTCGTGAAGCAACCCAAAGTGACCGCGCACGCATCCAGTTCGGCCAGCTTTCACGTTTTGGCCTGATGGAAATGAGTCGTCAGCGTTTACGTCCATCGCTTGAGGAAGCAACGGGCTATGTGTGCCCACGCTGTCATGGCACAGGCATGGTACGCGACCTACGCTCCCTTTCACTTTCAATTATGCGTAAAGTGGAAGAAATTGCATTACGTGAACGTCAAGGCGAGGTACAGGTGGAAGTCCCTGTGGAAATCGCGGCATTCCTGTTGAATGAAAAGCGCCACAGTCTTGTATATCTGGAACAAACCTCCAATGTGCGTGTCACCATTCTGCCACATCCACATTTAGAAACGCCACATTATGAAATCCAGTACAATCCAGCAGGCTTTGCACCATCCAGCTATGAACGTACTGAAGCGACTCGTGACAGTGAAAAACAACTCGGCTATGAATCTTCTGAGTGGCATCTGGAAGAAGCTGAGCACAGTCATGCTGCTCCAGCACAGCAGCAGGCGGCAGCGCCACAGAAAAAGGCTACAACACAGCAAGGCACTGCCCAGCCAAAACAGGCACAGGCAGCAGCATCAAAAGCAGCAAGCCCTTGCGCATGGTTAGAGAACCTGTTTGTTCAAAAACAGGCTCAGACCATTGATCAGTCCCGCTCTGCACAAAATGCGGCGTCAGCCATTGAACAGATGATCAATAATGGCGCTGTGAGCCGTGGTCAATTCGGCCAGGTTGCAACAGCTGCAATTGCGGAAACGACAGCAAATAATGTCTATATTTCCCAGACACCTGTAAAACAGGAAACCCGCGAAGCGTTTGATAAAGACGAAAAGTCGAACCGTCCAAATCAATCCCAGAACCCGAAGAAACGTAAGCATAAAGAGCAGCGTGAACAGCATGTACACGCCCATGAGCAACAAAATCAGGTGCATGAGGAAGTTGTTCAACTGTCACGTCAGGAACAGCGCCAAGAGCAACGTGACCTGAAACGCCAGCAAAAACGCCCGCAGGAATCACAAAACCAGCAACAGCAAAATGATGCTGTTCATGGAAATGATGCCTCTGCACCGTTGCCACGTCGTGACCGTCATAATCAGCAGCGTCCAAACCGCCCGAACCGTCACCGTGACCAAAGTGTTCTCAATGAAACGCCTGTTGCAGTTGAGGTTGCGTCCAATCCACAGCAGCTTAAAGTTGATGTGATTGATACGCCTCGTACTGAACCAATGAACACGGCATTGATCGTCAACATTGATCAGGGACAGAGTGAAATTGTTGCGCTCACTCCACAGCAGACTACTGCGCCAGCGCCACAGGTCGAGCCAGTAAAAGCAGTTGTAGAGACGATTGAAACAGCCACACCTGCCCAGGCAGAGCAAGTTGCTGCTGAAACAACACCAGTTGAAGAGGCAACCCAGGCACCAGCGAAACGTGCAAGCAATGATCCACGTTCACGCCGTCGTCATCAGCGTGGGGCGCAAAGCAGTCAGAAAGCGGCAGCAAAAATTGCACCATCGCAAATTCCAACGTTGGGGCAATACACCATGGGTGGCCTGATTCGCCATGTTTATGGTGAAGATTGCACAATCCTGATTGAGCAGTTTGGTTTGGTGACCACGTTCAACCGTGCCTTACAGAAGTTCGCTGAACAATATGCCAGCACTCTGGTGGTTGAAACAGCTGCTGAGGAAAAGCGCCCTGTTACACGTGATGCAGAACTTCCAAGCCAGAAGCCAACGGAAGAAGCTGAACCAGCACCTGTATTGCCATTAACACCACCAGAAGCATCCGCTTCGCGTGTTGCCAACGATCCACGTGAACGTCGTCGTTTAGCAAAACTTGCGGCTGAGCAGGCAAAAGAGGAACATCTGGCTTCCAATACAGCGCCTGCTGCCCCTGTAGAAAGCACTGAAACCACGCAAGAAGTGCAGGAAACAGCAATTGAGGCAGTTGTTGCAGAAGACACTGTTGCTGATGCAGCACCTGAACAACAGGCACTGGCACTGGCAAATGAAGAAACGCCTGTGGTGGCAGAAGAAACAGCACCTGCTGAAGTAGTTGAACCACAGCAACCTGCTGTTGAAACTGAAGCTGTGGTAGTCACAGAGACAACTGAAGCGGTTCAAGCTGTTGAAAATACTGAACCAGCCGCAAACGTTGAAGAAACGGATACGGAAGATGAAGCTGCAAAGGCGGAAAAAGAGAAATCTAGCCGCCCCCGCCGTCCACGTGGACGTCCACCGAAAAAGAGTACCGTTGGCAATGAATAATTTGCTAAATTGCACTCAATAAGCAAAAGCCTAGTCATTTCGATGACTAGGCTTTTTTGTTACTGTAAAATGTAGCGTCATTGAAATATTGCAAGAGAGGTAGGCCCTTGCGCTGCTTAGTCGCAGTTCAGGTTGATTGCTCTAGGGACTTACCATTAAAAACAGCATCAACAACAATGATGTTAAATGGTTGTGTTCCAACAAATAGCCATTTTTTGGATTGATCGAAAAATAAAACAGGATTGATATGAGCCAAACTACGCAGACCGATATTATTACCCTTGGTGATGTCGCAACCCGACTTCCGAACTTCATCACCAAAGTACCTCATATCCTCAATGGTCTTAAACAGGCATATTTGCGGACACCAGCCTCTCCAGCTGGTTTAGGGATCGCCTTTGAAAAAGCAGTAAAGCGTAACCCGCAAGGTATTGCACTGTTATTTGAAGATCAAAGCTATAGCTATCGAGCACTAAATGAATGGGCAAACCAGATTGCACATTACTATTTGTCTCTGGGCGCAAAAAAGGGTGATGTTATTGCGGTGATGGTTGAAAACCGCCCTGAACTCATTGCCACAATCGTGGCGCTGGCCAAAATTGGCGTGACCATTGCCCTGGTGAATACCTCACAGGTCGGCAAGGTACTTGCCCATAGCATCAACCTGGTCAATCCAATTGCCGTGATTGCGGGTGAGGAAGTCCGTGCTGCCATTGATGAGATCCGTCAGGACCTGAATGTTGCCCAGGACCGTTTCCACTGGTTTGCTGACCAGGAAACGCGCAAGCATGCTGGTACTGCACCTAAAGGCTATGTCAATCTTGCCCAGCAAATTGATCAATTCCCGAAATTCAATCCATCCACCACCCGTACAGTGACAGGCAAGGATGGCCTGTTCTATATCTATACTTCTGGTACAACAGGACTGCCTAAGGCGGTTATTTTCACCCACAGCCGCTGGACGCTGGCTTATGGTACATACGGCCATATCCTTAATCTTGGCAAGGATGACGTGATGTATGTGACCCTGCCACTTTACCATGCAACAGGCGTGGTGGTGTGCTGGTGTGGCGTGATTGCGGGTAGCGCAACACTTGCGGTACGTCGTAAATATTCAACCAGTGCATTCTGGAAAGACGTACAAAAATTCAATGCGTCTGCCATTGGTTATGTTGGTGAACTTTGCCGTTACCTCATTGATGCGCCGACAACGGAACTTGACCGCGCCCACCGTGTCACCAAGATGATTGGTAACGGTATGCGTCCAAACATCTGGGGCAAATTCAAGGAACGTTTTGGTGTGCAGGAAGTTCTTGAGCTTTATGCATCAAGTGAAGGCAATGTTGGCTTTAGCAACATCTTCAACTTTGACAATACCGTGGGCTTCTCTCCTACCCCTTATGCCATTGTTGAGTTTGACAAGGAAAAGAATGAGCTTGTCCGTGACAAGAAAGGCCACTGCAAGAAAGTGAAGACAGGTGAAGTGGGCTTGCTGGTTGGCAAGATTACCAGCCGCTCTCCGTTTGATGGTTATACCGATCCTGAAAAGAACAAGTCGGTTATTCTCAAGGATGTATTTGCCAAGGGTGACTCATACTTCAATACAGGTGATCTGGTTCGTGACATCGGTTTCCGTCATGCACAGTTCGTGGACCGTTTAGGCGACACTTTCCGCTGGAAAGGCGAAAATGTATCAACCACTGAAGTTGAAAACATGGTTTGCGAATACGATAAGATTGCAGAAGCCGTGGTTTATGGCGTAGAAATTCCAAATACCAACGGCCGTGCGGGTATGGCTGCAATCACGCTGGTGGATGGTGAAGAACTGAATGAAGCTGATTTAAGCGCTATGGTGAACGTATTCAAGAAATGCCTGCCATCATACGCAATCCCCGTATTCCTACGTGTTCAGGCCAAGGTTGAAACCACAGGCACATTTAAGTACCAGAAAAACAAGCTGAAAGAGGATGCCTTTAATCCAGGCAAAACGTCTGAACGTTTGTTGGTATTATTACCAGGGGCAACAGGCTATTGCGATGTAAATGCCGAAATCTTTAACAATATTCAAAGTTATCAATACCGTTTTTAGTTTATTTTTTAGCTAAACGAGAGGAAATCGTGTTTTTTATAAACAATCATTCACATGATTTACAATTTCCTCTTGTGTTAGCTGAATAAATTGCTAGAATACGCAACATCAAAACGATGCAGTGTTTGAAAGATTTATCTTTCCTCTGATTGCTTAGGATCCAAGACCAAAGAAAATCATAGATTTTCTCTTGCGCTCGGGTAAAGCGTTGCTTTACTTATCCTCGCTCAGGGTCGTTAGCTCAGTTGGTAGAGCAGCGGACTTTTAATCCGTTGGTCCCGCGTTCGAGTCGCGGACGACCCACCACTTTATAGTTTTGATTATTATCTGGGTCGCTAGCTCAGTCGGTAGAGCAGCGGACTTTTAATCCGTTGGTCCCGCGTTCGAATCGCGGGCGACCCACCAGATTCAAAGCCTTGTAAATCAAAAGTTTACAAGGCTTTTTTAATTTCAGATAATCTCAAAAAACTTCTTTCTGTGGTTCATTTTACGGTTCATCGGTTAAATACTCCGATGGTCTCAACCTATCCACTCTACATATTCAACCAGATGATCTTTCATCAAAGTATGCTGTACAAGGCTTTATCCTCTCTAGCTTAAATCTAGGCATAAAAAATAGCGTTCTTTCCCCTTTCTAGGCGTGTTAATGAATGCTTGGGTATAGAGACACTGCACGAGATAGATTCTTGCCGTTTTATGCGATTGACATGCATCTACGGTGCTCTCTGACCTCTTTCCCCTGCCAATCAAACCATTTGTGGCATAGCTAGATAGGCTCTCGCTGACAAATCACCTACGCTCTTGAAAAACAGACCGTAAGCGGTTCATCAGAAAAAATCCTAACGTTTCAGTAAATATAGGTCATGGTCTACGAATCCTCTCCATTATTGAAGTTTTTTCTATAAAAAGGTTTGCGCTGTATAAGCATATCCTCAATAATCAAATCAACTTTCCTTAGCAAAAACACATGGATATGCAAAACTCGATAAGCAGCGCACAATTAGTTGGTAATCTGGCTGAGTCAAAAGTTGTTGAATGCTTAGCGTCGTTGGGCAAGCCTTGGCAATCGTTTAATTCGGTAGAATGGCGATTGATACAACAACATGGCGAACAAATCGGTGAAGCGGATGCTGTTATATTTCATCCCCAGCATGGCTTGATTGTTCTAGAAATTAAGGCAGGTGCTGTATATATAAAAGATGGGCAATGGTTCTATGCCTCTGGTCGGTCAATGTCACAGTCTCCCTGTCAACAGGCTCGACGTAATCGCTATGCGCTCATGGAAAAGCTCAGTGCAAAAATTGGTAAAGAGGCACTCAATCAATTAACAGTAACTCATGCCGTGTTTTTCCCCGATCTTGTATGGAAATCTGAAACACCCACTGAACTACCATCAAAATCTTTTCTTCTTGATCGTCAAAGTTTAAAGAATATTGAAAATGCCTTGCTACAAATCTTTAAAGAAGCAAACTCCGTACAAAAGATTTGGACAAAACCACAGCAACATGCCATTCAGCAAATCTTTACTCCATCTGTTATTACCTTTAGTCCCTTAGTCGTACAGATAGAGCAAACTAGTCAGGCTCTGCATCGTGCAACACAACAGCAAATGAATGTATTGCGTATGCTGGCAAGTCAAAATCGTTTATTGATTGATGGAATTGCTGGTTCAGGTAAAACCCATCTTGCTATGACACTAGCAGAACAACATGCTCAACAGAATAAACGAGTCTTGCTCACTTGTTATAATCGTTACTTAGCAGCACAGCTTGCACAAGCAACTGCACATATTCCCAATATCAAGGCAATCGCCTTTCATGATCTGGTCAAGGAATACGCTGAATTGGCTGGATTAAGCTATGCGGAACCCCAAAACCCTGCTGATTTAGAATATTTTTATGGTGAGGGTGCAACAGAATTACTGCTAGAAGCCATAGATATTGTAAATAGCCGTTTTGATAGCATCATTGTTGATGAAGCAGCAGACTTCAAATCAGAATGGTGGATTGCCCTAGAGGCTTTAGGTACAGAAAATTTTAGCTGGTATTGTTTTTTTGACTTACAGCAGAATATTTATCTTGATAAGCAGGTATGGCAACCACCTTTTGCAGCCAATGTCATGTCATTGACCGAGAATCTGCGTAATACTCAACCTATCGGCTTAGTTGCCACCAAATATGGTCAATCCAAACCTGCTGAACGTTATTTAGTTGAGCAAGGTATTGAGCCTCTTTGGCATTATTGCGATGATTTTACAGGAATGGCAATACAACTGCGACAGTTGCTCAAGCAATTGATTGAGAAAGAACAAGTCCCTGTGGAAAACATTGTAGTCCTCTCCCCATTCAGACATAACAACAAACAATCCTCTTGGTCAGTTGGATTAGATCATGTCAACATCAATACCAACATGGCACAGATTATACCAAATCATGTCCGTGTTGGAACAATTCAGGGTTTTAAGGGTCTAGAAGCAGAAGTTGTTATTCTTGTCGGACTCAATGCCAAAGCTGCTCAACATCCAACTTGGTTTTATGTGGGCGCAACACGAGCTAAAGCTGCTTTATATCTCTTCGCATTAAGTGACAGTTGGCTTTAAACAAACGGACCGTAAACAGTTCATCAGAAAAGTCTAAAGTTTTTAATTTATCTATTTTTGTTTTGTTCCATTTCATATAACTGCTTACAAGCAATAAGATTTAGTTCAACAAAGTTATGCCAAGCCATTTTTTCTTGGAAATGCTGCTTATAAAACTGATCAACATGACAAATTTCAGGACGAGTATCATAGATCGTACATAAATGGGTCGTAGTATCGTGATGGCGACATACTCCATCCCCACGATCAAGATAAGCTGTCAATTCAGATAAATTGACGTGGCGACAACATGCACCACATTGCGAACAAGGAAAATTCATTTTCATAGCTGAAATACAAAATCATCATCTTGCATTAATTGGTCAAATTCTTCAAAACTCCTAAATCCTAGATCATGACCAAATGCCCCATTAAGCCGATTTAAAGCCTGTATATATTGATCAGCATCTACAGATAAAATGGAATCTTCCATCTGACTAAAGACATCAGCAATAAATTCTTTACGAGCAACTCTATTTTCTTCTAAGACTTGTTCCATTTCTAAACGAGCAACTCGCATTTGAGGAATAACAGCTAAACATAACTGTTCTATTTGCTCTTTTCTTTCTCTTGCAACTTTTACATTCGCTGCCTCACCCAAAGCAAATAGCCCAGACTGATGTAGTATATTTGCTATAAAGTATCCAACGGTCGATCCCACTAATGCACCAACAACAGGAATCGGGATCAATGCTTGTCCTACAGCACCATAATAAAATGCACCTGCACCTGTTAATGCTGTATGACTAATTTCATTACATAATTCTTCTTTTGTCATATTTTCATCAGTTAAGAATCTATAAATCGACTTTCCTGCTTTTACAGCACCTGCTGCCACAGCGACATGCGCATTACTTTTTATGAGTACTTTTGCTGTTGATTCTGCAAGATACTCTTGTGCAGTATGAGCTACGCCTCGTGCAGCAACACTAGTCACATAACTTGTTGTATAGCCTCTTACTGTATAAGTTGTGGTCTTTAATAAAAATTCACTAACCGTTAAATCTGATTGACCAGACAATAATTGGTATCCATCTCCTATCATGGACATCCCACCGCCAATTGCTGCTCCCAATACTCCTGCTTGATGCCCTGTACGATGCAGTTCTGTTAATAATGCCTCTTGTTTATGTTCAGTAGCAATCTGTCCTACACGTTCTAAATCTGTAGCTTCAATCGCCTCTTGTTGAGTTGTTCCTCCTGACGTGATTTCTCCATGCCGAACACCTTTCTCCAAATGATTTTGTGCATCTCTATAATCTTCGGCTTTTAAAGTACCTGTATCAATTCTCTTTTGATATAGCTCACTAATTTTTTCAGTTTGCTCTGATGGTGCGACACGTTGCATTCCTTGATATTTTTCATCTGCTAAAGCAAATGCGCTCTTGGCAGCATCATTACATGATTTTAGTTGGGCTTCATCTAAAATAGCACCATTCGTATTTTGTATTAGAATGTCAGCAGCAGCATGTGGCTGCCCCATACTATCCGTCGTTTGTGCAAAAATTGCATATTCACCTTTCTGTATAGCATCCATATTAAATTTCATGACTTCTAGCTGCTCAAATTGCCAACCTTGTGCATGAATACAATTCTTTTTTGCTTCTGCAATTTTCATCAATACATCTGCATCACCCAATAATCGTTGGGTTGCTTTAAATAATGGGTCTAACTGATGCTCATTTAAAATATGTATGCTTTGTTCAAATATTTTTTGATTATCTTTTAATTTACTTTCAGAACCATTATAAACTGATTTATTCTCATCCAAAACTATCGACTTTCTTTGTAATTTATTTAAGTTATTTGACATATATTACCTATACAATTCCATTTATAAAAACAATGACTAATTTATTATAAAACCAGTCATTGTTCGAAAAAACCGATCTATTTTCAACTAAAACTATTGATCGTCATCAGCATAAAATTCACAGATCTCATCATCAAAATCACGAGCATCGGTCAATTCAAAATCAAGAAAGACTAATGAACCATCTTCATCTAAGATTCTAGTTTCCATCAAATTCTTTAGTACTTTCGCAGTAGCAAAACACATCATCACAAGTTGTTTTTGCCGCTCTGTATAACGTCTATAATCGGTACTATCATCAATTATTTCATTTAAATCATCAAGAAAGAGAATAAACCATTCCTGCAAACTCACTAAAATTTCCGTAATTTCTGTAAACCGATCTCCTATTTCTTTTGTCAGTAATGTTGCATTGCTCATTTGTTCAACGGCAAGTTTTGCTTCTTGTAAGTTTGCATAGGCATTATGGCGAGCTTCTTCTGCCTTAGCTGCTAACATCATTCCACCTACAGCTAATACAGGTCCAGCAACAACACCACCTAAAACAGCCATTCCCCCAGCCATTCCAAAACCACCTGCACTTAAAGCACCACCACCCAACCATGCCAATGTTGCATTAGTTGCTGCTGCCCCACTTAATGTTCCAATTGCAGTTCCAGTAGATGCGGTTGCTAACATCCCTACACTACCAAATGCAGCAAAACCCGCCATGCCTCCTGCACCTAAAGCAGCGAGTCCACCACCTAATGTTTCATTTACACTTAAAACAGTTTTTGAGATAGATAAAAACTCTGCTTTCGTTAAGTGAAGATTATTTAACTCATCAGATAGTTCTGTATCGTCAAAATCAATATTTTTAATTTTTTCAAAGCTCTCAACAAATTCAAGCAATTGATTTTCATAAATATCAACTTTTAACTCACCAAGCGTTTCAATTTTTTCTTGGGTTTCTACTTTTTGTGTTTCAAGTTCTTCTACTGCTTCATCATATATTACTTGAGCTTCAGTATTATATTCGTCTGCGGTATTAAAATCTCCTTTAGCATCAACACCTTTCTTAACCCCATAACCTGCTGCTGCAATTGCAACACCTGCTAAAATAAATGGAAGTGGCATATCTTACCCCTACTGTTTTATAAAAATTTAAAGTCACTGGTCTGTCATGTTTGTAATACTAATTTCTAAAATCCCATACTCGCCACTCATTACATCCTAAAATAGAAGAAGCGGTATTTTTTAAAAGCCAAAATGGCCAATCATTGTTTTCAAAATTCCCTGTTAAACATCCAGAACTAAACATATGACAATTATTACTAATTACACTATATTCTACTTTTTTCCCTATTTTCTCTTTGGCACGCTGTGCAACTTTTTCAGAACCTACAGATTGTCCATCTTTACAAGATACATAGATACTTAGAGCCATATTTAAACCACCCAATCTATTCAAAAATATTTCAGGAGAAACAACTTCAATGAGACCAGAACCATCTAAATGTACAATTTTATTATCACCGATATAGACTCCAGAATGCTCAAATTGATTATTCATTAAACCACAATAAATGATACTCCCCCTTTTTACTTCCTTTACTGCTCTAAGATTATCAACTAAATACTTAGTAGCAGCACCTAAAATAGATCCCCCTAAAATAAGTGAACTTGGCATAATTTTCTCCTAATTTAAATAATTTTCCATGAATTAAAACATTTACCCAATATATCCTTTTAACCCATCCATCAACTCACTTTGCAAGCTTTCAGGACTGACCACATGAATATGTGGCATCCAGTAACGGATCAGCGAAAGAAGTTGGACTGAACTGACATACTGACTACTCATCAGCAAACCACCGTTATCCATTTCTTTGACAATTTGCTGATGTGGCAACAAACTCCGTTGTCTAAAATGATCTGCAACTTCTGCACTGATCGTTAAAATAGCTTCCTGTTTGTCTTGTCCAAACCAAATACTTTCTTCTGTTTCTAATTGCTTCAATATTTCTTTGCTATGCTGAAAAGAAGGTTGATTGTCATGGATCGTAAACTCTTTAACAAAGCTGAGGCGATACGCTTTTAATTTCTCATCTTTCACTGCTGCCAAATACCAGCAACTACGATGATTAATCAATTTATATGGCTCAAGTAAGTGATAACTACCTTTATAATAAAGCGTGATTTTATGCTTCTTTAAAATAGCAGGTTCTAAGTGCTCAAATAGAGCTTTAAACTTTGTACCATCTTCATTAAATTGCCCTTTACTTTCATAAACAAATTTTGCATTTTCATTCAAGATACGATGCAAGAATTGTCTATCCATATTGGGGAATAAATCAGAAACACCTGAGAGTATGGAAAAATGACGAATATCATCATTATTCAATTGCCCTAAATAATAATTTTCAGGTAACGCATAAAGACCATCATCATTCAGCCCAAGCATAGGCAATGCCACCATTAAACGCTGATTAATATCACGCTGTATGGTACGTTTACTGACACGATGTTGTTCTGCAAGTTGCTTGGTATCCAATGCTTTGCCTTCATTAAGCTGACACAGCATGTCCGTGATACGTTGTGCTAATTTGACATGTTCATTTTCATTATCTGTCATTTACTCTTTCCAAAGTTAATCTTTCTTATATCCATAATATCCACACTGATAGACAGGTGATGTCGTCACTAATCAAAATAATGATGTGCCTTATAAAAAGTCCATTTATTTTAATTTTTTCAATTTCCATTTTTATGACGACACAGCCTGTCCACCCAACCTGTTAGCTTATAAACATCGCCAACAGACGGAGGAAAAAACCGCTATCAAACCTGTGCTTAGAACTTTATGAATACTAAGTTTGGTGGTGAGGTCGGTAGCAATTGTACCTAACTAAGGTACGTGTTACTACGACTTTTTAGGGGTAAACAACACAATCTCGTCTCGTGTATTCAGTCACATTAATCATTGCAGGAAAAAAGTCATGTCACATTATGAAAAAAATGAAAGAGTCAATAAAATTGGGGTATTTGAGAAACTCATCCAACGTGCAAATCACAAAGGAATGAAAATTATACTCGCTTCCATGATTGCACTCATAACTACAAATAGTTTTGCAGGAGTTACATTGGAACAAGGAGATACCATGTATTATTTTGCTAAACAATGTAATGAAAAGGGTAAAACAGCTTATGCCTTGACTGATACAGGTCAATGGCAAGCGTATTCTGCCGCAGAAGTTTATGAGCAGTATAAGTATATGAAATCTATGATCACGATCAATCAGTTCTTATCAACGACACCATCTAAAGTAACAAAAGAGGATGTACTTGCATATTTAGATAAAACACGACCTAAACGAATTAAGGCTGCCAAAAGTTATCTTGCATGTAAGTAATATTTTAAAGCATGTTCAAATATTTTTAATATGAGCATACCTAATTATAAATATCAAAAACTTCAAGCTATAAAATAATATGTAATTAATCACATTTTACTTACATATTATTTTCATGGTCTATAAACAAAGGAGTGACCATGAAAATTATTTATTCTGTATTCAATATAGGTTTATTACTTGCTAGCGATAAATCATTTTTCAATCTTATTGCAAATAATGTAAATATTAACCCTAAAACAAAACCCCATACTCTTTCCACCTTATTCATCCCTGTAATAAGAGAATAAGGAGAAAGTTGTATGGATGCTTTACAGCAATGGTTTATAGAACAGCGTGAAAAAAGGAAATTAACAATTCAACAGCTCGCACAAAATCTGAACCAACCTGTTTCATATATACAAGACATTGAACAGGGAGAGCATATTTTAGAGATCGTTGAATTTTTACGATATTGCCGTGCTTTGGATGTTGATCACAATATAGCGATTGAGATTATTCAAAACGAATTGCAAAAACAATCTTAACCCTTTGCTTTGTTGATTTCATTTTGAATTAAATCCAATCCAGTTTGAGGATTGATTCCAAGCGTATTGCAGTACCAAACGTATTCCACAATATCTAAACGCCTTTCGCCTTGTTCAACTTTTTGTATGTACGAATGAGGTTTGTCCATGCGTTCAGCCAAGCTACGCATAGAAAGGTGGCGTAATTTGCGTTCACTCTTGAGCCAATGGATCAGAGTTCGCATCTCGTCAGTATAGATACTATTTGTCATGTACCTATTTTGAATACACCAGATAATGTACCCAAAATAGATACAAAAAGTACCTTAAACAAGACAAAGAGATTAATATAGGAAATTAAAGAACATGAGCATTAAGAAACTTACAACTATTATTATTGCTATAGTTGTAATGACCGTAGTTTCTACAATATTGGTCTATAAATATGCCACTACATCCAAATGCAGTCCTATGAGCTTGGAAAAAGCACTTGATACTTTTTCAACAGCGCAGATAAAAAATGATCCTGATCTTATTAAATGTATTTCAGTAACAAAAAAAGAAGAAGCAGAATTTCTTCAACTACAAACATTTCTAGGAGGTACTGACTTTAATGATACTGTCATTAAAGCTTTTGAATTACGTGATGCTGCAAAAAACTTTGAGGAGTCATCAGTTGAAAAATCTGATCTCAAAGTTCCTCAAAGCCCGCAGAAAGAAACAGCCCCTGCTGCACCAACAGTCAGTTATGAAGCCTTATATGTTTCAGATGAAGGTGTAGGCTATGACCAAATTTTTGCATTGGAAAGCCGTGGTGAAGATACGATGGGGCAAGCAATTAATTACCAGTCAAAAGCAGGGCGAGTCAATGTGATGGAACAAGTCGTGGAGGATGTTGAGCTTACAGGTTACGTTCATATTGACCATGCCTATAAATTTGCTGATCAATATGTACTGATTGTTTCAACAGGTGAGCACGGAAATAGCTGCCCAGCCACAACCTACGCCTTTAGCTATGATACAAAAAGTGAAAGTGTAACAGGTAAAACTGAAATAGATGGCTGTTCCGAAAATGTCCAAGCTTTTGCTGAAGGGAATAAGCTGACTGTGAAAAAAGATGGAAAAGCAACGACCATCTATAATGGTAAAGTCTAATATTTAAATCATTTAACTAAAATCAAAGGATAAAATTATGAAACCTTTAAGCATCTTTATTACATTATTTATATTCGCAATGTCTACAGCAAACGCTGCGACATTAAATGTAAAAATGAAGAAAAATACTCAGTGGGGAGAAGAATCAGCTCAATTAGCAACTGATAAAGGACTCATTTCCATTTATGCCCTAGAGTTAACCAAGAAACAGGCGAATGATTTGAATACGCTGAAAAAAGGTAACTGCGTTCAAATCAAAGCCAAAGATCAGACTTTAGAAAAATCTGATGGTGTAATATCCATTATGGAATTTGAGTCTGCAAAAACAGTAAAGTGTAAATAAACCTAATGCTGCATACATAAATTGTAATCGTCCGCATTTGGCATAGATATTATTTTCATGGTGATTCAATCAAGGAGCAAACACCGTGAAAAAACATTATCCAGAACTTGAAAAAGTATGTGAGGTTATGGACAACATTCCTCATCCCAAGTGTCAAAACTTGGCGAATAGTATCCGTACCTGTAATAGCATTGATGCCAGTCATCAGGAAAAAGCTGCTGCTGTACTGATTGCAGCCTTACAATTTATTTAAATCTTGACCTTATCAATAGCCCCCAATGCAGTAACGTGCATTGGGGATTTTTTATTTATGGAGCATCATCATGCAACCACAACCTCGTATCCATGACAAAGTAGGTTATTGCCTTGTCGAGACTTTGATCTGTAATAAGCTTTCTGAACGTGCCGAAGGGAAATTACATTATCAAATTTGGCAGCATCAAGAAGATAAGTCTTTTGGCATCTCACTTTGCAAGAATGAATCAAGCGGTGGCTTTAGTGCCGAACTCATTCAAGTCACCGACATTTTACAGTGTTTGGCAAATCTCAAAGCCACTGAAAAGCCATTTCATGCAACGGCATTCAAGCCTCTATTCTCAGGGAAATCGGCAAATAATCATTGCTTCCTTGCTGCGGTGTTCGTAGATCAGAAACTTGTCCAACCACATCCTATGACCGAAAGATTATTGGAAGTTGATGTTCATTTTGAATTGTGGGTGAACCAATTGGAAAGCCTTGTATCAATGGACAAAGAGATTACACCAACCAAAACCAGTAAAAAACGCCCTGAAAAGGAGATTGAAAATGAAGTACATCAAGCATAAGGAGGACATCAAATATGTAATCAACCGTGAAATTGCTTCGACAATATCCAGTACGATATCTCGACTGGAAACACAGTATGAAGAAGCCTATCAAGCCACCCAACATGGGTGGTTTATTGTATGTGAACAAGGCAAAGAGTTATTTCAGCCCTTACCAGAACTGTCTTTTAGTCTTTATGAAAAGATCAAAAATGGTGAGGCTGAATATATAGAGGAATTATTGGATTGGTATGAAATCTATATTTTACTCAATGACAATGAAGGTGTTCTGGTGTTCATTCCACGAACATTACTTCCTCAACATTCTTTACCCATGATACCGAACTGAACACTGAGTGAGTTACAGCTTGGAGTTTTAGCACACAGCATCAAGGACGGAAAAATGTCAAAGAAACCTTTATTTGAGCTTGGTCAAGTGGTAGCGACTGTAAATGCCTTAACCTTTGCCAATCAGCATCAAATCGACCTACTTGGCTTGTTGCAACGGCATCATACAGGTGACTGGGGAAATCTATGTTCTGAGGATAAAGACAGTAATGAAGAGGCTCTCATTAGTGGCAGACGTATCTTTTCTAGCTATCAATATGAAACGGATAAAATTTGGATCATTACTGAAGCTGATCGAAGTCTAACAACCATCTTATTGCCGATTGATTACTGAATCATCCTGTCAGACCACTGTCTTACCTCAAAATAGACCGTAAAGCTGTTTTGGCTTTACGGTTTCTTTTTTGATAGCGAGGTCAGGTATGACGTGATGGATTTTCAAGATAAAGTGGCTTACGTTCTAGTTGTCCGTGGGGGGGGGTTCTTCCTTTTAACTGTATAATACCCTCTTAATGTATCTGTTCTAGATTTAGATATTCTTAATTTATGCTTTGCTAACCTATTTTTCTGATCACCTCTAAATTTAGAGAAATAACGATTGAAAGTTCTCTTTTTAGATGAATATATATCAAGAGAAATTTTATCACTCAATTTTCTTTTATTTATAAAGTGATCAAGAACAGAGTTAATTTTTTCTTTTTCATCTTTTCTACATATAAATTCTTGAATAAAAAGTAGGAAGAGATGCCTTGTACTTTTAAATCCGCCATTTTCTAACACATTAAACATAAAAATTTCAAATTCTTCTGTACTTACATTTTTTCTATTCCTCTGTTTAATGTCAATCTTAATATATGAATTTTCTTTATTTTCAACTTTTTTGGGGAATTTATGATATCTAAATTCTCTTAAATAAGTATAAGCACTTGATTTGGATTTCTTAAACCTATATCTAATGCTTTCTACTGAAACTCTCTCACCCTTTTCATATGCCAAATTTAGATATAGATAAATTTCCGCAGGAATCGACATCGCACACCTCGTTTGATCAAAATTTGATCGATTGAGAATTCTCGTAGTAGAACATCACACAAAAATTTTTGAGCCAGCTCATGTTAGGATTAAAAAGTATATTAGCATAAATAAAGGTCACATTTTAGTAAATTTATTTCAATATTATCAATAACTTAAAACAAAAAGATCAGATTTGACCATCACTAAATAGAGCTATATAGTCAATATCAACCAGTCAAATAACTGGTCTATGACATTCAGTCATACAAACCGATTAGCTCACCTAAAGTTAGCCAATCAATCACAATCATTGTTATAAAGGTATCAACTATGAACACTGTACAAAACGAAAAAACTAATCCATGTCGACATATCAACTATGGGTGTTACATGGAAAAGAAAGAAACATATCCAGAACTTGTTTCAGGAAAACAACATCACTCTAGTCTGCTCAATCATGAAGCAAGTTGCATCCTAAATGGGGTGGATAATGGTATTTCAGATTCAGCCTTGATGACACAGCTTCTTTTTGAAGATGTCTCATTACATGCTTCTTTGATTACTAAGAGTCTAAATATACCAATGACTATTATTAGAAATAATGGCTATTGGGTCGAATCTGTAAAAACCTTAAAAGTGAGTAGCGATTCAGTACAGTCTTTGGTTTTACTCATTGAACTATATAAACCTGCTAAAGTAATTTTGGTAGAGAATTACACATCTCAAGATGAGCAAGAAAATCAATTGACATCTTTTGGTTATTATATGGTTGATAAGGACAATCAGTTTTTCGCTAAAGTGGTATGTATTGTTGACCATAATCAGTATTGTGTAATTAAGCCAGATAATCGTGTTGAGGACTTACTTTTCGAGGATCGCATGGTTGAGCGTATGTCGTTCCTCTTTGAGAATATGCCAGATTATTTCTCATTTAAATATAATCACTTATTGACAGTATTATCTAATAACGCTTATTGATTAAATTAACGTAACAGGCATGCAGTTACGTTGAATTAAAATCCAACTCTAAAAATATTCCTTTCAGCTATGACTATTACATAAGGTCAGAGAATCAATCACGCCTATAAAAAGCTTATTGGCACATTCCTATTATTCCATTCCCCTTGTTGCTCTAAGCGACAAGGGGTCGTTATGCCTAATTTCCACCCCAAAAGGAGTCATTATTATGAATGTATCCCTAAAGATACCAAGCTCTGCTTTGGACATGAACAACTATCCTCTGCCAGAGGGCAAGTCCAAGCATGAATATTCTGTCAATGGTATAAAAGGCTTGCGTATCGTTATTTCAACCAAAAGTACAACATTTTTGTGGCGTTATTCCTTTACACGTAAGAAATGTTCAATGGTGCTTGGTAAATATCCTGAAATCAGTATCTACCAAGCGATTGAATTAATTACACAGTATCAGGTGTTACTGGACAAAGGGATAAATCCAGATGCTGAACAACGTCGCCAACAAAGTACCCCAACCTTTGCTTACTTCGTAACGAATATCTATTTGCCTGCGGTTCAGCCGTATAAACGCTCATACAAGGATGATGAATCTCGTATCCGTACTCACCTTATTCAAATTCTCGGTAAATTACTGATTAATGGAATTACTGTACCGATGGTCAGTTCTGCACTGATCGAATGTCAGCAGAAAGGTCTCAGTAATGCAACAGTTAATCGTATTCGTGCTTTGTTATCGAGTATTTTTAATATGGCGATTGAGCATGAATGGATTACGACGAATCCTGTAAGCCGTGTTCGGAAATTCAAGGAAAATAATCTGATTGAACGTTATCTCAATGATACAGAGATGCAGCGTTTAGACAGGGTATTGATCCAACCTGCTCAATTCTCTATTGATAACCTGATTATTGTAGCGATTGTCCGATTTCTGCTACTCACAGGTGTCCGCAAGCGTGAGGCAATGGATTTGCAGTGGTCTGATGTCGATACGGAAACTGGGGTCTGGCTGCTCAAGCACAATAAAGCAGGCAAAGCTCGTCAGATTCCATTGAGTAGTGAAGCCTTGAAGATCATTTGTTCAATGCCAAAACGCTGCCCATACGTTTTTGCCAATCCTGAGACCTTGCAGCCTTATGCGGATATTCGTAAAACCTTTGAAAAAATCTTGAAGGCTGCGGATATCGACAAAATCCGTATTCATGATTTGCGACATAACTTTGCAAGTATGGCTGTGAATAGTGGCGAGTCTTTGTATGTTGTACAGAAGTTGCTAGGTCATTCTTCTCCAATCACCACACAACGTTATGCCCATGTGCAGCATGACACGCTCAGAAATGCCTCTGAAAAAATCGCTCAGTCTATACGTCAGACAAACCGAGCGAGCTAAACCCTAATTTTATCAATCATGAATGGGCACATTCCCCAATGTGCCCATAGGAGTTTCTATGTCTTTTTTTCCTAAACCACAATGTATTCGTCTGCCAAACAAGCAAAAAATCATGGATGTTGCCCATAAGATTAGCTTGAGTGATGGTCACAATCTGCTGATTGCAGGGACGGGTCTGGGCAAAACAACCTATGTTTTGCAACATTTAGCCAAACAACGCCCCATTATTCTGTTATGCCCTATGGTCTCTCAAATTAAGCAACTTCAACAGGACTATGCCTCAAGCAAAGAGATGGTGTTCAGTCATGGTGAAATGAGTAACAGGGAGGAGGTTTTATCCGCCATCACTCAAAGAAAAAGCGTGGTCATGACTTTCGACCAATGGTTGCACTATCGTCATGCTACATATCAAACTCGCCATAGCCCTGCAACGCAATTGAATTTTGATCCATATACATTGGTTATTGATGAAGTGCATAAGCTTTCCAGTGCAGGAAGCTATCGTGATAAGGCGATTCAACCAATTCTAGCAACGATTAATGGCAATCAATTCAGTCAGGTGTTGTACTTAACAGCAACACCGACTGAACATCTATGCAAGATGATCATTCCTGCCCTGACTCGATATTTTCATATCGAACCAAGCAATCCAGTACAGCGTCAAATTACCATCACACATTATGATGCAACACATATTCTGAATTTTTATCCTGCGCTATGTAAGCGATTGGAAAGCAACGCTCTGGCAGGGCAATCCAAAATTGCGCTCGTGCGAGTTAATAACAAGGATGATGGCAAAGCCATGCAAGTGATGTTAGCCCAAAAAGGCTACAGGGTGATGCTGATCAACCGTGATGAAATGAATAGCAAATCCTGTCGGGATATATTACAAACATCGGAATTAAGTCTGAATTATGATGTCATCATTTGTACTTCTATTTTAGATGAAGCCGTCAATTTGAATAATCGTCATAATGAAATAGATAGTATCCATTTTATTGGACGACATGCTCATCCTGAAGAAATCGTTCAGTTTATTGGTCGTACTCGTCAGGCAAATCCCCCTATTTTTATTCATCTTAGTCAGGAGATGAGTAAAACTAAAATTGATTGTCGCAAAATGCACACCAAAATAATGGATGAATTAGAGGGCATGTATTTAAACATGATCAGTTTTTTGACGAGCATCAGAAATATGTTTTCCCAAGATAAAATTCGTGATTTGGGTGACATGATTTCCAGTAAAGTTGACTACGTTAAGATGCTGAATAATATGAGTAATGAAGCTTTTGAAGTCAGAGCATTTTGGCATGATGGTCAAAAAATCATTCTCAACAAGTCCAATCTTGTGGCAAAACTCTATCGTACTGATCTTGCCAAGTGCTACAGCAATATTCATTATCTTCAATTTCGCATTCAGCAATTGCTGCCCAATGCCAAAATCACCTTGTCTTCGTCAGCGTGTCAGGTGAATAAAGCCCTAGACAAAGCGTTCAAACAAGCCAAAATTGCACTGATTGAGCATCAAAAACAGGTTGTCCCTGATGTTATGGCTTCACTCGTCCGAGCCATGAAATCGAACAGTATTAAAGACTATCCCAAAGTCACTCAATATTTAGAAGATTCCGATATTCTATTTATTCAGCCCTATAAGAAAGATGAACAACCACTCCACTATGAAATATTTGGTCAGGCTGTATTTCTCGCACAATACGTCACCAACCTAGAGGATGCACATCAAATCTTGTTGAATGACAAGGTTGAATTGATCCGCAAAATTGACTATGACTATCAGAGTAATCCTATTGTCAAAGCGGTGATGTTTGGTTTGGGCAACTATCTCAAAAAATCAGAGAACCTCAATATCACCCATACGGTCAAAGATATAGAGCGACGCTTGAATAAGTATCTGCAACGTCTAGACTGTTTGGCAACAACCAAACATTTTTTAGCTCAGCACCCATTCAAATATGTCGAATTGGTAGAAGACAAAATTCTATTCAAGCATGACCAAATCATTAATTTTCTGAAACGATATACCCATGTTCAGATATTGAATGACAAGAAGTCACTCGACTGTAAGAAAGTCATTTTTTTAAGTATTGGTGGCGGATTTGGGTATAGCTACCAAGCCTCCCCCAAAACACAGCATAGTAAGAAACTGCAATTCGAGCAGAAGCTTTTAGACAAATATCAGTTTTCTGGTGCAAGATTTGGTCATCTTATTGCCAACCTGCCAAAAGAAGAATTGATCATGCTTGATTGTGACTAAAGCAATGGTTTGAAAATGGTACTTCCCGATGAGTACCATTTTATAGCATTTAAGCAGTGATCAGCTCAAATGATACATTTGATACAACGTCATAGGTTAATCGCTTTTATTCCCATGAATTACGCTGTATTTGAGGTTATTTTTTTCGTGTCTCATTATGATTTTCGATTTTCATGTTTGAGCACTCCCCTAGTTGAATTTGTATTATTTGGTACGGAAGTCGTCATACCATGATGCGACTGATCTCTATGATTGTGATGACGCTACCAAATAATACAAATGCGGAGTAAAAACGACGCATTGAAAATTCGAGTATTCACATGAAAACAAAAGAAAAAATAGAGAGTTCAAGGGGGAGTTTTTCTAAAAAGAAAAAAATTCAAATGCGAACACACCCCACATCGGTCACTTGTATAGATAAAATGATATCCTCCCTGCATTTGCTTGCCCTAATGGAATCAACGCTTTATAGCTTGACGCTAACGCCATAACGATTCTTGCATGGACAAATAGAGTATAAGTAATGACATGGTCAAATCTGTGGTTGCGGTCTGAACTTGTCGATAAAACTGTCATGGTCTTTTGCGGTTCATTCAAACCATTTATAAGTCTGATACTTAGTATTGAATGTACCTCTATGGTCTGTGGTTCATTTGAGGTCTTTGTTCAAAAAACTGTCCGATATGATTGTTATTTTTCTTAGACTTATCAAATGAGTAGCCTCAATATTTCTGATACATAGAAATCGTAAAACCTTATTTTTCTTGGTGTTATAGTTTATCGTGCGGTCTTATTGATTTTATTCATTTTTTCATCACACCCATTAATATAATTCATTGATTTTATGATGTAAATAATGAGCACTTACTTTGACTTTTAATCCGTTGGTCCCGCGTTCGAATCGCGGGCGACCCACCAGATTCTAAAAAACCTCATCATTTTGATGAGGTTTTTTATTGGGCTAACTGAATTTTTTGTGGCTTAACCTGTATGTTTAAATGATGTGTATTTGCCACTATGCTCAGTGTCTTTTCCACATCCTGAGTCGAATAAGAACCTGAAATCAAAATCTCATCCAGTGCTGGTTCAAGCTGAATCTTACCTTGATAATGTGGTGTGAGTTCCTTGATAAACTGTCCCAGCGGCATACTATGTACCACAAGTAATTGCTGTCGCCATAACATATGCGTTGCCTGATAAGACTTCGGACTAATTTTGTCCTGATTAAAAGTTGCTGCATGTTGTGCAGGAATATCTTGTTGAGTTTGTCGATCTTTAGTCAAAATACGAACGATACCCTGCCGCACCAATAATTCTGTTTTCTCAGCAGAATACCGCACATTAAACACGGTGCCTAATGCAAGCAGATCACCATGTGAAGTCCGCACACTCAATTGACGTTTGAATGTATCTTTATGGGTTTCTATATAGATTTCACCCTTTGCCAGTTCAATCCGTCGTTGCTGTGAATTATATTTCACCCGAATTTTACTGTTACTGTTGAGCCAGACCTGACTGCCATCCTGTAAAGTTAAATGCTGCTGCATTCCCCGTTCAGTATGATAAATTTCCACAGGGTCAAAACTCCAGATTTCTGGAAAATAATCCTGTTGTCGAACTCCCTGCCCCACATACAGCAGCCCCAAAGCTGAACATAGCACAATGCACAATTGAGCAGCCTGCTTTGGTAATTTGGCATCGAAATGCTGTACCGTTCTGGCAATCTGCTGTTTTGGAAGTCGCTGGAATTTGTCATCAAACATGCGGACATTTTGCCAAACCTGCTGATGCAGGGGGACTTGTTGCCAAGCCTCAAATTCTGCCTGTTGCTGGGCAGTCAAGGGCTGTTCCTGCATTAACAGATACCATTCCGCTGCCTGTTGATACGCCTGTTTTTTTTCTTGTTGGCTCGAATGGGATGAGGCATTGCTATCCATTGGGTTTATTCCATTGCCATAAAACAAAGCATCATGGCTTTGGTCAAATCCCGCTTAATCGTGGCAATCGAAACTCCTAATTGCTTGGCAATATTGCCATAACTCAGCCCATGTAGCTGTGACAATATAAAAACCTGTTTTTGACGCAATGGCATCGCATCAATAATTTCACATAATTCCGATAAGGTCTCAATCAATAATATCTGCTGTTCCAGCGAAATCGTGATTCCCTCTTGTTCTGGCAACAATGTATTTAAATAGGCTTGTTCTATTTTCTTACGCCGATAATGATTCGACATCAGGCTTTTGGCAATGGTGGTGAGTAATGCCCGAGGTTCCTGATAGTAATAATCGCTATAGTGCAGCATGATTTTGACAAAAGCATCCTGGGTAAGATCAGCCGCGTCATGCTGGTTCTGCATTTTTCGACATAGCCAGCCATATAGCCACGACTGATGCTCTCGATATAATCCATGAATATGTTCATTAAACAGAGCTGATTCGGGAGGCATAGTCATCATGCAGAAAAATAAATAATAATCATTATTATTAATATAATGTTTCATTATGTAAAGATAGACAGGATAGACTGTTTGTTAAGTCACTGTATTTCCAATATAAAAAATTTGATTTTTTGTGAGCTGATTTTCATTTTCAAGTGTTAAGTCAATAAAGGAGTCTCATTGTAGACCTTTTAGACTTATTTACAGGGGAATATCAGATGCTTCACCAGAAAAATCATTTAAGTTATGCCATTCGGTTGGTATTATTAAGTGGCTCACTCCTGACCACATCTACGTGGATACAGGCTGCTCCAACACCAGTGGCCAAGAACATTGAAGTTGATGCAGGCAATCTTGATCAGGCACTTGCCCAATTTGCAGGTTTTTCAGGTGTGCAACTGGCTTATGACCCTGCCCTTGTTGCAGGCCAGAAAACTCCTGGCTTAAAGGGCAACTATACTTTCGAGCAAGGGATAACCCAATTACTGAAAAATACAGGTTTACAGCTCATCAAGCGTGATGATGGCACATGGATGATCATCCAGCCACGCAATCAGGTGCATGAGGCTGGAAAACTACAAAATATCAATGTTCAGGCAAGCCGTTCGGCACGCCAGCAAAATGGCAATGGTGTGGCACAGTTGCCTGTGATTACAGTAAATGCAGAAAGAACCAATAAATTAACATTGGGTAAGGCTGAACAGTCCATTAAGGAAACGCCCCAGTCTGTCAGCATCATCAATCGGGATGAACTGGATAAACGAAACCTTACCGATTTGTCTGATGCGCTAGATAAGGTAACAGGGGTCAGTTTATGGCAAGGCTCAGTATTTGATGACACATTTGTTTCACGTGGGTTGGAAATCCAGAATATACGTGTTGATGGTGTTTCCAGCGCCCTCAAACTTCAGGATTTATCCCAGTTTGAACAAATTGAGGTATTACGCGGGGCGGATGGACTGTTTAATGGAAATGGGGAACCGAGTGCCAGTGTCAATCTGGTACGCAAGAAGCCGTTAAAAGCAAATCAGGTGATGGCGGAACTGTCAGCAGGTAGCTGGAACAATTACCGTACCTCACTGGATGTAACAGGACCAATCGCACTGGATGGAGTATTGCGGGGACGCTTGGTCGGAACATGGAATGATCAGGATTTTTTCTATGAGGTGGCAGAAAAAAACCGCAAATCCCTCTATGGTATTCTGGAATACGATATTTTACCCTCAACAACAGCCTCAATCGGATTTAATTACGACAAATTGCAGGGTAAACAAGACTGGATTGGTTTACCGCGTTATATAGATGGCCGTGATATTGGATTTGACCGCAAGACTTCATTCATCGCCAACTGGTCAAATATTGAGGCGGAAAGTACCCAGTATTTTGCAGCATTAAATCACGAGTTTAATGATGACTGGAAGCTCAAACTGAATGTAACCAAAGAACACCTGCTAAAACTAAATGAGTATTCTCGATTGGCGGGTTCAGTTGATCCCATAACCAATATGACATCACTATCCTATATCAAAAATGGTGGTGAACCTGATTCATGGGTTGCTGATATTAATATTCAAGGGAAGTTCAATCTATTTGGCAAACAACATAGCACCGTATTCGGCATAGATTATCAAGATAAGGAAGACCCTTTTCATTATATTGCAGGACAACGTTCAGCCAACTATACCTTTAATATTTTTAGCTTTGACCATGATGCGGCCATTGCCAGACCGATCAGCCATGACTACACACCTATTCGTACCTTATATACCAAGCAACTGGGGTTATATGGCACAGTAAAATGGCAACTCACAGACCCATTAAAAATCATCACGGGTGCAAGGTTAAACAACTATGATTTCTTGCAAAAAGATGGCGATGGAAAAATCACCTATGATTATGAAGACAAAAATGTGTTTGTACCATTCATTGGCTTGACTTATGACCTAACCAAAGACTGGCTGGTATATGCAAGTACAGCCGAAACATTTAAATCACAGGCCAATCGTTTAGATGTCAATAAAAAACCACTTGACCCGATTACAGGCCGTACCTATGAAATTGGGCTAAAGGGTGATTTATGGGATGGTCGAGGGAATCTCTCTGTATCCACTTATCGTACTGAACGTAAAAATGAAGCTGCATTGATTTATACCGAAACTGTAGATGATGGTAATGGTAGTTCATGCTGTTATATTGGTTCTGGTAAGGCGGTAATGAGTGGTTTAGAACTGGAATTAACAGGGGAAATTCTGCCTAAGCTCACAGGTTCGATTGGTTATACTTATTTTGACAACAAGGACGACTTTAAAACGATTTCATGGCGCAAGATTACCCAGCCCTATCACACGCTCAAAGCATGGCTTGATTATCAAATAGAGGACTGGACAATTGGAATGAACGTTTCAGCACAGTCTGAACAATATGCCACAGGTTCAACGCCTACCACTTACGATGCCAATACAGGTAAATGGGGCGCGCCTTATGTAGACTATAAATTTAGTTCTCCCAGCCATGCAGTTTGGGGAACCCAGGTCAGTTACCAAATCAATCCTCACCTCAATGCCTCATTTCGGGTAAACAACCTGTTTGACAAGGTTTATTGGCAAACAATTGGTGATGCAAGTGGTTATAACTGGTACGGCGAACCGCGCAATTTCATGCTGACATTAAGGGCTAAATATTAAATTAGATAGGGCGTATGCAATACGCCCCTACTCTAAAAACGCTTCCAACACTGAATTTAAAAATACATGCCCCTGTTCAGTACATGAGATGCGGTTTAAATCGTTAACCAATAAATTCTTTTCACGCAATTGGTTCAATGTTTTATTCAGATCATTTAGTTCAAGTCCTGTACGCTGCCCATAAAGTTCGGCATTAACTCCATCATTTAAACGCAAGGCATTCATCATAAATTCAAAAGGCAATTCATCGGCTTCAATCTTTTTCATCTGGAGATGATCCGCAGGAACCTTGGCTAAATAATCCCTGGGCAAACGGGTTTTCTGAAAACGATAAACCCCATCTGGACGGGTGACTTTACCATGTGCCCCCGCTCCAATTGCCAAATAATCTCCAAACTGCCAATAGTTCAGGTTATGTGCCGATGGCTGTTCTTTACGCCATGCGGAAACCTCATAATTGATAAAGCCCTGTGCCTTTAAATAAGCTTCGCCCTGCTCCTGTATCTGCTCCAACAGTTCATCCTGTGGAAGCACGGGTTGGGTACGGAAGAAAACGGTATTCGGCTCAATGGTCAACTGATACCAACTGATATGGGTTGCACCCTGTTCTACCGCAAGTTTGAGGTCAGTTAGAGCCTGTTCAAGGGTTTGCTGGGGTAGACCATGCATTAAATCCACATTAACACGCTGAAAGCCTGCCTGCCGCGCCTGCTGAATGGCACTGAGCGCATTATGGGCAGAATGAATCCGCCCCAAGCGCTGTAAATGTTCTATATTAAAACTTTGCACGCCAATCGACAATCGGTTAATGCCTACGGCAAGATAGTCTGCAAAAGGATCATGTTCAACTGTTCCAGGGTTGGCTTCCAAAGTAATTTCACAATCAGGCTCAAAGTCCAGACGAGCCCTGAGCTGTTCAAATAACCATGCATAGCCCTGTGCAGAAATCAGCGATGGCGTCCCCCCCCCAATAAACACGCTATGGATGGAGCGTCCCTGAGCCATTTGCACCTGAGTTTCAAAGTCAGCCACCAATGCCGCCAGATACCGCTGTTCCAGGACGGTGGACAATTGACCATCGGGTACAGCATGTGAGTTAAAGTCACAGTATGGGCACTTGCGCACACACCAAGGCATATGGATATAAAGTGAAAGTGGAATAAGGGCTGGATTTAATTCACTCAAAATATAAGCTCAATAACAGAACTTAATTATTTTAACATGACTCGACTAATCAACGGCTCATCATCTATGTTATGTATGAGACCACCAAGAATAATGAATGATATAAATATGATCAAACTCTCAAGCCAGTTACTTTTTATCATTCCCCTCGCTTTGGGAATTGGTATTGCAATGGCATTTCAAACCGCAATAAATACCCAGCTTAAAACATATTTACACTCGCCCATACAGGCCGCTTTTATTTCATTTTTGTTTGGTACAATTATTCTTGCGGTTATGGTCTATTTCCAGAGCGCAGCAAAACCAAGTTTAAGTGAACTTTCACACATTCCGTGGTTTTTGTGGCTGGGTGGAATACTTGGGGTTTATGCAATTAGTATGAGCATTTATACTGCACCTAAACTTGGCTTCTTAACATTTACGGGTTTGGTCATTTTTGGGCAGCTTGTTATTTCCATGTTACTGGATCATTTTGGCTGGTTAGGGACAGAGAAAACCCCTGTCAACTGGCAGCGCCTACTGGGCGGTATTGTCATTTTTATTGGTGTTTTACTGACTTTACAACGCTGATTTTTCACAATTTTAAAGAGTATTTTTTGTGCCCCACACCCACACTGCACGGTTTGAACTTAAGCAACTGTTTCACCTGATGTTACCCATCCTGATTACACAGTTCGCCCAGGCGGGTTTAGGCTTGATTGACACGATTATGGCAGGCCACTTATCCGCAGCCGACCTCGCCGCAATCGCGATTGGTGTGGGGCTGTGGATTCCGATTATGCTGCTGTTTGCAGGCATCATGATTGCCACCACACCACTGGTTGCGGAGGCACGGGGCGCAAAAACACCTGAGAAAATCCCAACCATTGCACGCCAGTCCTTATGGGTTGCCGCAATTCTTGGAGTGGTTGCCATGCTGATCCTGCAAGGCATGCCATTCTTTTTACCCCTGTTTGGTGTACCTGAAAGCTTACTCCCCAAAGCCAGCCTGTTCCTGCATGCCATTGGTTTTGGCATGCCCGCAGTGATGATGTACGCCGCCCTGCGCAGTTATTCCGAGGCATTGGGACATCCCCGTCCTGTTACAGCAATTAGCCTACTTGCCTTATTGGCGCTGATCCCCCTGAACCTTGTTTTCATGTATGGATTTGGCCCTATTCCAGCATTGGGAAGCGCAGGCTGTGGATTTGCCACAGCAATCCTGCAATGGTTGATGTTCATCACTTTGGCAATCTATATTTCCAGGGCCCAGGCTTACAAACAGGCACCGATCTTTACCCAATGGGAAAAGCTGGACCTAGGCTGGACAAAACGGATTTTAAAGCTGGGCTTTCCGATTGGTCTGGCGGTTTTCTTTGAAGTGAGTATCTTTAGTACGGGTGCAATTGTCCTCAGTCCATTGGGGGAAAATGCAATTGCAGCGCACCAAATTGCCATTTCAGTCACGTCACAACTGTTTATGATTCCCCTATCGTTAGCGATAGCCTTAACCATTCGGGTCGGCATGTATTATGGCGAGAAAAACTGGCTCGCTATGCGTCAGGTACAAAAAGTCGGGTTGATCAGTGCGACCATCTTTGCAGCCTGTACCATGGCCCTGATTGCCCTGGCCCGTCCCTATATCGTGGCGATTTATACCAATGATGTACACATCATGCCGATTGCCATGTACCTGCTCTGGTTCGCAATGGCATACCAATTGGTGGATGGCTGGCAGGTCAGTGCGGCAGGCTGTCTGCGTGGCATGCAGGATACACAGGCTCCGATGTGGATTACCCTGATGGCGTATTGGGTGGTGGCCTTTCCAATTGGCTTATACTTGGCCCGCTATACCATTTGGGGCGTGGCGGGTGTCTGGCTGGGCCTGATCATTGGTTTAACCATAGCCTGTGTCCTGTTGATTGGTCGTTTATATTTGAATAATAAACGTTTGATGCAACTGACAAGCTCAAATCCATAAGCAACAGCTCCGATTCAGTTGCTATCATGAGGGTAGCGTGGATACTGCCCTCACGATAGTAAATATCAACAAGATTGAGTGATTGATTCATAAGACTTACACGACTTAACATTTTCATCTAGGCAATTTAAGTTTTGTCGCCTATGATCAGGGTATCGCTTAAAATCAGATCACAGGGGTCCAACCATCATGGCAAAGCATGCAAGCTCTCCCAGTAAACGTTTTCTAAAACTGGCGGGCATGACTGCAAGCATCGCCAGCAAAAGCGTTGCCAACTCCATTCGCAACCTGACCGCAGATGAAGAACAAAAAAATGCGGCACGTAGCCAGCTTTTTCAGGAAATCGGTTTACAGATTGCCGATACACTTGGAGAAATGAAAGGCGCAGTGATGAAAGTCGGACAGATCGCCTCACAATACAAAGACATTTTCCCACCTGAAGTCGCCAAGGCGATTGCCAAACTGCAACGTCAGGCCCCAGCCATGCCTTTTGCTGAAATCAAGCAGCAGGTTGAAAAAGAGTTGGGCAAACCACTGAATGAGATTTTTACCTCATTTGAGCCAGAGCCTTTCGCGGCAGCCTCGATTGGTCAGGTGCATCGTGCAGTACTCCCTGACGGGCAGGCGGTGGTGGTGAAAGTGCAATATCCTGGCGTTGACCAAGCCTGTGAAAGCGACTTAAAACAGGTGCGTCTTGCCCTGCGTTTAATGGGTGTTTTAAAGATTGATAAAAAATTACAGGATCAGTTGTTTCAGGAAATTCAGGATAGCCTTTCCGCCGAGCTAAACTACGAAATCGAGGCGCAAAATCTGGAAGTATTCAAGACTTTCCATGAACAGCTTGATGATCAAGTGATTATTCCAACAGTTTATAAACAATATTCTTCCCGACGGGTACTCACCCTAAGCCTGGAACAGGGCGAATCCATTGAAACCGCAAGTACATGGTCGGTTGAAACCCGCAACCAGATTGGCCGCCGCCTGATCCGTGCCCTAGGGCAGGAGATGTTCTTCCTGAAACGCTTCCATTGTGACCCCCATCCAGGCAATTTTGCCTTTCGGGAAGATGGCAGTGTCATCATCTATGACTATGGCAGTGTCAAAACCCTTTCGCCAGAACTGATTCAGCACTTTAAGGCCCTGGTAAATGCGGCACGTCAGGAGGATATTGCCCAGGTTGAGGATTTACTGGTTGAACTGCATTCAATTGCTGAAAAACAGAAATTTCCAAGCGAACTGTATGTCCAGTGGATTGAAGTACTGTTACGTCCATTAAGCACCCATTATGACTTTGCCGAAAACTCATCCCATCATGATGGCATGCGATTGGTGAAAAAATCATTGAAATACTGGGATGTATTTAAGCCATCTCCAGATACATTAATGGTCAACCGTACCATTTCAGGACATTATTGGAACCTGATCCATCTTAAGGTGCATGACAACCTGAATGACCTGTTTGAGGAACTGGTTCCCAATTAAAGCCTGATGCAGGTTTTTATCATGCCGCCTGAATCTTTGGCATAAATTCTTTGGTGAAATAAGGGATAAGCAAGCCTGTTTCAGGATTTAACAACTTTTGCTTATAGTCTTGCAGATATGCAGTTGTGTCATGGTCATTCGGATGGAAATCTAGGCGCAGATACTCCATCACATGCCCAACTGTACTGCCAAAAACGCCATTCTGGGGATTCCACAGTACATTTAGGCTGTAGGCCACATCTTTCCAATAACGCGGACTTATTGCATTCAATGGCCGTCTTAAAACTGGAATGCCTACCGCACCAGCGAAAACCAGCCCCATAATGGTAAAACTGGCAAGGAAGAAGCCTGTAATACGCAGGGTATAATTGCCTGAAATCAACTGGAAGACATCATAAGCGACATCCTTATGTTCCGATTCCTCCATAAAATGCCACATCCATAAGCCCTTGGTCTTGTCATCGATTTCTTTTGCCCAGATCTCCGCATCATGCTTCATGGCAAATTCTGCAAATACCGCAGTAAAATGCTCAATACCTGCCATCAGTGATAATTTCAACGGCTGGGGAAAACGGTGAAAACCATACTTGAAAACATTTTCCGCCAAAAAACGATAAAAACGTACAGGATATTGATGGTTTGCCAGAGTCTGGTCATTAAATGCATTGTGTACTTTAGAATGGATCGCCTCCTGACCAATTAAAGCGGTTACACGCTGTTTTAGAATCGGGTCATTCACAAAATCACGGTGATAACGTGCCGTTTCAATCACCAGTTCCTCACCATAGGTCAGGAAAATCGACATCGCTGTTACATAGGCACTTGCCAGCTCTGCATTGCGGTAAAAATTGTTATAGAAATTCTGCCCATCAAACCTAAACTCAAGATGACGGATTGGGAACGGGATTTTCTTGGTAAAATCAGGGTACTCAATGGTGGAGTTCATCAATTTACCCACAGATTGTTTTAATTTCCTTACAAGCATCGCAATTCCCTATATTCTAAAATAAGATGATGTGGCGTATTTTTCCAATGTTTGCCTGCATATCCAGTTTGCGTGCAAACCAATCCATATAAAGCAACACCATCTTAATCCGATCTTTTATTCGGGTTCAATTCAGATAACATCCTAAATATCTATTCTTATAAAATAACTATTAAACAGTAGCTTAAGAATATTTTTCATATCAAAATATGTATCAATCATAGATTTTTATAAATAGAGATATGAAGTATTCGGGTTTTTCACGCTCAAACCACTTAACTTAAACAGCAATTACCTTAACCATTCATCCATGAGGGTTTATTCTCATTAAGGCAAAACTTGAAATAGATTAAATTGACTTCATTTATTGTTATGTTATAACATTTCTTTAAATAATGGAGTAGTTCACAATGCGTAAAGATATTCATCCCGCCTATCAACAGGTTCTTTTTCACGACACCAATGCCGATGCCTATTTCCTGATTGGAAGCACCATTCAAACCAAACAGACCAAGGAATATCAGGGCAAGATTTATCCCTATGTCACACTGGATATTTCCAGCGCATCACATCCGTTTTATACAGGTGAAGTGCGTCAGGCCAGCAATGAGGGTCGTGTCGCCAGCTTTAACAAACGCTTTTCCCGCTTTAACCGCAAGGCTTAATCTAGTTTTAAGTTTTATTGATTAAACTGACATAATTCGAAGTCTAAGGTTCTATCTCCTCCTCTTAGACTTCTTTTTTTATGCCCAAATTAGCTGTTGCTCATCTTTTTAAATTAAGCAGCCGTCAACCACTGATGCAGGCTCATGCCCAGAATGGTAAACAGCAACGACCCAATCACATGAATTAAAATCGCTGTACAGGCGTAGCCCAGCTTGCCACTTTGCAACAGGGCAATAATTTCAGCAGAAAAAGTGGAAAACGTGGTCAATGCACCACAAAACCCCGTAATCACAAATAGTTTATAATTGGGACTCAGCGCACTTTGGGAAAAATAAGAAATTGCAAAGCCAATAATAAAGCCACCCACAAAATTAACGGTGACCGTACCTAAAGGAATATCTGGAAAAATGGGATTCAGCTTTAAACCCAGAAACCAGCGTAGCCATGCACCCAGCACAGAACCCAAGGCAATTGAAATTAAAGGATAATACATGGCTCACTCCAAATTAAGCTTTGGAGAAAATAGTGGATTGGACATGGATTTATAAAGATTGTGCTGGAAATTTTTCATCTGCGAACTCCAAATAGAGAACAGAGTACGCACGAACCTACGTCCCCTGTTCAGGGTCACGTAGGCATCATTAGCCACTATGGCGGTTTGTAACAGGAGGAATGCCATCTCCTTTGCTCTAAAATAACATAATTCTGCGACAACTCAACTGCTGTTTTTAGGCGGTGATAAGGCTGTGCATAAGGTTTAAGTTATCCACAGTTTAGGAGGAGCTGGCTAAAACCTGCTCGCCGATGACATGGAAATCCAGTTCAGGCACCACAAAGGCAAATACTTCGGCATTATCCTCCAAACCCAATTGCTGTAACAGTTGAGGGGCTTTTAGGGAAATCATCTCTGCTGCCTGAATCTGCTGAAACTGTATCGGCATTTCAATATCGCCCTGTGACAGCCGTTGTGGCTGGTCGACCCATTCAGCCCATGCATGATCCTGATCAACAAGGAAATGTACCGCCTCATCCCATGAGGTAAACACGTTCTGCCATGAGTCTGGCAGGCGTTTTTCCCCTGTGATTTGTACATTGCTGGCAAATGAGTAGGCAGGATCAAGCATGATGTCAGTATGAATGCTTTTTTGCTGCTTATGATACTGATGCTGAAATATAAGTGCATACTGGGCAGGCATCACATCACTGGCCAAACGCCCACCCAACACATATAGATACTGGTCTAACATCACCTGTTCAAATATCACCGTCTTGGGATGTGAGTCATCCAGATAAAACCGCCAATTGCTTTGCTGGGGGGATGGCATCCATTTTCGTAGCCTGCCTAAAAACTGGAATCCAAAATGATGGTGCTGATAGGTCAAAATTGTAAAAATGGTTTTGCCCTGTTTCTCCCACAATGTCACCTGTTGAGGATAGCGTTGCCGAACCTGTTCAGCATCTACCAGCCATGACAGATAAACAATATTGCTGACCCGACTTTGCAAACGCATAAATGGCAACACTCGCATCAACATACGGCGCAGTTGCAACAACACACCACAGGCGAGCAGTCTGGCTAAAAAATTGAAAAATAGTGTCTGTCTTGGTGGTTTAAAATCATGGCGATTCATTATTATTCAGTAGGTTAATTCTTTCCCTGAGCATAAACTGCCTGTGTTGCTGCGTCCAGTTTAATTCCCGTCCTCTTCAATTCCATTGATTCAATGCTATGATGCTGCCATTCATTTGATGAACAGGGAACTGAATATGACTCAAGAATTATTGGCACAATTAAAAGATGGTTCTGCAAAGTTTGCAGATGTGTTGGCATTTATCGAGGCGCGTTATCAACATACGCCAACCGCTTTTCAAAATGGCGCGCAGTTTAATGCGGCAACTGAAAATCAGGGCAGTGCCAAAGTGTTCTCTTTTGCCAAACTTAAGGGTTTAAGCCAACAGGATACCCTCAATTTGTTTGCGGAACATTATGCCTCTGTACTTGCCACACCTGAAGCAAGCGACCACCAGAATATCCGCCAGTTTATGCAGAATGGCTGGGATGGTGTGAAGTTTGAGGGTGAAGCTTTAACAGCAAAGTAATAAAAACAGGAGGTGCTAAAGCCTCCTGTCTTTTTTAATCTATTCTATTTTAAGGCCTTTCCAGTTTGCGTAGCTCAGTGGTTAAACTATAAAAATCTCCACCCATTTTGCCTACGCTATCCAACTGCTGCTGGTTGATCATCGTCCCATTCCAAAGACGGTCATCGACATAAATAGACTTCACATCCAGCAAGGCAACCGTTCCACCTGATGGCAGGCTACTCAATTGAATCACTTCCCTTAAATGACATTCATAACGAATGGGAGAATCTCTCACTGCCAACGCTTCAACACTATTGCCAGCACATGACTCAATCTCAGCAAAATCAAACTCACTCTGCTCAGGGGGAAGCAAGGCACAGGATAAATTCATCTTTTCCATTAACTGGGAATTCACAATATGTACCACACATTCCCTGGTCGCAATTAAATTTCTCAAGGTGTCCTTATCCTGACCACTTTGTGGATTGACCTGTGAATACCACAGGATCGGAGGATTACAACTAGCCACATTGAAAAATGAGTAAGGGGCAATATTGTCAATCCCATCAGCGGATCGGGTACTGATCCATGCAATTGGACGCGGCGTGACTCCACCGACCAGTAAACGATAGGCTTCGGTTGGACTGAGGGAGACTGTATCAAAAATCATGGGAATCACATTGAGAGTTTAAGGACGTTCAGCATATTGCGGTAAATCATCGGCAATACAATCCCATTCAGCTTTAGAAGCAACAAAGATATGCATAGTCGGCTTTTGTTGTAGCTGAGTATCTAAAGTACCAATTCTCAAACGATAAAGCTCTGGCTGTGTATCACGCGAGCTGATCAGCGGTGAACCACATTCACCACAAAACCAACGGTACACCCCCGACACTTCAAACTTTTTAATTAGGTTTTCACCCTGCACAATTTTAAAATCTGCACTGTGAATCGGGGCATTGGTAGCAAAGGCTGTGCCATTGGCTTTACGGCAGCGTTGACAGTGGCATTGCACAATCTCGCCAATTTCACCATGAATCTCATAATGGATGCCATTACATAAACAACTTCCGTGGTAAATAGGGGTAACTTGAGACATGCCCATTATCCTAATTAAAGTTTTCTAAAAACTAGCATTTTTGAAAGCTCAACAACAAGATAAATATTATATGGCTGCATTCAATAGTTGATGTACGCCTTGCCCTGCCGCTCGCCCTGTGGCAAAACAGGCCGTTAGTAAATATCCACCTGTCGGTGCATCCCAATCCAACATTTCTCCACAGCAAAAAAGATAGGGATTAGATTTTAATTGCAATTGTGAAGATAAGGCTACTTGCTTTACCCCACCTGCACAGCTAATCGCTTCCTCAATTGGGCGGAAACCATCCAGGGCAATGCTTAACTGTTTGATCTGCCTTGCCATCATTTCAGGCTGTGACCACAGATTTTTATCCACCACTTCTCGTAGTAAATTGATCTTCACATGGTCCAAACCTGCCTTACGCCAAATATTGGTAATGGACTGCTTTTTATTGCCCTGCAATTTCTTTTTTAATTGTTCAATCGTAATATCAGGGAGTAAGTCCAGATGCAGTTGCAAGAGCTGATTCTGGGCTGCAAGCTGTCTTAACTCACGTCCCAGTTTATAAATAACTCCACTTTCCAAACCATAATGCGTCACCACAATATCGCCATGCGTTTGCTGGTCAGGCTGTACCCATGCATTGACACGCTTGAGTGGCTGACCAAAACAGTCCTGCATAAACGGTGACCAAGCCTTTAAAACACCGACATTACTGGCCTGAAATGGCTTAATTTCATTTGAGGATAACCAGTGTTGCCAGCCACCATCGCTGCCCAACTGCGGCCATGACACTGCACCACAGGCCAAGACAATCGTGTCATAACTTTTTGTGAATGTTTGCGTTTGATTTTCAACGGTTAATTGATTACCAGACAACGCCACACAACGATGGCGATAATGAAATTTCACGCCATCCGCCATTAGACGTTTTAACCAAGCCCGCAACAACGGTGCAGCTTTCATCTCCACAGGAAATACCCGCCCAGAACTGCCAATGTAGGATTCAATGCCCAGACCTTGCATCCAGTCCTGAATCCATTCAGCATCCCATTGCCCAATCCAGGGGCCTAGCCATTCAGCATGGTCATAACGCTGTATAAACGTTTCGACAGGCTCGGCATGGGAAATATTCAGTCCCGTTTTGCCTGCCATTAAAAACTTGCGTGCCACTGATGGTTTTTGCTCATAAACCTCAATATCGTAATCGTATTGGCTCAGCACTTCAGCCGCCATCAATCCTGCTGGGCCTGCGCCAATAATCGCAATACGCTTATTCGCCATCAGGCTGCCCTTGTATGTTCCGCCCCTGCAACGGTGCAAAATCATCAAAACAGGTCTGGTAGTCCTGTGGTTTAGTGATCAGCAACTGTTGGCACAGTTCACCACGCTCCAGATACTTGATCTCAAAATGGGTACGGGCTGAGTCTGTTGCAATCTTTTGTTTTTCATAAGGCAATTTCCACACATCAATGAGCTGTTGCTCTGCTTCGTCAATATATGCTGGAATGTTGCTCGCCAGCGTAATCGTACCATTCGGTTTTAGGCGGGAAATCAGGAATTCGAAAAATGGCATGTTCAACCAGCGTTGTGCTGGATTATGCGGCTCTGGATTGGGATAGAGAATAAAAAACTGTTCAACCTGTGCTGGAAACAGGGCATGCACCACCCAGGGCAAGGCATCGGCATGGATGGGATTTAAATGTTCACGCGGCTCCAGTTGATGCTGTTTCTGCATCGCCACAAACTTTTCTCTGGTTCGTTCAATTGCATACAAGGTTGCCTGCGGATGTTCAGCAGTGAACAACAAGGCATGCCTGCCTTTTCCAGCCCCAATCTCCACGCAGATTGGGATATCTGGAATCGGCTGAAAATCACGTGGTGCCTGCATGCGTTGTGCTTGAAATTGACGAATCAACATAATCCCATCAAACTATCTATAAATCGGCATAAGTCTAACAACTCACCTGACGTTTGCCTAATCTATTTACTTGCTGCCTTAGGAATTTTCTATGCCCCGTACCTTTCCCTGCCCTCGTTGTGGCCAGCCAAGCACATGGGAAAATAATGATTTTCGTCCATTCTGCTCAGAACGCTGTAAATTGATTGATCTGGGTGCCTGGGCAAGTGATGAATATAAACTCCCAACTCAGGATGCGCCTCAGGCGGATCTCAAACGCCATGAAGATGATTATGAGGATTAATCATCTTCCTTATTTAAAAGGATAAGAATAGGATTCACTACTTATCCCACGCCTGTTTTATAAAAATAATTATTAATAAAAACTTACATATTTTAAATATGAGAATTACATCACAGTAATTTACTTTTTTATGACCTTGTGCAAATCTTGATTCCATAAGCCATATGAACCAATCAACTATTACAAATTACATATCGCGCTGGTTTATTTTTGACCATTTTTATAAGAAGTCAGCGTAGTGAATAAAAAATTTAAATTTATCAGGAAGTGACAATGAATAACTATATTCCCTACCAGCTTAAGGTGTTGGCAACACAGATTGATCCCAATTTAGACATCCATTGGCAAGATGCATTACAGGCTCTGTTTTCCAAGGCATCTCCAGCAGAGTGGGAAAATATCTGTCAAGATATTTTGCAACTTAAAAAAATTCACTGGAACAGAAAAGAGCATACTTTTTCATATCTGGCAAAACATGACTTTCATTTGCTCACTGAAAAGATTGCGTATGCACATATCAAGCTACTGACCACCAGAATTGCAGACTCTCTGGATAAGCTGAGGAAATATAACGACATCCATGACATTTCTGACTATCTGGAGAATATTCTCAGCCAGATTCACCAGATCGACACTGAAGATGATTTTGACCTACAGGAACAAAAGAAACTGATTTTAAGGGAGTTCATCTACGCCGCAGCCCAAATCATTTTGGCAAAGCAAGAAATCCACCTGCCAGCCAACCAAAGGCATATAGATACAGCGGTGATCAAGACTTTCATCACCGAAGTGTTCCTCAAACAACAGCTTTTAAAATATACATTCAATATTCTTCGCTCGCATCAGCTCAGGGAGGAAAAAGACCATATCCTCAAATACTTTTTATATAAACAGCAGAAGTCCAGACAACTGGATATTGTCAAAACCTCAAAATATATCTTTGCACTGGCACCCAGCCCAGAAAGCCAGATGAACACCTTTTCCATTCGCCGATTCTTACAGGAGGAAAAATTTGAGGCATGTGAGAACATTTACGTCAACTCAGCCATCCTGCATTTGGATAAGATTGAGGATGAGGCACATCTTGAGCAATTCCAGTGGCAGGTTGGCCGAATTGTGACGATTGATGCACAGGTCAACCATTATGTGTCCGATATTGTTCGCAACATCGAACTGTATACCCATAAAACCCTGATTCCCTTTCTCATGGAACCACTCAACCCAAGTGGTGTATTTCTTGAAAAACTGGTTGAGCAACGGCTGATTGATTTTGAGCAGAAGTTATGCACCAACATTCTTGAGCCGATTGCAGATGCCCTAAAACATGCGGTACACCACATAGATGAATGCAATTATCTCTATATCAGTGTGAAGCAGACTTTGGATGAGCTGATCCGCCATTTCACCGAGTTTCAGTCACAGCCCTCGATCATCTTCAACAAACAGGTGATCCTGTTCATTGCCCGACTCAAATCCTATGCCACTTTGTTGCAAAAAAGACATTCCGATGTATTTACCGTGTTTTCTTATGATGAATGGAAAAAACATCATACTGAGGCCCTGGAACCGACCAATATCCTAAAGGATATTAGTATCAGCTCCCTACAGGAGTACAAAGATGCCTTTTATGAGCTCAAGGAAAATCAACGCCAGCTGAAACAGAGCTCGTCTTTTTTAAGCAAGCTGCTGAATAAACCACAGAAGATCAAGGACAATATTCTTAAACTCAAGCAGAAAACCTCTCAAATCAAGAAACATGCCCATCAGGAGATTATCCGTATCCAGCGTCGTTTTCCGTCCCTGACAGTGTATCTGGAATTTGAGTCACTGATCTCAGTCAACCACAAAGAACGGCACTATGCATTTCCAACGGGAGACAATGGAATTACCCGCCTGCCCATTCTGATCCAGATCCCAGAGGACAAGGCTTCTTTTGACTTGCAGACCATTTGTAACCATTTAAATTTTGACCTGAATCTGGCCAACCAAAAATGGTTAGAAACGGTTTAATGGTTGCATCTAAGGAGTTCAGCATTTCTTCTGTATAAACGGAATCCTTTATACAGAAGAATTCATCATTCAGATTAGCCTGCTTTGCTTGCCACAAAAGGATTAAATTTCTTTTCATAACCAATGGTGCTCATTGGCCCATGCCCTGAAATAAATTGCGTGTCATCAGGCAAACTAAAACATTCACGCTGGATGGAATCCAGCAATTGCTGGTGATTTCCTCTAGGAAAATCAGTACGCCCAATCGAACCCTTGAACAGGACATCGCCCGTCCATAATAAGCCATGTTTGGCATTGTAGAACATTACATGGCCTGGGGTATGACCAGGCGCAAAACGCACCTCAAACTCATCCTCACCCAGTTTCAGCACTTCACCACCCTCTAGCCACTGATCGACCTTGACGGGTTGTGGAATCGGGAAGCCATAACGTGCCGAAACTTCCTGAATCATGTCTAGCCAGAATTGATCCTCTTTATGTGGGCCAATCACAGGCACTTTCCATGTACCAACCAGCTCACCGACCGCGCCCGCATGATCAAGATGTCCGTGGGTGAGCCATAACGCTTTCACATGCAGACCCAAGGCTTCGACTTCTTTTTTCAGCACTGCTGCATCACCGCCTGCATCAATCAAAATCGCGTCTTTGGTTTCACTGTCCCATAAAATCGAGCAGTTTTGTTGAAAGGCAGTCACAGGGACAATTTTGACTTGTAGCATAAAAACCTCTGGCTAAAACGCAGTTAACGGTGGGCTAAGGTATGGGTTAGGGCATCAAGATTAGCCTGAACCAGACTGGCAAGCAAATCAATATGTGCCTGATCGGTATTCAGCGCAGCAATATAGGCATATTCACCACCGCCCGCATGCTGGAAAATCTCCTTATTCTGCATCGCCAACTCTTCCAGCGTTTCCAGACAATCCGCCGAAAATGCGGGACTAATCACCTGCACGGACTGAACCTTTTGCTTACCCCATTGTTGTAATAACTGATCGGTATAGGGCTTGACCCATTCCTGTTTTCCGAAACGTGATTGGAAACTAATCGCCCATTCCTCATCTTTCAGATGCAAGGCATCTGCAACTAAACGGGCAGTGATTCGGCAACGGTCGGCATAAGGATCACCCTTGTCCGCATAAGGCTGGGGAATGCCATGAAATGACATCAATAACTTTTCAGGCTTGCCATGTTCAGCCTGATAGTTGAGAACACTATCCGCCAATGCCTGAATAAACAGCGGATGCTGATAGTAATCCTTGATGAGGGTCAGTCCTGGCAAATGACGCTGCTGTGGAATCCATCTGGCAAAGGCATCATACAATGGTGCAGTTGAGGTGGCTGAATACTGGGGAAATAGCGGTAACAGAATCACATGCTCTTGCGGTGTTTTTTCCAGTTGTGCCAAGACATCATAAATGCTCGGTTGCCCATAAGTCATCGCAGGGACAACCGTGAGGTCAAACTGATGATTTTCTTCCTGCAAACGTTGCTTAACCAAACGTGTTTGTTCAAGCACAATTTCCCGCATTGGGGAATCTTTGGACCAGACCGATGCATAAGCTTCGGCAACCCGCTTAGGTCGAAAAGTCAGTACAAACAGATGCAGGATAATCCACCACAGTAATTTGGGGATTTCAATGACACGGGTATCGGATAAGAACTGTTTTAAGAAACGACGTACTGCTGGCACAGTGGCTTGGTCTGGCGTACCTAAATTTGCTAAAACCACAGTCACTTTGGGTTTTGGTGTCGCTGACATACATCGCTTCCGCTATAGCTGAATTTCTCCAGCTACTTTAGCAGTTTTACCGCACTTTTTTAAATTGGATTAATGCATGGTCTTAAACTGAAAAACCCGATTACTGTCCAGTATGTTGCTTTCCAGAAGTTTCTGCCCTTTTGCCGTCAGTTGCCACAGCATACGTTGGCGGTCATCCCGTCCTGTCGGCACAATCCACTCATTCTGGCGCATCTGCAACTTGATTTCATGCAAGGCACGGATATTCACCTGTGCACGAGATACCGCATGCGCCCTTGGCATTTCCTTACGTGCATCATCCAGACCCGTTTCATTGAGATATTCGTTCATGCGCTTGGAAAAATATTCTTCAGGCGTTGGAATCACAAATGATGAACCAAGCACATTCAGTAATTGCGCCCAGGTCATTTTGCGGTGTGGTTTGACTTCCTTGAAATTACCATCCTGATAGGCATGCATACGGTATTCAAATGCATACACTTCATGCATGGATACCTTGGGTACACTGGTAAGTGGATCAGCTTCCCGACTGCCCATTTCAGTTTCAAGCTGTTTAACCTTGGCACGCAAGGCATCAATTTCATCCCGCAACACCTGGGTGTTTTGTGGACGAACCCAACCCACCACAGGATAGCGTTCCAGCATTTGTGGCATACTGGAGCGAACGGCAAGCTCCAGATCCCTTAAGCTACGATAAGTAAAAACCTGATCAACTTCATGTTGCAGCTGTTTTCTAAACTCTTTGAATTTTTCTTTTAACTCAGTTTTGTGGTCATGCAGCTTTGCTTCGCGTGATTCTGGCTCTTCATGCATAAACACAATCACGGGTTTCTGTTTGGTCATGGCATAGATATATTCCAGATGCATATAGCCCACACCTGAAACAGACTGCTCACCATACTGGCTACCCAGCAAAATCACCACGTAATCACAGTCATCAATCTGTCTGCGGGCAATGGAGGTGCTCAAGGGTGTACGCTGTTCCAAGCCCCACGAAAAGAACCCCATTCCAACCAGCGTTTGGGCCAAAACCGCCCGTTCTGGTTGCATTTCATTGCCAGACGTAGAAATAAAAACCTGATAACGAGTATCTTGCATAGGCTAGGTCCCAATTCACTTATCAATAACCCTTAAGCCGTTTCGCTTAAGCCTTATCAATAATAACCCCAATAAAATCTTGAATATGAATCAACTGACGCGTTTAGGCGCCCATATCATCCAAATTCTGAATCGTCCATGTTAATTGTTCTGGCATGAGATGCTGGAGTACCGATTTTAACTCAACAGCATTATGACCACTGGCATAACATTCAATACGTGTAACATTATGACTTATTTTGTCACATAATAACCTATTTTTTATCAAAATATAGGCTGTTTGTCGCGCAACTGCCTGTCCAGAATCAATTAATTTTAACTTTTCATCAAAAACCTGATGAATTGCATCCCTTAAAAAAGGATAGTGAGTACATCCCAGCACTAAAAAATCCGCGCCCTGCTCCACCACAGGCTGCAATATATCCTGCAACACATCCAGACAGGCCTGGCCCATTTGCTGTCCCGCCTCAACAAAAGGCACCAGTTCCAGACTGGTGACTTTTAAAACCCGTACGCCAGCAGGTTCGGCAAACCTGCTCATCACATCCTTGATGAGCTGTCCGCGAAAGGTTGCAGGTGTCGCCAGCACAGCCACCACTTTCGAACGTGTTTGCAGCACGGCGGGCTTTAATGCAGGCACCAATCCCACAATCGGAAAATGCTCGCCATAGTAGTCACGTAGGTAGTCCAGACTAAATGCCGATGCAGTATTGCATGCCACCACCGCAATCTTACAGCCCTGCCGATACAGCCACTCAATCGCACGCGCTGTTAATTGTCGAATTTCCTGATCTGAACGGGCCCCATAAGGCACATGCGCGGTATCGGCATAGTAGAGAATCCGTTCGTTGGGTAAATGTCGGGCAATCTCCTGCGCAATCGACAAGCCTCCAATGCCTGAATCAAAAACCCCAATCGGCGCATCAGAGGATGCATGTGGCATGGGGTCAGCCAATACGGGCAGGGATTGGACAGCAGTCATACAAATACATTAACACTGTGGTTTCTTCACTCTTTTAAGCTTAAACCTCAGGTGCTTAAATGCAAGACCAAATCACCACTTTTTAATGTTAAAACCGTCTCACCCTGTGCATTTTCAGACAAACTGCCATAGTTTACAAGGTGATAAAAACTTTGACGCTGAATCAGGGCATTCATTCCAAAACGAACATGCACATAAGGACGTAATTCATCCTCTCCTGCTTCATTTGGATAGGCACGCATAAAAACTGGGTGCCGCCCATCCACAATCACCACATCCTGATTGCTGGTGGTGAGCTGCAAATAGCGCTTGCCCTCTATCTCAACCTGATCCACCTGGTTGATCAGCAACGGTTCATCCTCAACCTCAATTTCAATCTGCTCAACAGGTGTTTTCAGGTAAAACTTTCCATCCTCTTTCCACAGCACCTTGCTAAACAGGTCGAGCAAAGCCTGCCGCTTGACCAATTGACCTTCGTGCCACCATTCTCCATTGGCTTTTATCTTTAGATCCATTTTGCCGCAATGCTTTGGATGCCACTGGTCTAAAGGTGGAATTGACCTTTTGTGACTTTGCTGTACATCTTTTACATATTGTGCAATGCTCATTAAGTTTTTATCATCAGAAAACACGATTTTTCCCTTATTTTGTAGCGAGTCTGGTGGAGAATCATTTTCATTTATCATCGTTTATGCCTAGCTGACGAGAAAATATGACCGCTCAGCCAATTGGCGAGTCCAAGGTTTAAAACTATACTATCCCAAACGTTTGCAAGTACAATAGTGTCTTTGTGCTTGGCAATACAGAACACTCATGGCAGCACCGAATCGCAATATTACGGTTGCCACCCTTAAAAATATGAGGAGTCCTACATGGAACACATCGAACGTGAAGCGATGGAGTTTGACGTAGTGATCGTAGGTGCAGGACCTGCGGGTTTATCTGCTGCGATTAAAATTCGTCAACTAGCGATTGAAAACAACCTACCTGACCTTTCTGTGTGTGTTGTTGAAAAAGGCTCTGAAGTAGGTGCGCATATCCTTTCTGGTGCTGTACTTGAACCACGCGCCATGAATGAACTGTTCCCGAACTGGAAAGAAGAAAGCGCGCCACTCAATGTTCCTGTAACAGGCGACGAAACCTATTTCCTGCTTTCTGATACCAAGGCACAAAAAATGCCGTATTGGATGGTGCCAAAATCAATGCATAACGAAGGGAACTATGTAATTTCCCTGGGTAACGTTGTTCGCTGGTTAGGCCAAAAAGCGGAAGAGCTTGAAGTTTCAATTTTCCCTGGCTTTGCCGCTTCTGAAATTCTTTACCATGAAGATGGTACTGTAAAAGGTATCCAGACTGGAGATATGGGCATTGGCAAAAATGGTGAGCCAACGCATAACTTCACCCCTGGTTATGAACTTCATGCCAAATATACCTTGTTCGCAGAAGGCTGCCGTGGCCACCTCGGTAAGCGCCTGATAGCAGGCTTTGCGCTAGACAGCAATTCTGATCCACAACACTACGGGATCGGAATTAAAGAGCTTTGGGAAATCGATCCAGCAAAACACAAACCAGGTCTTGTAATGCACGGTGCTGGCTGGCCACTGTCTGAAACAGGTTCTGCTGGCGGCTGGTGGCTCTACCACGCTGAAAACAACCAGGTGACCTTGGGTATGATTGTGGATCTGTCTTACGAAAATCCACATATGTATCCATTTATGGAAATGCAGCGCTGGAAAACCCACCCAACCATCAAGCAATTCCTTGAGGGTGGTAAACGCATCTCTTACGGCGCACGTGCGGTTGTCAAGGGCGGTTTTAACTCATTGCCTAAATTGACTTTCCCAGGCGGTTGCCTGATTGGTGATGATGCAGGCTTCCTAAACTTCTCTAAAATCAAGGGCTCGCACACTGCCATGAAATCAGGCATGTTGTGTGGTGAGGCGGTATTTGAAGCGATTGCTGCGGGTGTTGCCAAAGGTGGTGATCTTGCGATTGCACGTGTACTTGAGGGTGAAGACCACTTTGCTAAGGAACTCACGGCTTATACCGAGAAATACAACAACTCTTGGTTAAAAGAAGAGTTATATAACGCACGTAACTTTGGCCCAGCAATGCACAAGTTTGGTCAATGGATCGGTGGCGCATTTAACTTTATTGATCAAAGCGTCTTTAAAGTGCCATTTACCCTGCATGACTTGAAACAGGATTATGCTGCGCTTAAAACAGTTGATGCCTCAACGTTCAAGCCAAATTATCCAAAACCAGACGGCAAGTTGACCTTTGACCGTTTATCTTCTGTGTTTATTTCAAATACAGTGCATGAAGAAAACCAGCCTGCCCACTTGAAACTGACCAATCCTGAAACACCAATTCAGGTGAACCTGCCAAAGTGGGATGAGCCTGCACAACGTTACTGCCCTGCTGGCGTATACGAAGTCATGGAAAATGATGATGGTTCTAAACGCTTCCAGATCAACGCAGCCAACTGTGTTCACTGTAAGACCTGTGACATTAAAGACCCATCACAGAACATTACCTGGGTAACCCCTGAAGGTGGTGGTGGTCCTAATTACCCTAACATGTAATTAGTATCCAAATATGTAATAAAGAATATAAAAAAACCAAGCTTCGGCTTGGTTTTTTATTTATGTCATTAGCGGAGCAATGAAAGCGCAATCATCCACATCACTATGCCGATCACCACATCAAGAATTTTCCACGCTTTAGGATTGGCAAAAATCGGCCGAAGTAAACGTGCGCCAAAACCCAAACCAAAGAAGAAAATAAAAGAAGCTGACACTGCTCCAGATGCAAAAGCCACCTTATCCATATATTGTGCTGAAATTGAGCCCAACAATACGACTGTATCCAAATAGACATGCGGATTTAACCAGGAAAAACTTAAACATAGGATTAGAGTCTGCACCAATGTTGTTGTAGGCTGTTCTGAGGCAACTAAACCATTGTTAGCTTTATAGGCATTATAGAAACTGCGCAGTCCATAGAAAAACAGGAAAATGGCGCCAAAATATTTCATGGCCTGAATAAGCCAGACCTGCTGGCTTAGAAGCGAGGCAAAACCAAATACACCTAGACAAATCAGAATCGCATCAGACAATGCACAAACCAGACACACCCAGAACACATATTGCCTCAATAGTCCCTGCTTCAACACAAAGGCGTTCTGCGCACCGATGGCTAAAATCAATGAAAAGCCCAACAACAAACCTGAGAAATATGTGGCAGCCAAACCTTAACCTTTCTGTACCAAATAGCGATATTCAGTATTGCTATTCTCATCAAGGCTTTCTTCTTTAAGCAAAAGCTCATGCCCTAAATGCATACAAAATTTTGGAATATCCCAAGATGTAGAAGGGTCAGTTGCCAATACTTCCACAATGTCACCTACTTTGGCTTTTCGGATAGCCTGATGCAGCATCATCACAGGTTCAGGGCAACGTAAACCTCTTGTATTGATTTGCACAGCAGGAAGTTTTGGTTGTTCAGACATCGTAAAACTCAATTATTCGAATTTTCACATTTTAGCACAAAGCAATCCCATAGAAATCACCAGCAGCTTTTTGAAAAACTGTACGTTTTTTACATAGTATTCTTGATGCATATCCGCTTTTTCTTCGGTATGATGAAAATCATCTAATTGATATAGAGAGTCTTTAGGAAAGATCATGGTCGAGGAATCCAGTCCGTCGTGGGGTATGCGTGGCTTAAGAAAATGGTTAGGTACCGCACCTGAAACCCGCGATGAATTACTCAAGTTAGTTCAAGACTCACGTCGCTTTTTAGAGCCAGATACTGTTGCCATGCTTGAGGGTGTTCTCGATCTGCCAGCAACAAAGATTCGAGAGGTCATGACGCCACGTACAGCGATTATCAGCTTACAGGAAGATGACCAGTTACTTGATATTCTGCATGTACTCATCGATTCTGCACATTCACGCTTCCCTGTGTTTTCAGCAGATCAAAGTGACAATGTGGTGGGTATCCTGTTGGCCAAGGACCTATTGCCTTTCTTAACTGAGCGTAATGTCAAGGTAGATATACGTTCACTGATGCGCCAGCCTGTGTTTGTACCTGAAAGTGCACGCTCAGACCAGGTGCTGCGCATGTTAAAGAATACCCAAACCCATATTGCCATCGTGATTGATGAGTATGGTTCAACCTCTGGCTTGGTGACACTTGAAGACATTCTCGAAGAGATTGTCGGTGAAATTGAGGATGAGCACGATATTGCGGATGAAGAAGCGTTATATATCGTCCCTGACAATGACCCAACCACAGCCAATACCTGGATTGTGCAGGCACTTACACCAATCGAACATTTCAACACTATTTTAGATGCTGATTTTTCTGACGATGAAGTTGAAACTATGGGCGGCTTACTGCTGCAAGAAATTGGTTTAGTCAGCGATTTACAGGGTCAGACCATTGAACTTGGCGATTGGCAATTCACCATTATTGAAGCAGATGCGCGCACCATTCATCTGATTCGAGCTGTCCGTCAATGATAAGCTATTTTGAAAAGCTGTTAAATTCATCTCAACCTCAAAAACAGCTCCCTCTTATTGTTCCACTGTTGATTGCACTGATCTCAGGCGCAATCTTCAGTCTGGCACTTGCACCGTATTATTTCTGGTGGCTGGCGATTCTGTCGCCAGCTTTGCTTTATGCGGTGTTACGCCAGCGTAGTCCACGCCAAGCCTTTGCACTGGGCTGGGCCTATGGTTTTGGTTTATGGTTTGTGGGGGCATTTTGGCTCTACACCTCCATCCATACCTATGGCGACACCAATGCCTTTTTAAGCATCCTGATGATTGTCTTTATGGCAACCGCAATGGGCTTATTTACCGCTTTTCAAACATGGGCTTATCGACGGTTTTTTCCAGAAACACCACTAACCTTTGCACCGCTCTGGGTGATGTTCGAATGGGCAAAAACCTGGGTATTTACAGGTTTCCCGTGGTTGTTTGCTGGATACGCATTTACTGAACGACTGCTGGATGGCTATGCGCCTTTATTTGGCATTTATGCAGTTTCATTTGTCGTCATTGTGTTGGCATGTGCGCTGGTCGAAATTTTAAATCGACGCTGGTTTTGGGCCATTCCCTCCGCCTTGCTGGTGCTAGGGGCCTGGGGTGCTGGATTTATCCAGTTTGTTCAGCCCAAAGTTGCCAAACCACTGAGCGTGTCCCTGATTCAGGGCAATATTCCTCAAGACCTGAAATGGCTGACTGAATACCAGATCAAGACTTTGGAGATTTATGCAACCCTGACCCGTGCCGAATGGGGGCGTGACCTGATCGTTTGGCCCGAATCTTCAATTCCAATGTTCCAGACCGATATTCCTGAATTTTTGGATGCCATGGCGGCTCAGGCAAAGAAAACTGATACAGCCTGGGTGACGGGTATTCCATACTGGGATGTGACAAAGTCACAACAGGTGGGTGAACCACTGTACTACAACAGCCTCATGTCTTCAGGTAGTGATTCTCACGGTTTGTACAAAAAGCAACGCCTCGTACCTTTTGGGGAATATATTCCATTGTCAGGTATGTTGAAATGGGTACTGCCTGCCATGCAGAATGATGTCAGCATGAGTGGTTTCTCGCGTGGTGAGGCCAATCAGAAGCCACTGATCGTAAAAGGTCATGCACTTGCAGCCGCAATTTGTTATGAGGTCGCCTATCCAAACCTGACTCGCCGCAATGCATCCAATAGCGATTTTTTAATCACGGTTTCAAATGATGCTTGGTTTACAGGAACGGCTGGTCCCTGGCAGCATCTACAAATGGTACAGATGCGCGCCAAAGAAAATGGCCGCTGGTTTATTCGTGCTACCAATACAGGCGTGACTGCGTTTATTGACCACAATGGCCATATCGTGAAACAGGCACCTCTGGATGAAGAGTTCGTATTACGTGGTGATTTGCCCGCAATGCAGGGGCAAACCTTATATAGTCGTTTCAGTGATTATCCAATTCTGATCTTCTCCATTCTTCTATTGGTTGTAGGCTGGATTTATCGTCCACGTAAAGTTGATGTTTCCTTTAAGTCACGCCGATAAGCTACAGTAATTTTGTTCCCAGAGGCACATCAAACTCTGGGACACAAAGTGCAACTTCCCCATCCGCATTATGAAAGCCTGTCACCAGACATTCTGACTGAATGGGGCCAATTTGCTTCTTCGGAAAATTCACCACCGCCACCACCAGCTTCCCGACTAGGTCTTCAGGTTGGTATAACTTGGTGATTTGTGCACTGGATTTTCTGATCCCAAGCTCCTCACCAAAATCGACCTGTAGAATATAAGCTGGCTTTCGTGCTTCCTTAAAAACCTCCGCCTGAATAACTCTTCCTACACGTAATTCAACCTTTGCAAAATCATTCCATTCGATCTGTTGCATCTTTCCCCTCTTCTCTTGCATCGTCAGTTGAAGCATAGCGAATTTAACTGCCCCAATAAATACACCTGTTTTTATTTCCAATCTGGATACTTCATGCTAAATTAATGCTGCTGATCATAAAGCCGTAAACGTTTACGTCAATCAACGTGCCAACATATCTCCAACAAGGCTTGGAGCTATGACATCAAGATATTTTTATATTTTGGTCAGGCACTGGCGTTTGTTGGTTTACGGAGTAAAAAATGCAGAGTTCAAAATCTTCTTCCTTTAATTTTCAAAAGATCCCAAGTCGGTACGCTTCCATCGTTTTACCTTTCTTCCTCTCCATTATCATGACTTTTATTGTTTCATGTATTAGCACGTTGCGAAGTATGGGCCTCGAGCAGTTTTCCTTTCATACCTGGATATCTGCCTGGGGAATTTCATGGCTCATTGCGTTTCCTGTCTTGTTGCTGGTATTGCCTATCGTTCGTAAAGTCACGATGCTACTGGTACGACCCGCTTAAATTTGGAGAATAAAAAAACGTAGATTTCAAATCTACGTTTTTGGCCCTAACTATTCAGGATATTTAAAATACAACAGATAAGTGCACGGATAAATATGCAACCAGACTCGATAAAAATAACATCGGAATATAGCGGTAGGCTTTAAACAACAATTGCTCATATTTGGAAATCATCTCCTGATTATCCCATACCGTTGTTTTTAAGGCACTTAGGAAACACAGCACAAACCATGCGCTCAACATGCTCAATGCAAAAAAGCCAATCATGATCTGGCTACTGCCCTCTGTGGTCTGCCAAAGGCTTAAGGCCCCCTCACTAATCGGCAACAGGCTTAAAATGAACAACACAGACTTAAGCATTGTCCAATGAAACTGATTCAGTTCATCCAACATAAAAAATGCTTTCATCTGATGACTCCATACTTGATTTAAATGGTCTGGATTTATTATGCAAAGCTTCGATATAAAGAGAAAGTCTATTTCCCTACATAGTTTTTATTTCTTGTAACCATTAAATATGGGAATAATTCTTATTATAACTTTCAAATATCATTCATTTTAATAGTTCTATATTTTTCAAAGTATTATATTTTATATATGAACTAAGAAACATTATCACTTCACTCCTGATTTATTTTATTTAAAAAGTGAAGTGATATTTTTGATTAGATATTATGGCTGATAATAAATATCAGCATCATTACCCTCGCCGCCCTCTTTACCATCCGCACCAAAGGAATATAAATCAAATGGACGGCCTTCACGGCCTGGAATCACGTACTGCAAGTCATTTTCCCAACTGTCTTTAGGGTAGCCACCCTTGACATAGCCACCTGGCAACCAATTCTTTGCAGAGGCAGGTTGGTTCACCAGAGCATCCAGACCACCATCCTGCATGCTTGGATAACGGCTATTGTCCAGTTTGTATTGATCCAGTGCGCCAGCAACACCTTTCAGTGTGATCTTGGTGGTGTCCACCTTGGCTTTTTCACCACGCCCCATCACGTTGGGTACAATCAGCGCAGCCAATACACCTAGAATCACAATCACCACCATCACTTCGATTAGGGTGAATCCAGATTGTTTATTCATCATTTTGGTCTGTGTATTGTGCTTATTCATTTTCATCTCAAACATCAAATTTCCTAGATCATATTATTCATATTAATAATTGGCAACATGACCGCAATCACAATCACCAATACAATTGCTGCCATAAAGATCAGCATCAGTGGTTCCAGCAATGCCAGCAAGGTGGAGATAAAGGTTGTGACTTCCCGATCCTGCATGGTCGATGCCCGATCCAGCATGCGGTCCAGTTCACCCGAAGCCTCACCACTCCGAATCATTTGTACCATCATTGGTGGGAAATAACCGCAACGCTCCAATTGTGTTGCCAAATTACCACCTTCTGTTACACGTTCCATCGCCACTTCAATCGCATCGCGAATCACCCAGTTATTGCTCACTTCCGCGCCAATGCGTAATGCCTCAACCAAAGGTACGCCCGAACGGGTCAGGATTGACAGCGTACTGGCAAAACGCGCCGCATTTATACCACGCGAAAGTTTACCAAACAGTGGCAACTTGAGCGTTAAACGGTCAAATGCATAATGCCCTGCTGTGGTTCTGAGAAAGCGGGTAAACAGGATGATGATAATCACGGCAAGGATGAGCATCCCTATCCATGTATGACGAATAAAGGTACTGGCTTTCATCAGCAGAACCGTAATCCACGGCAACGCTTCCTTACTTTGCTCAAAGGTTTTGACAATTTCAGGCACTACATAGGTCATCAAGCCCATCACAATCCCAAATGACATCAGCATGAGGATAATTGGATAAATCATCGCGCCCTGAATTTTCTTCTGCATGGCAAAGCGGTTTTCAGTGTAGTCTGAAAGCTGGTCTAAAATCAGGTCCAGATGCCCCGAACGCTCACCTGCCGCAACTGTGGCAATATAGAGCTCAGGAAAACGACCAGATTGCTGCATGGCCTGAGCCAGTGAATGACCTTCCAGCACTTTGGAACGCACAGCGATCAACAGATTCTGTACATGGGCCTTTTCGCTTTGCTTACTGACCGCACGCAAGGCTTCTTCCAGCGGAATACCTGCCGCAACCAAGACTGAAAGCTGACGGGTCATCAATGCCAGGTCATAGGCACTAAAACCCTTTCTAAACCATGAGCGCTGTTGCTGTTTGTCTTTTTGCTCAACCGCATCGACCGCAAGCGGTGTCCATGCTTTATCTCGTAACTGTTGACGGATTTGGCGCGCGGAATCTCCCTCAAGCACACCTTTATGTTGCTTTCCTGAAGCATCAAGCGCAGTAAATTGATAAGCAGGCATGGTTCTGTTCTAATTGTCCCAAAATAGTTGTCGTTACCGTTATATCCGTGTATGAGATGGGGAACGAGTGTTCCGCAAGAAATTCATCGACATAATGCACAGCACTTTAGCATAATTCAACAACATGCAGTCATGCCATTTTACACCTGATTGAAGCCTATATGCCGAACCAAAATTCCAGCGCCATTGTTTACCGTATTCGGGTTGCCATTCCTGTCTATATTTATGACACGTTTGACTATACGGTCAGTGCCGAGCAATATGCGCAGGCACAAGTTGGCGCACGCGTTGCGATTTCGTTTGGACGGCAGAACCTGGTTGGGATCATCACTGAAAAGGTTGATCCAAACGAAGCATTTACAGGTCAATTTAAGCTTAAAGCCATTACCGAACTGCTCGATCAGGAAGCAATTCTAGACCAACAAGTTTTAACTTTATTGACATGGTCAGCACAGTATTACCAGTTCCCGATTGGCGAAGTCATGCAAAGCGCCTTACCCACCTTACTCAGGCAAGGCCGTGCACTGGACATCCTGTTTCATCAATGGAAAATCGTTCCCAATGATGACCCTAATGGATTATTGAAACGCTCGCAAAAACAATATGATGCCTACCAGATTCTCAAGCTGCATCCACACGGAACCACAGAGAACATTTTAAACCTGAGTGGTGTGGAAACTGCGACACTCAAAGCACTGGAAAAAAAAGGACTGGTGCAATGTCAGCTTGAACCGCACGATTTCACGCCCATGCCTGTACAATTGGCACAAATGCCACTCACCCCCAATCCTGACCAAAAGCAAGCCATTCAACAGATTTTAAAATCGCTGTATCACTATCAGGCTTTTTTACTGGATGGCTTAACAGGCAGTGGTAAAACTGAAGTTTATTTGCAGGTCATGCATGAGGTGTTAAAACAGGGCAAACAGGTGCTGGTGCTGGTGCCTGAAATTGGCCTGACCCCACAAACCGTTGCCCGTTTTAAGTCTCGCTTTCACTGTGATGTGGCTTTGCTGCATTCAGGCCTGAATGACTCAAAGCGCCTACAGGCCTGGCAACATGCCCAGACGGGTAAAGCTTCAATTGTGATTGGCACACGCTCAGCAATTTACACACCACTACCCCGTTTAGGTTTGATTATTCTGGATGAGGAACATGACCTTTCCTATAAGCAGCAGGAGGGATTCCGCTACCACGCCCGTGATGTGGCACTGTATCGTGGGCACTTGCAACAATGTCCCGTAATTTTGGGGTCAGCCACGCCAAGTATTGATAGCTATCATTTGGTTGAATTAGGTAAATTGCATCTGCTTGAACTGAGCCAGCGTGCTGGCGTTGCGAGCCTACCCAGAATGCATGTGATTGACCTGAAAGTGGCAAAAAAACAGCATGGCATCAGCCAAATACTGATTGAGCAAATCAGGCAGACACTGGAACGCAAGGAACAGGTACTCATCTTTCTCAACCGCCGTGGCTATGCGCCTGTGCTGATTTGTGAAAGCTGTGACTGGCAGGCCAATTGCCCACATTGCGATGCCCACTTTACTGTGCATTCACAACCCTATCATTATTTGCATTGTCATCATTGTGGCACCATTCAGCGTTTGCCTGAACACTGCCCTGAATGTCAGCAACACACGCTGAAAAGTCTGGGTGCAGGGACAGCAAAAGTTGAGGAACACCTGAATGAGTTGTTTCCGCATCACGATGTGATTCGGGTGGATCGTGACAGCACCAGTCGGGTGGGGAGCTGGCAAAAAATCTATGACCGTATTCAGCAAAACAAGCCAACAATTTTGCTGGGTACGCAAATGCTGGCAAAAGGACATCATTTCCCCCACGTCACCCTGGTCGCCATTCTGGATATAGATGCAGGATTATTGAGTGTCGATATCCGTGCGCCTGAACGTACCGCCCAGTTGATTGTGCAGGTTGCAGGTCGTGCGGGCCGTGGCGAACACAAGGGCCATGTCTATTTACAAAGCCTACGCCCTGACCATCCCATGCTGACTACACTGATTGAGCATGATTATCGAACTGTGGCCAAACAAATGCTGGCTGAACGCAAAATAGCGTTATTGCCACCCTATCGTTATGCTGTGCTGGTTCGGGTTGAATCCAGAGATAGAGAATATAGCCAACAATTCCTGTCTGAGATTGCCCAGCAATTCAGAGCGATGGCAGCAGACAGTGTTGATATTTGGGGCCCTATTCCTGCACCGATGGAACGTAAAGCAGGTCGTTATCGGGCGCATATGGTGATTTTGTCTGCTGATCGGGCAAAACTGCATTTTTATTTACGTCAATGGTGGCAACAAGTGGTACATTTACCTCGTCAGCATCAGCTGAGACTGTCGATTGATGTTGATCCACAAGAGTTTAGTTAGAACTCAATATGAGAAACATAAAAATTTGAGGCATTAGATGTCCTTACTGCTACAAATCATTTTGTTATCGCTTGCGACCTTAATCTTTGCACCATTGGCAAAACGCTATGCCTCAACCTCTATTTTAGGTTATCTAATCGCAGGACTGTTGCTGGGTTCTGGTGTTTTTAATCTGATTGATGATGCAGGGCTAATCAGTCAACTGACTGACTTGGGCATGGTCATGTTGATGTTGTTTCTGGGCTTTGCCTTTAAACCGCAACAACTTTGGAGACAGCGTAGAAATCTCATCATCAATAGTGGATTGCCACTGCTACTCAGCATTATTTTCGTGGTCAGTGCCAGTTTTTTCATCCTACAGGATTTTCTAAAAGGTATGATTCTCGGCTTGGCACTTGCCCTGTCATCGGTCACTCTTGTACAACAACTGCTTCAAAATAAAATACAAATCAACAGTAAATTGGGGCAGACTGCACTACCCAGCCTACAGTTACAAACGCTGTTTGCAGTGGTTCTAATTGGCTTGTTTCCCCTACTGGAAGAGACTGCATCGACCCAGCATGGAATCGCCTATTTCGCCGCGATCATTGCCACCATTTCAGGTTTGTTTCTCGCCAGCCGTTATCTGGTTCGTCCTGCCTTTCGCTTTTTGGCACATCGCCACAGTATTGAGCTGATTCCAGTTCTGGGATTATTGATTGTTCTTTCAGTGCTTTTAATCATAGATATTCTCAACATCCATACACTGATTGGCGCTTTTCTGGCAGGCATCTTACTGGCAGAGACTGAGTTTAAGGTGGAAGTTGAACGGATAATCTCCCCGTTTAGAGATGCGGCAATCGGGTTGTTGTTCCTTGCTATAGGACTGGGACTTTCCCTCACTCCCCTGCTACAGTCACCTTTATTCATTCTGGGTTCCATCCTTGGATTATTGCTGATTAAGGCAACTGTGATTGCGGCAAGCAGTTATTATCAGCACCGTTCTGCCAAGTTCAGCCTTGGACTGTCCATCCTGCTGGCACAAAGCGGTGAACTGTCTTTTATTCTGCTAAAAATCGCTGAAACCGAACAGTTACTCAGCAAAGAGATTTTGCAACCGACCTTGCTGATCATATTTGGTTCAATGCTGCTCACTCCACTGCTTTATTGGATAATGAATGCCAAAATCTTGCCCTTGGTGCAGAAAAAAGCTCCTGAACATTCTCAGGATGTGCCACAGCATCCCATTCTGATTGTGGGCTTTGGACGTTTTGGACAAGTAATTGCACGCGTATTACATATGCAAGGTAGGCAGTTCAGTGTGATGGACAGCAATCAGCCTGATGCCGATTTTATTGAACAATATGGACACCATTTCCTGGATGCCGATGTCACCAAAGTCGAAAATCTGCGTGCGGCGGGCATTGAATATTGCAAACTACTGATTATTGCCATTGATGATGTTGAGGACAGCATGAATCTGGCGCGCCATCTTTGTTTAAATTATCCAGACCTGAGCTTACTGGTGCGTGCGCGTGACCGACATCATGCCCATTTATTGCATGATTTAGGCATTCAGCATGTTTGGCGTGAAACCTATCTGTCTTCACTTGATATGGCTCAACAGGCACTGGTTGAAACTGGATATTCAATTGAGGATGCACAGGTAAAAATCAGCCAGTTCCAGCAGCAGGATCAACAGTTGCTGAAACAGTCGCCTTGGTATCATGATCAGTATGAAACAATGGACAATTATCCCAATGCACTTGCTGAACTTGAGTATTTGTTTGAAAATATGAAATTTGTTTCTCCTGAACGCCTGCCTGATGATCAGGCGACACAAACTGATGCAAAATCGCCGCATGAAACATCTTGAGTTTTGGCAAAGCGCCACCATTATTGACTGCATACCCCCATTCACCCACTTGTGCAGCCATTCAGGCTTGGCAAGTCAAAGCGTTGTTTGTGCGCTGTACGGAATACTGGAGAAAAAGATGTCTGATTTACGCCAACGCTTTTATATTGAAGACTGCCCTGTTCGCGGTGAGGTGGTTCATTTGGAAGAAACGCTGCAAACCATTTTGGCACAACGTGAATATATGCCTGCGGTGCAAAGCCTGCTGGGTGAAATGCTCAGTGCCACCGCCTTACTGGCAAGTACCCTTAAAATCCGTGGTCGTATCAGCCTGCAAATTCAGGCCAATAGCACATTCAAGTGGGCAATGGCGGAATGCAACCACTTGGGTGAAGTGCGCGCACTGGCGGATTATGAAGATGACCCAAGATTTGTAGAGGGTTCGGACAGCCGTACTGTCCTTGCGTCACTCAGCAGTCCTGTTCTATTTATCAATATCGAGCCTGAGCATGGCGAACGCTATCAGGGGATTGTGCCACTGGATCAACCAACACTGGCAGGTTGCCTGATGCAGTATTATGACCTGTCTGCACAGATTCCAACACATATTGTTCTGGCAACCAACAGTAAACGTTCGGGTGGCTTACTGATTCAGTTGCTGCCGCGCAATGATGAGGAAGAGCAGAAACTGGTGGATGAGGATTTATGGCCACGTCTGACCATGCTGACTGAAACACTAAAACCAGAAGAGCTGACCGACCTGCCAGCCAACGAAATCCTGTACCGCCTGTATAATGAAGAAGAAGTACGTTTACCTGATGTTGAGCAGTTAAAGTTTGGCTGTACCTGTTCCAAAGCACGCTGTGCCAATGCCCTGATCCAGATTGGGGTGGATGCAGTACACGAAACGCTGGAAGCACAGAATCCAATTCAGATGGATTGCCAGTTCTGCAATACACGCTATGAGTTTAGCGCCGAAGAAGCTTTGGCCCTATTTGGTGAGCATTTGAGTTAAGCTGTTTATAAAGCCTTTATATCATGATGTAAAGGCTTTCGCTGCATTGACCTAAGGAGATGATCCAAAATCTTAATGATTATAAAGAAATATCAATAATACAGACTATTAAAAACTTGTCACTTTTTTACGTTTTCCAACAACCCTGTATTTCCCCTATCAGAAAAAATCATCCTTTGGTATTTTAATCAGAGGAATAGAATGAGTGTAGTTATAAATACATGGATCGTTACAGCCAACACTATAACAGATTAGTCGAATTAATTTATCAGATTCCATTAAGCCTAAATGGATGGAAAAATTTTGGTGACCACTTAAATCAAATTTTAGATTCATCTCTTGTACATTTGCTCGCTATGGATTTTAAACGTCAGGCTCTTTCCTACAGTTACGCAGTAAGTATTATGCCAGAGGCACTTATTGCAAGCACTGAAGTGCACTATTTACACTACCCTGTAGAAGCAGATCCCCGTTGGACAAGTTTTCTTGCACCAGAACGTAAAGGATGGTATCAGTGCCATCATCACTTAAGTGATGACTATGTTGCTCATTCTGATCTTTTTCAACATGTGTTTTTGCCTATTCAGGTGCGCTACACCTCTGCACATGAATTAATTTTGGATGAAAAAATTTGTGTTTTATGGGGAATTAGCACTTCATTAGAGAGGCAACCTTTAACTGAGGATGAGCTTGCATTTTTAGATCGGCTTTTGGTGCATTTAAAACGAGTTGTAACTATTCAACGCCATATTTTTGAATTTTCTTCCAAGGCGATTATGGGCTATGCCCTGATTGATAAACTCGCACAACCAATCATGTTGCTAAATCTCACAGGAGAGGTATCACACTGCAACCTCGCCATGCAACAGCTACTTAGTCAAATGAAAACAATTAAAATTGAAAAAAATTATTTAAAATTACCTGAACCTTATCAGGAAAAGTTTAGTGAAAGTCTAAAATATATTGAATTTTCACATAAATACCAACAACTTTTACCAGAGCAAAAACTAGAAAATGGCTGTATTAAAATCATCAATCAAGAGAATGACATTTTGTATATCTTTGTCAGCGCTTTGCTCTCTGAACAGGAAATTAGAGCATTCGGTATACGCCCACAAGTCATGTTGACATTTTATTCATCAAAGCAATCTGTCACGATTGATTTTCATCTCTTATATGCTGCATTTAATCTAACTCCTGCTGAATCACGGATCACTTTAGATTTATTAGATGGGTTAGCACCTAAGCAAATTGCGCAAAAAAATCTGGTTCAGGTAGATACCATACGTAAACATATTCGATCAATCTATAAAAAAACAGCCACCAACCGACAAGCCGATTTAGTTAAGCTCCTATTAAATATGCCACGTTATTATTAGTGTACATATCATGCTTATACCCAATATTGGGAATAGACATATTAAAGCCCGTTTCTCACAATCATAAGTAATTAAGTTTGTGAGAATAGAGATATGAACAAAAAAATATTATATATGCTAATGTGTAGTAGTGCTTTGGGCATAGCAAGTTGTGGTGGGGGTGGTGATAACAATACATCATCAAATAAAGATAGCAGCAATTCAACTCAATGTAGTAGTTCACAATATCTTGAAAATAGTCAATGCAAAGATAAGATCGCCCAGAACATTACTTATTTTAATTTACCTGAAAGTATTGTGATTGGAAGCTCATATCCACTTTATGCAAAGTTAAGTTCAGAACTTACGGCAACATTTACCAGTCAAACCATAGATGTATGTACCATCATAAATCAAGAGAAAGTGCAAACCATTGCAGAGGGTACGTGTATTGTTCAAGCATCTCAACCTGGGAATTCAAAGTTTCTTTCTGCTCCATCAATACAAAAAACTATAACGATTAACCCTGAAAGCCTTTTGACTAGAACTGGCGTAACATTATGTGCGAATCAAGATTACAATGAAATACCATGTCATTTAATTGAAACATTAGGGGCGTTTTTTGGGTTGGGGCAAGATGGGGAAACCAAAATAGGAAAAGAGTTGAGTTATACTTTATTAAATAATAATGGTTCAGAATGTATAAAAGATAATGTAACAGGTTTAATATGGGAAAAGAAAACTGATGACGGAACATTAAGAGATAAAAAATGGCTATATACTTGGTATGATCCAGAGATTTCTTCAAATAATGGTGAACCAGTCGTTAAAGATACTGCTGAATTTTATAGAGACTATGACAATAAATCAATCCGCATGGGTAATTCTCCCTCTTATACAAATGATCAAAAAACTGATGGTTACTCCTGTGGAAAAACCATTAGTAAATGTAATGCTCAAGATTATATAAATGAGTTAAATAAAATAAAGTACTGTGGTTATAGTGACTGGAGAACACCTACACCTCAGGAATTCTATTCAATTATGGATTACTCTGGAAAACAATCTGAAAACCCTAGATATGGAATAAGTGGTGATTACTGGACTAATATGAAATACGTTTACTCTGAAATAAATACAGGAGTCGTCGACCATATCCCACCTTCTACTGCCCCAGTTCATGCAGTACGTTAAAACATATCATCAGGAGAAATAGAATGAAAAAAATCGCTCTTATTATATGCTGTTATTTTGTATCTTCCAGTCATACTATATATGCGCAAACCTGTAAAACAGGAGCGATAAAATCGACTCCAGATACAAACTTTGAAATTATAGGTGATGGCAGTGAAGTTAAGGACAAAATCACAGGACTCATATGGCAACGCTGTTTCGCTGGACAAATATGGAATGGCAGTGAATGTATAGGGGAAGCAAATCAATTCCAATGGTTAGATGCTTTAAAGGAAACCAGAAAATTGAGGAAAGGCTATAGATTACCCAATGCAAAAGAAGCCATGAGTATCATTGAACATTCCTGTATTTATCCAGCATTTAACACAAAAATTTTTATGGATGGAAAATGGACTCAGGATATTCAGCTTACTCGCTCTATTTGGACATCAACACCAAATGGAGAGAAGCATATTTATACTGTATGGAGTGGATGGGGAAAATTAACCTCAACTCAAAAAACCACATTAAATGGTGTTAGAGCCGTACGAGGTGGCTGGTAATTTACTTAGTGCAAATTGCTTTTTTAATTGATAAACAATTAAGGATGATTAATTCATCCTTATTTTCATTCAAACTCATGTCAATAACCAATAATAACTGAGCAGTAAATAGCTGAGTAAAAACCATATCTCATCCATGCCATAGATTTGTTTTTCAGCAACAATATCCCCACATATTCCCTCTTTTTTTTCTCCCTCAATCGTCAAATAATAGAATGAAAAGCAATAGATAAGACGATAAAGAATGCCAAAAGATTATTATGAGGAACTAGGGGTTACACGCGGTGCCTCTGCCGACGAAATCAAGAAAGCCTATCGTAAATTAGCAAAGAAATATCATCCAGATATTAGTAAAGAAGCAGATGCTGAAGCCAAAATGCAGGCGATTAATGTCGCCTACGATACCTTGGGTGACGCCACTAAAAAGGCTGAATATGACCAGATGCTGGATCATCCACAGGGCTTTGCTGGCTTTGGCCAGGGTGCGGGCGGATTTGGTCAGGGCACGGGTGGTTTTGATGGTTCCCAGTTCTATCGCCAAAGTTCAGGTGATGGTGCTGACTTTAGTGGTTTTGAAGACTTGTTTGGCCGTTTTGGCGCAGGTTTTGGTGGTGGGCAGCAGCGTTCGCAACGCCAGCAACGCAGTTATAAAGGTGAAGACCAGCATGCCAGCATTCAAGTTGATTTAGACATTGCCTATCACGGTTCGACCCAGCAAATTACCCTACAGATTCCGACCTACAATGCCTATGGTGAGCCTGAAGTACAGCGCAAAACGCTGGAAGTCAAAATTCCAAAAGGCATGAAAGAGGGTCAGCAGATTCGTCTCAATGGGCAGGGCCAGAGTGGCATCAATGGTGGTGAAAATGGTGACCTGTATATTGAGATTCAATACAGGGATACAGACCGCATCCATGTGGAGGGGGCCGATGTCTACCAGACCATTGATGTAAGCCCGTGGGAAGCGGGTCTGGGCCAGAGCATTGAGGTTTTCACCCTTGCTGGGCAGTTAAAAGTCAACCTGCCTAAAAATGCCAAGAACGGTCAGCAACTTCGCTTAAAGGACAAAGGGATTCCAAACAAGACCGCAGGTCATCTCTACCTGATCATCAATATTGTGTTACCGCCAGCGCACAGTGAACAGGAACAGCAGGCCTATCAGCAGTTTGCCGATGCCTTTTCCACTTTCCGACCTCGTGCCTCATAAGGAGCAAGATCATGACAACCATTCAATACAAAGAAATTCAATATAACGGTCACTGCCAGGTTGAAATCATTGATGAACAATTGGCACTTGATCTTGAGCATTTTGCCGAAGCCTGTGGTCAAAGCACCGACTGGGTACTCAAGCTGATCGACTACGACATTTTGCAGATTCAGGTTGATCCGCAAAGCCACCAGTTCATTGGTGAAGATGTTGCCCGCGCCCGTCGTGCCTACCGTTTACAGCGTGACTTTGATGCCAGCCTATCTGCAGTTGCGGTGATGCTGGACCTGATTGATGAAGTGCAGCAACTCCGCAGGCAGTTAAAACATTTTCATTGAGTTTGGGAAATGACCAAATCCACTATTTAAGTTTGGTCATTTTCTCAACCTCTTTGAGGGTTTGTTTAATCGGTTCATAGTCCAGAAACCAGAGCAGATTCAGGTTGCGTTGTTTATGCTGCTGTGCCAGTAGGTCAATGACGCTACGCTCACCCCGCCCCACCAGATGCTGCTGATAGAAATAATACAGCAACAGCACTGTACTCAACAGCATCACCGCCAGCATGATCCAGAACCCGACAGGAGACTTTAATCCTGGAATAAACTCAAAGTTCATTCCGTAAATTCCCGTCAGCAAGGTCAGGGGTGCGAATACGGCGGTGATGATCGCCAAAATCCGCATATTTTCATTGGTCTGGTTGGCAATCGCCGAAAAGTGTAAATCAATGGCTGATTGAATGGCGTTTCTCAAGCGCAAGGTATGCTTTTGCACACGCTCCACATGGCTCATCAGGTCATTCAGCCGAACCAGAAGAATGTCCTGGGTTTTGTGTTTATGTTCACTGACCACATGATGGTAGTTGTCCACCAGCTCATCCCGAAATTCCTGCAAGGTCTCAATCTGTTCCTCACACAGGTTTTCAATCTGCTGGAATGCCATATCCTCATGGAACAACTGATGCCATTGCTTAAAACGGCGGTTGCCCTGCAACAGTTGCTGTTGCCAGTATTCAACACGGCGTGTCAGTGGGGTGCGCAGGTTTAAGTAGCCATCAATCATGCTGTTGAGCAGGCGCAAACAGAGATCCGCTGGGGTACTGGCCAGTTTACGCGGTTTATTCTGCTCCTCAATCGCCCGCCCCATAATGGTCTGGATGCGTTGGATATAGCTTTCCACCGCCTTATTGCCCTGCTCCCTTAAACTGATCAGGACATTGGGGGTGAGGATAAAGCTCATCGGTGTGGTGGCCAGGCCAAAAACACTTTCATGGGATTCCAGCGGACTGTCACTTTCATAAATCTGGTCGTCTGGGCTAATCAGTTTGCGGAACACCAGCAGGTCATATTCCTCGACACTGTCGAAAGCACAGGGATGTTCGATATTGAGCAGGTCGCGCATATGAAACTCATTCAAAACCAGCCCTGTGTGCTCATAAACATTGTTCTGCCAGGATTCTGTATGGTTGACCAGATCCTGTCTTAAACTATCCACCCACAAAAATTCCAGCGTATGCTCTGATTGTTCTTCGGCACTAATAAAAATCGTATCTTCACTGTTATGACGATAAAAATAATAAAGCTGCATAACCCTGATATTCATCTAAATCCTAAAAATATCATGCCATAAAAAAGCCCGCACAAGGCGGGCTTTTTGTCAGTCGATTGCAGCGGTTACGCTTGCTCAATGTCTTTCATGGTTAGCTTGATACGACCACGGTTATCCACATCGGCAACCTGAACCTTAACGTCCTGACCTTCTTTTAATACGTCAGTCACGTTGGCAACACGTTCATTTGAAATTTGTGAAATGTGAAGCAGACCGTCTGTACCTGGCAGGATATTCACGAATGCACCGAATTCAACGATACGAATCACTTTACCTGTATAGATTGTGCCTGGCTCAACTTCAGCAGTAATCGCCTGAATCTTGGCAATCGCAGCTTTAGCAGCAGCCTTGGTTTCACCAAACACACGCACTGTACCATTGTCTTCGATATCAATCGCAGCCTTGGTTTCCTCAGTGATTTGACGAATGGTTGCACCACCCTTACCAATCACGTCACGAATCTTGTCTGGGTTGATGCTGATCACTTCAAAGGTTGGCGCATTGGCGCTGATTTCCGCACGGGCACGTGAAATCACCTTGTTCATTTCGTTCAGGATGTGCATACGACCAGCAAATGCCTGATTCAATGCAACTTCCATGATTTCTTCGGTAATTCCTTCAATCTTGATGTCCATTTGCAGTGCAGTGATCCCGTTTGCAGAACCCGCCACTTTAAAGTCCATATCGCCAAGATGGTCTTCATCACCCAGGATGTCAGAAAGCACTGCGAAACGCTCGCCCTCTTTCACCAAGCCCATTGCGATACCCGCAACTGGTGCCTTAAGTGGAACACCCGCATCCATCAGTGCAAGTGAAGCACCACATACAGACGCCATTGAAGATGAACCATTCGATTCAGTAATGTCTGAAACCACACGTAACACATACGGGAAACGGTCAACTGGAGGAAGTACCGCCTGTACACCACGACGCGCCAAACGGCCATGACCGATTTCACGGCGTTTAGGGCCAGATTCACGACCTGTTTCACCTACAGAGTATGCAGGGAAGTTATAGTGCAACATGAAGCTGTCAGTCTTCGTTCCAGCCAAGGTATCAACCATCAACGCATCACGTGTGTTACCTAGAGTTGCAGTCACAAGTGCCTGAGTTTCACCACGGGTAAACAATGCTGAACCATGGGCACGGCCCAACACGCCAACCTGAACATCGATACCACGAACTGTTTTAGTGTCACGACCATCAATACGCGGTTTGCCAGACAAGATGTTGTCACGAACGGTACGGTACTTAAGGTCTTCGAACAGGAAGTCAACTTCGTCCGCGATGCCATCAACATCTTCTTCAGGAATGAACTGCGCTTTTGCTTCTGCATAAAGCGCATCCAAAGCCGCATAACGGTCTTGTTTTACCGCAATGGTATATGCCTCTGAAATTTTTGCTTCAAACGCTTCTTTCAGTTTTGCACGTAATTCTTCATTGTGTGTTGGCGCAACCCACTCAGATTCTTTCGCACCAACGGCAGCGGCAAATTCTTTAATTGCCTGTACTGCAATTTGCATTTCATCATGACCAAACAGAACCGCACCCAGCATCTGGTCTTCTGAAAGCTCTTTCGCTTCAGATTCAACCATGAGCACTGCTGATTCTGTACCTGCAACCACAAGGTCAAGATCAGACTGTGCAAGCTGTTCAAGCGTTGGGTTAAGAACATATTCACCATTGATCAAGCCAACACGCGCACCACCAATTGGGCCACGGAAAGGTGTGCCCGCAATAGACAATGCAGCAGATGTCCCCAACATTGCAGCAATGTCAGCATCCATGGTTTTGTCAGAAGAAACAACTGTTGCCGTTACCTGGATTTCGTTGAAGTAACCTTCTGGGAACAACGGACGAATTGGACGGTCAATCAAACGAGAAATTAAAGTTTCTGCTTCAGAAGCACGGCCTTCACGCTTGCCATAGCCACCAGGGATACGACCAGCTGCATATTGTTTTTCTTGATAGTTAACAGTTAACGGGAAGAAGTCCTGCCCCGCTTTTGCTTTTGGCTGTGCAACCACCGCAACAAGAACAGTCACACCACCCATTGTGATCAACACTGTATTTGCCTGACGTGCAACACGACCCGTTTCTAAAACAACCTGGTGCTGACCAAATTGGAATTCTTTACGAACGATATTAAACATTGACATGTATTATATTTTCCTGGTTTCTTTTAAAAAGTTATTCTAGTGAGACCCCTAAGGTTTGGCATTCAGACCACAACTGGCGTGTGGATAAATGACAAAGCTTAGAAGCCATCGCACCAGATCAAAATTTTTAAATAAATTTAAACACAAAGAAGGAGCGAACATGCGCCCCTTCTAAAAATCGCCTAACTTAAATCAGGCGAAACTTTGTTTTCAGCGTTAAGGCATTGCAACATGCGAAATACCGAAAATAAAGCCAAATCGAATTAACGACGTAAACCTAATGCGCCGATCAAAGCAACATAACGGCCGTGATCTTTACCATTTAAATAGTCAAGTAGTTTACGACGCTGGTTTACCATACGGATCAAACCACGACGGCTATGGTGGTCATGTTTATGCTCTTTAAAGTGACCTTGCAAATCATTGATTTGAGCAGTCAACAAAGCAACCTGTACTTCTGGTGAACCTGTGTCGTTTTCAGCACGAGCAAATTTAGCGATGATCTCTGCGCGATCTGCGTTAGTTAAAGCCATTCGATTTCTCCGAGATGCTTAAAAAATAAAATGATAATGATCAGTTGCAAGCAACTGATTGCCGTGCATCACTACAGCAAGTCGCCTATTTTAAGTGATCTATGGCTATATTGCAAAAATGTTTTTATTTCGTCATTTAGACAATGACAATTGTCAGAAAAACAGGCAAACTATTTACCAATTCTGTTTTCAGTTTGTAACAGAAATGAAAGAAAACGAAAAATTAGCGAGGGAATCGTGAAAATCTTATCCACCAATACCTGTTATGTACCAGATGACCTCAATCAAGTCATTCGTTCCAAAGATGAAGTTGCAGCTGAATTGGGCGGCATGACGGAAAAGCAGGTCCAGAAGATTTGGGATAGTGTTGAATGTCTTTATAAAACGGGGAACTATCCTTTAATTACCTTATGTCTACGTAGACAGGGACAAATCCTGCTGAACCGTAGTATTGGTTATGCTCAGGGCAACTCTCCCGATGGTCTGGCGACAGATGCCAAGATCGGCACACCAGATACCCCCGTTTGCCTGTTCTCAGCCTCTAAAATGGTCACGGCAATGCTGGTGCATATGCTGGATGAGCGTGGTGACCTAAACCTGCTTGATCCAATTAGCTATTACATACCTGAATACGGGGTCAATGGCAAACGTCGTGCCACCCTGTTCCACCTGTTATCACATCGCGGTGGAATTCCACGGATTGAGGGTGAGGTCACCCCTGAACTGCTGTTTGATGAGAAAGAGATTTTAAAGCGTCTGTGTGCAGCCAAGCCCGTTTCACCATCAGGCACCCATCTTGCCTATCATGCCGTGACCGCAGGCTATATTCTGGGTGAGGTGGTAAAACGTGTCACAGGACAAAGTGTGCGTGAATATTTGGCTGAGCATATTGAAAAGCCAATGGGTCTGGATTATTTCAACTATGGCCTAAAACCTGAGTACCGTGCGGATGTTGCACTGAACTATGCCACTGGCATGCATCCAAGTTTGGGTACTGATCGTTATTTAGAGCATGTGCTGGGTGCTGGACTACAAACGGCTGTCGACATTACCAATGACACACGTTTCATGGACACCATCTGCCCTGCTGGCAACATCTACACCAGTGCAGAGCAGTCAGGACGTTTTTTTGAAATGTTGCTCAGCGGCGGTGAGTATCAGGGCAAACAGGTCATGAGTGCCAAAACCGTTTTCCGTTCCACCTTACCGACCTCTGGCGTCAGTATTGACCGTAGTTTACTTGCGCCGATGCGTTATGCTCTAGGGCCAATGCTAGGCAGTAACCCTATTGGCTTGTTTGGCCCAATGACGGGACAGGCGTTTGGACATATTGGCTTCTCAAATATTTTATGCTGGGCCGATCCAGAGCGTGACATCAGTGTGTCATTACTCACCACAGGAAAATCTGTGGTTGGTACCCACTTGCCCGCACTGGCAAAAACTTTGTACCAGATCTCAAGCAACTGTCCAAAAATCCCGAAAAACCAGCGCCGCTCATTATTTGCCACTGACCGTAGCGAAAATGATCTGGTTTAATCAGTTGAAAAACAACTACGCACAAAAAAGCCCAAGTTTTCGCTTGGGCCTCTGCGCGTAGTTTTTATTATTCTAGTTTTGATTTATTTTTATTCTTTATTGCTTGTTATTTTTTCATTCAGACCCTCTGAACGTTCCACAATATTATGATTTTTATGTTTCCTTTGGTTACATCTTCTTCCCTCTATACTTACTATTCTGTCAAAATTAATTATGGAGAAAAATAGCATTTTTCTCATCTCTTTGTAAGCAAAAACGTACGGTTCTGTATAACATTTAACTTAACAATCCAGAAAAATTGTTAGACAACAATATTTTACTCTCAGATGATGCCGTTATTTTTCAACAGATAAATGTCTATACACAAAACAGTGCAAATGAGCTATCACAATAATTGATTAAGTATGGTCCAAACGATATTGGTTAAAATAAAACCAATATTTATCATAATGTTATTCATTCAATATGGATAAAAATAAAAAAGCCCTGTAGTCTCTCCCAAAACTACAAGGCTTAGCGGCTGTAAGTTTCCTCTTTTATCACTTACCTCACTGTAAGTTCGCTGTCTTTTAGACTTTCTTATTATCGTTTTGCGATTTACCTAGCTTTCCGTGCTAGGCTCTTTGTGTGTACATAATCTCAAAAACACTCAGCTTGCTCTAGCGACAATATCTCGAATCCTTGTAAGCTTTTTCTTACAAAACAGTGAATTTTAAAGAATAAGTTTATAATCCAGCAAAATTGATCTTTTGTACTAAACCACTGCGGCGAACTGTTCGAATTGTAAGCGCCTGTTGCAAGGTGCCTGAATCGGCCAGAATACTGACCACTTTTTTGGCGCGTGTTACCGCGGTATAAATCAGTTCCTGACTCAGTAATTTCTCTGCGGGAGCATCCAGAACAATCGCGGTATGGGTAAATTCAGAGCCCTGTGACTTGTGAATGGTGAGCGCAAATGCAGTTTGCATGTTCCGAGGTAAGCGATGTGCAGCAATCCATTTATCCAGACTTGGAAAATACACCTCAAACTGCTGAGATTGGCTTCTATGTTTAAAACAAATGCCAATGTCTCCATTGGAAATTCCAAGCTGATAGTCATTGTAGGTCATCATCACGGGGCGGCCCACATACCAGTCGCCCACCGCAATCTGTTTAAGCTGCTGGTTGAGCCACTGTTCAGCATAGCGGTTCAGTTGCTGCAATCCCAGTTGACCATGTCGAACGGCGGTTAAAATTCGATAATCATCAAATGCCTGTATCACCTGCTGGATATGCGGTTCTGGTTCATCCGCCTGCACATAGTGTTGCAGTGCCTCAACATAGCCCTGAAATCCATACATCAGCTTTTGTTGATAGGGTTCAATTTCGAACTCACCATACTTGGGCAAATATTCCAGTTGAATAAAATCTGGCATCTCTTTGGATAATGCAATGGGTTGCAAGCTGGTAGGCGCAGCAATCTCCTGTTCCAGTCTGGTCAGTACCTGAGCATGTTGTGTTGGCTCCTGCTGGGCCTGAATAAATCTTGCCAGCTGTCCAATTTTTGCCTCACCCGCAAAACGGCGGCTTTTTTGCAACTGGACACGGTTTTCAGCCAAGCCCTTCACCTGCTGCAAGTCTGCCAGTACAGAACCCACATCCACAGAAGCAAGCTGATTGGCATCCCCCAGTAAAATAATGCGGCAGTTTTCAGGCACCGCTTCAAACAACAGGGTTGCCAGATTCAAGTCCAGCATGGAGGCTTCATCCACCACTATCACATCATAGGGCAAAGGCTGCTTTTGGTGAAAACGCGGGATCTGCCGATTACCCATACCCAACAACCGATGCAGGGTCTGGGTGCTTTGGTGGCGCAGTTCATCGGTGACCAATCCCGACTCAAGCAGTTTTGGATCATTTAATGAATGCTGCAAAGCCTCCTGCATACGCTGGGCTGCCTTGCCTGTGGGTGCCGCCATCGCAATGCGCAGGTCAGGAATCATCTGGTTCAGTACCGCGATAATACGCGCCAGCGTATAGGTTTTGCCTGTTCCTGGCCCACCTGTAATGATACCCAGCCATTGCTGCATCACCATTTTAAGGGCGGCCTGCTGATGTTCATCGCTGAGCAAGTGCTGATAAGGTGCCGTATCGACCAACTGAATCGTTTGTCGCTTTAATCGACAAATCTGATCAGCTAGGCGTTGTTCCAGTTGCCAATATCGGTATAATGCCAAGCCCTGCTGATCGTGGACGCATGGGGCAACCTGAGTGCCTGCAACATCGCTGCAAACCACCAGATCACCCAGTGCCTCAAGCTGTGCTGGATTTGCCTCAACACAACTGTCGCCTTGCAGGCTGGCCTCAATCAGTTGCTGTAAGATTTGCGCTGCACCATCTGCCTGAGCCGATTGGGAAAATGGTGCCTGTGTGAGGTAGTTACTCCACATCTCAAGCCAGCCTGCCGTTGCTGACTGATCATTTACTTGTTTGTCCACAGAGTTATCCTCAAACTTACCCACACGCTTGTCCACAAGGTTATAAACACATTTATCCACATGATAAACTGTTGTTTAATCTAAATTCATCACTTTTATCTACATTGGTTTGCCCATTTTATCCTCAGAGAAGTATCCAAGGATGGCATCCAGACGCAAGATAAATTCATCATCAGGTTTCCAGTACAGACAGCCCTGCTGCGCCTGTCCATTCATGCCACGCAAATACAGATAGGATGCCCCACCCAGATGCTGCTCAATCTGGTAATTCTGTAGTTTCACGCTTAGGTAGCGGTGCAGTGCCACCAGATACAAGGCCGCCTGTAACCAATAGCTCGACAGCGACATACTGTCCGCAATCTGGCTGGGCTGGTAATCTGCCTGTTCAGCGCCCAGATAGTTACTTTTATAATCGGCAATGTGATAACGCTGACCATCGAAATAGACCAAGTCGATTGAACCATTCAAGTAGCGGGCAGATTTCGCCTCCAGCAATTCAGGCATGCTGATGCCATATTCTGTGAACAGTTGCTGTACGCGCTGCATGGCCAGCACACGATCCGACAAGGCCAGATAAAATGGACATTCCGACAGATATTGTCCTGTCAGCAATTGTTTTAATTGAAAACCCTGATTCAGTGGCGTGGCCAATACCTCACCCAGCCATGCCGCGATCCATTGGTATAGTTGCTGCTCTGAGTTTTCCTGTGCTGGAAAATGATTCTGGTATTGATCCAGCAAGTCAAACCATAAGCCTTGATAGGTATTCTTAAAACGGCGGCGAATTTCCTCAACCCATGTTTCAGGTCGCTGAAAATCAATCTGCTCAAAAATCTCATGCAGGAAATTTCCAGCCAGTGTTCCTTTCGGAAAATACTGCTTAATCCACGCGATTGGTTGGGAAACAGGCGCAGATGCTGTCAGTATAACGTTTAGCTCATCTTCAGCCTGATCAAAGTTCTGCTCAATATTGGCCAGACGATCCGCATGACTAGCCTTGTGTCTTAAATGCTGTGCCAGATAACTGAAGCTGGTCTTGCCCCGTGCATAAAAACGCTGCATAGGTAAAGGCTGTGCGGAAAGTGGAATTCTTTGTTGGGTTTGCTGGCGGTGCAATGCCTGCGGCCGTTCCAAAACCAGAGCTTCATCCAGACAGTGTGGATGCTGGAATGCCCCACCCTGATTTTTCCAGAATGCCAATCCTGAAAGTTTGTTCTTATCGCCCTTTTCAGGTTCGAACACCGCATAGACCCGATGACTGGCACGAGTCAGCGCCACATACCACAAACGGTTCTGCTCAGCCTGCGCCCGTTGCTGGTGCTGATCCAGCTCATTCTGTTGCAGAAAGTTTTTATCCGCAATCGCCACCACACGCTGTGTTCGTGTTTGCCCTGTTTCTGGCAGCTGGATTTCTGTGGTTGAGAAATTTAAAGCCTCTTTTTTTGAGTCTGGTGCTGCTTTATTTGCTCCAAGCAAAAAGACGATTTTAAATTCCAGACCCTTGGACTGGTGGATGGTCATCAACTGCACCCCAGCTTCACTGGAAAGCTTATGCTCCAGCTCCCATTCACGGTCACTGGGGGAATTGAGCTGCTTTAAATACCAGTGATAGAGGTTTTGTGCCCCCTGCACATGCTCGCTGTGCTGGCTCAGGATATCAGTGAGATGGCGCAGATTGACCACTGCCCGTTCATTGTCCTTGCTTTGCGTTGCAACTAGTTGCTGCCAGATACCAAACTGATTCAGACAACGTTGCCATGCCACCAGAAATCCCTGATTCAGCCACATCTCACGGATGTCATCGAATTGCTGAATATAATGGCTCAAGCCCTCTGGACTTTGTTCCAGTGCCAACAGTCGAGTTAAATCAAATCCAAACAGTCGACTCAGCAAGGCACGCTTTAACTTGGCCTCATCATAGGGATGCAGCAAGGCCGTGAGTAAAGCGCCTATATCCTGAGCAATCTTTGAATCAAACACACTGCGCTTTGAGGGGCGATTGACACGGATTCCCAAGTGTTCCAGTACATACTGCACCTCGTCCAGTTGTCGGTGGCTACGGGAAAGCACCGCAATATCATCTTCACAAATGGCTTTGCGTACCTCACCATCCAGGCATAGCTGCTGTAAATGTGCCTGATTCAGCAAGCTTTGAATTTTCCATGCGACTTGAGTAGCTTGCTCATTGCCCTCTTGCAGTTGCAACCAGCGCAACGGCGCGGGATTAGGCTTTTCATTGTCAATCAGGGCAGGATGTGGACGCGAACCAGCCTGAATCGGGTCATAGATCACCTGCTCGCCAAAATCCATTTGCCGCTGAAACAGCACATCCACCACTTCAACCAGTTCTTTGACCGAACGGTGGTTGTGGATCAATTTATATTCACGTCCCTGCTTGGTCATAATATCCTGATAGGCATTCAGGAATGTCAGCATGTCGCCACCACGGAAGCCATAAATCGCCTGTTTACGGTCTCCGACCATAATCATGCAACCTTTTTGGTAACGCTGTGGATGCCGCCAGATGCTTGCCAGCATATCATCCTGATCCTGATTGGTGTCCTGAAACTCATCCACCAGAATCAATGGATAACGTGCCTGTACAAATACCGCAAAATGTTGTCCCTGCTCTCCCTTTAAAGCATCTGACAAGGTTTTAATCTGCTGGGCAAAAGTAGTTTCACCCTTTTGTTGCAGGATTTGCGGTAGTCGCTTCTTTACCTCAACACACAAATAAGCCTTTAAATAAACCTGTAGCTGCTCAAACTGTTGCTGGGTCTGCTGGATCGCCTGAAATAATGCCTGTAGTTGTAATAGGGTTGGATGCTGATAAAAGCCATCGGCGATTTCAGCAGGGCATTTTTTAAAAATCTTTTGATTGTCCAGCCTATCCAGAAACTTGAATACCGCATCACGCGCATCAGCAAAATAGGCATCAAAAATCTGGATGCTTTCAGGCTGTTTTAAGGCGTTCAATAAGCTTGGGCAATGCACTGTAAATAAGGTATGAAAGGCATGATTACGGAATGTCGTACCATTAATATGTGAATAATAGGCTCCATCTAGATGAAAATAATCTGCCAGTGTATCAAGGTCGATCTGGGTGGCCTGTTGTTGCCAATACTGTAACTGCGCCAGTTCAATCCCTGGCATGTCAGGCAACTTAAATTGTGCCGAGCTAAAATTGAGCGAGCTTTCCACCATGCCGATAAAATGCTCAACACTTTTTAGCCCGCCCACGCTATAAAGTGCATCAATCACCTGTTGTGGCTGCGACTGAATCCATTCGCGCAACACATCATGGATCAGTTGGCGGGTATAGCTCTTGGCATCCTCAGTAATTTGGGCACGTTCAATCTTTCCACTTTCAAAGGCAAACTCGCGCAACAGCTTCTGGCTAAAACTATCCAGTGTCCCGACAAACAGCTCATCCAGTTGGTCAATCACAAGTTTTAGCCGTTCACAGGCATAGGCGATACGTGGTGCAAAGGTTTTTAACACATGCTGTTTCAGTGGATCAGCTTCCTGCTCTGCCTGCATGTGAATATCAGTTTCCAGTACGCTGCGTAACGGTTCCAGATACTGCTGAATCTCCACCAGACGCAAACGGATACGGCTTTTTAATTCGGCAGCGGCAGCACGGGTAAAAGTGGTGGCAATGACCTGATTCGGCAAGTATTTTTCCAGAAAAATCCGCACCATCAAACTGGACAAGGTATAAGTTTTGCCTGTTCCAGCCGAGGCTTCGATCAGGTGCAGCCCCTCAAACTGAATATCCCGAATCGGTTGATAAGACACTGAATATTGTGAGTTCATGTCTTACTCCACACGTAAAAATTCGAAAATAGGTTGATACAAAGCGTAGGCATAATAATCACAGGCATATTGTAATAAGGCGGTGGCATCTTGTTCTTGCAGAATAAATTGCCAGTCATGATGCAATTTACACGCTTCATTTTGAGTCATGTCAAAACCAGAGAAATCACCTGTATCATTCCAGTCTTTTAAAACCTGTTTTTGGCTGTCTTCAACCAGAACCCATCGAGACTCCTGCTCAACCCATGCACAGGACTTACCTTTTTCCATTGGCTTCAAAATCAAGGCTGCGGGTAAGACCACAGGCTGTTGCTGCGCCTCTTGCCACAGTCGCAACCAGTGGTTTAAATAGTGTTTCGCCTGTTCGGAACCCAATCCCTCACAAATCACGGTCTGGTCACTAAATACCACGATACGGCGTTTTTCTGTAGCGGAGTCATCGTTCAGCACAGCCAGCCACAACAAATATTCCAGCCAGAGCTTAACAAAACGTTTAGCCCGCGCACTCGACGCTTCTACACTGACCCAATCCTGTACATTCTGTTTTGGCGTGACACAGACCATTTGCAGTTGTTTTGAGATACGCCAGACCCGTTGTGTGGTTGGTGTCGGGGCTGCCGCATACTGCTGTAAACGTTCAAGCAAGCGCTGTTGCTCCAAGCGGCTTTGCTGCCATGCACTGTGCTGTACCTTTCCAACAGGAAGCTGATCCTGCAAAATGCCAGCCGAGGTCTGCTCATCCTGCTGCTGTAGAAAATGGCGAATAGCATATTTCCCCAAACCATCCAGCAACAATGGTTCAGTTTGATCCACCAGTTCAGTTGCCGTTAAATTTTCCACCCCCAAGGTTTTTAAATACAAACGCGCTGGGAACGCCACATCCTGAATCCATTGCTGGCTATTTAGAATCAGCATCTCATCATGTTCAACAGGATAGCGGGTATTCACCCATGCCTGCCGTTCCCCTTTGACCTGCTGAATTTGCGATGCGACATTAAACCAGTGGTCCTGATAACGGACATGGCCCTGTTCCGCCATAAAACCCAGTGGATCAAAAGGCTGTAGCCGATGGATATGATAAAGTGGATAAAGTTGTGGGGGGATGTCATCAAATGCAGTCTCTTCCTCAGGGAGAGATTTAGAGAGGGAGGGCTTTACAATCAACGCCAAATGATCCCGAAAGGCCTGCAAAATACTGGAGGGTTCACGCACCTCCCCATCATTGACATCAAAGCCATTATAAAACAGCCAGAGCTGTTCCTCGGCCAAAAGCACCGCATCCAGAAAAGCCCCCTGATCATCTTCTAAACGAGAACGGTCACCCAGTTGCTGACGTAACGCATCCATTAAGTCAAAGGGAATATGCGCATCCCTATTGGGGAATTTACCTGTATCCAGATTAAGCAGCACAATCAGGCGATAAGGAATCGGGCGAATCTGTCCAATCTGGCTAAAGGTGATTTGCCCTGTTGGCTCAACCTGTGCCGACTGGCTTTCCAGCGTCCGTTGAATTTCCTCAATGATATAAGGCAATGGCAGTGTAATCTGGCGCAAATGGGTTTCAGCATCATCATAATAACTTGCCAAAGTCAGCATCCGTTCCTGCTTCTGTACAATCTCACGCACGGCCTTTAGGGCAACAATATCAGCTTGCTCAAACTCCTGAATATCATCCTTGAGCTTTTTCAGCCAGTCCTCAACAGGTGACTGCTGTCCCAACTCATGCGCAATCAACCAATTGCGTCGGAGAGATAAATCCTGATAAATCTGGATCAAGATCCCAATCAGCTCAAAATCATCTGGCTGTACCTGTGCATAGCTCAGTATATCCTGTACCAGCACATGCGCTGGCACGGCAATTCCCAGTGCCAGACGATCCAGCGCAAATTTAAAGCTATAGCGATAGTCCTGGTCATCAGCACTCAAGCTCTGTTTTAAATGTTCAGCATCCAGACCACGCTTAAAGCCTGCATCACTCAACAAGGCCAGCATCCGTTGTGCCTGGGTATAATCCAGACCATAACGCTGTTGTGTCGCTGACAGATTGAGCCAGTCGGCAAAATCATCATGGGCAAAGCGTCCCTGTGTCAGTTGTAAACGCCCCAACACCGCACGCCATGCATTTAAGGCATCCAGTGATGCCACGCCTGCAATCTTGACAGGCAGAAACACTTCATGCTCATTGGGGACAGCAGGAAATACACTACGGATTAATGGCTCAAGCTCAGCCAGATTGGGTGCAAGCACCAGCACATCACTGGGACGGCGAGCAACGGAATCAGGCTGTGACAACCAATATATCAACTGTTCCTTTAACACCTCAAGCTGGCGCAAACTGGAATGGCAGACATGCACCTGAATCGAATCATCATCGAGTGCAAGCTCATATTGTTCCGCTTTAGGTTCAGCCAGATAAAAAATATCGGACTGGACCTTACCCAGCAGGGTTTCGGGAAACTGCTCCACAAAGGCATCGACCCATTTCCCCTCCTCACCTGTGGCAAGTTGAGAAAGCAGCGAGAAATGGTCACGTGCCTGTTTGCCCAACCGAGTCAATAAAGGATGTCGGGATTCTCGCGCCTGAGAATTAAAAAACAGGGTGAACTGTTCAAAAAAGGTCTGGATTTCAGTATCGGTGGCATTAGGATTTTTGGCAATAAACCGTTCCTTAACGCCCAAGTCATAACGCTGCTTCCACAGTGGATCGACACTGTCTGCCCAATATTCCTGCGAGGGGTTATAGTGCAAAATCAACACATCCAGATACTGCCCTAGACGACGCAAGAATTGCAGTTGGCTGGGTGGCAAGTCCAACAGGGTAAATACAATCACCTGATCTGGAAGCTGCGCCAATGCACGCTGGCGGGTCTGTGGATTGTCCAGAACCCGCCAGAAATCGGCATCAATACTTTGCATCTCCACAAAGTCGGCATGAAAATAGTTTTGCCATAGCCAGCGCTGCCAGGCTTCCAGTTGCTGGGTCTGGTTTAAGCTAAATGCGGAAACTTGCTGGTCAGTTTGGGAGATTAACCGTTCAATATCCAGAGGATGATCTAGCCCCCATGCCGCCAGCCAGTTGCCTGCACAGCGACAATTTCCCTTGCATCCCTGTTGGCAATCGCCACGATAAAGCATGTAGTTGTTAAACAGTTGCGAAACCTGCTCCGCCACCCAGTACAACATGCCCTGTTTTTTAAGCTGTTTTTCTGTGCCCTGCTGCAACTGGTCGGCACTGTCATAAATCCGTTGCACAATCGAATACAGCGGATGCTCTAGCGCAAGGCTATTTTGCTCTGCCTGAATAAAGGGTTGGAGCGCCTGATAAATCCGCCATTTCAGGATCAGCCGTGGAATATTGGCCTTGCGCACCTGTTCTTTATTCTCCAGCACTTGTTGATAGGCATACCACTGGAAACCACGAATTTTCTGGTGAAATTGATAGTTGGCGGTCATACCCTGCTGCTCGGCAATTTTCTGGGTCAGCCACTGCTCCTGGGCAGGACTCGGCACAATAAAATGCTGGGTTTTAAACACCTGAAACGGGGAGGCACTGGGTTGGGTAATGGAGGCCATCACACCTTGCAATAACACATCAAGGCGTTGACTCTGAATAACATGAATACCCATCCGTTAATACAACCTCATCAATAAACGACTATTTTGATACATGAAAATGTACATAATCATTAGGGTCAGTTGACACTTCACAGATGCTTGCGACAGAGGACATTTTTAGACGGTACAAGGCATGACTTATGAGATTTAGCCATTCTAAATGAATAAGGCATAAAGCAGTAACGGCAAAAAATGTCCCTGTCCCGTAGGGTTATCGCTAAAACTGCCCCAAACTTCGTTATGAAACTTGACAAGGGGATCGCCCTTGCCTGCGTTTCATGCCTTGTTTGTGTGGTTTTAGCCTATAACGCAAGGCATGGCTGAAATATCAACTGACCCTACTATACAACTTCATATAACTATGTCACGTTAAACACAGCATGAAATAAAAAATTTGTTTTGAAATTCACCATTCAATACGGTTGAATATACGATCAAGGGATAGACTTTAGGTATAACTTTATGAAAATTGAAAAAATTCCTGATTCAATTGACCCAGGTTTAAATCTGGAACAAATCCGTGATGAATGTCTGGCACGTACCAAAAAAACCGCCTACTACTCTGCGGGTGCGGCCATTGTCCCCATTCCATTTTTCGATGTGGTGGTTGATTTAGGTATGCTCACGCAGATCATACCTGATATTAACGCACGTTTTGGCCTGGCACCTGAACATATTAGCGTTTATGACCCAGAGACCAAGAAAGTTCACTGGGATGAACTGCGTAAACGTGGCTTCGAGTTCTCAGGTTTTGTGGTGGCACGTACTGCAATGAAAAAATCATTTAATGGTTTTTTCACAAAGATTGCCACCAAACAGGTGACTAAATTCATTCCGCTGGGTGGGCAACTGGTGGCGGCCAGTCTTGGCTATTTTATGATGCGTAAAATCACCGAAGCACATATTCAGGACTGCTACACACTTGCAAAACGGATTCAGCAAAAAAGCCGTAGTACGATTGTAGCGTAATAATAGAATAAGGCAGATTAATCTGCCTTAAGCTGTTCCAGAATCGCCTTTAACACTTCAATCCGTGCCGTATTCTTATCATCCGTCGCAATCACATGCCATGGCGCATAGTCGGTAGAGGTACGTTCAAACATATCCGCAGCGGCTTCAAGGTAGTCATTCCATTTATCACGGTTACGCCAATCCTCCTCGGTAATCTTAAAGCGCTTATGCGGGGTTTGTTCACGTTCCTTGAAACGGACGGCCTGCTCATCCTTGCTAATCGCCAGCCAGATTTTGACAATCACCGTCTGGCTGTCCACAAGGTTCTGTTCAAAACGGTTAATCTCATCATAGGCACGTTGCCATTCAACCACTGAGGCAAAACCCTCAACACGTTCCACCAGCACACGTCCATACCAGGTCCGATCAAAAATCGTGATCTTGCCGCCATCATTCAATCGTGTCCAAAACCGCCATAAATAGGGGCGACGTAATTCATAGCGCTCAGGCGCCGCAATGCTATGAATTTCATATTCACGCGGGTCAAGCTTTTTCACAATCCGCTTAATGGCGCCCCCCTTGCCCGCAGCATCCATTCCCTCAAAGGCAATAATGACCTTGCGTTCATCATAGCGCAGGGCATCAGCCACTTTTTTAGTCAGTTTATTGAGTTCTTCCTTATAATCATCTTTAACCAAACTCTCTTTGGAGGGTTCCAGCAATTGTTTCGGGATTTTTGCCTGTTGCCATTTTTCAGTAATTTTGGTCTGGTGATCAGGAAGTTCCTGAAGCGTTTGCAAAACATATTGTGCAAAGCACTGGTCGCGGTACTTTTCATCTTCCCCATTAATGACAAACCAGTCATCCGTGAACCTGTGGCTCAGGTTCTGCAAGGTATCGTATTGTTTCTTATTACGCCAATCCAGACCATGCAGTTTATGCCAGTGCTGTTCCGAGGCATCAATCTGGTCCAGCCGTTTTTGCAATGATTTCCATGACAGGTCAAACCAGACCTTAACCACATGCACATGGTTATGTTGCAGGTCATGTTCAAACGCACGCATTTGCTCAACATATCCATCAAACAACGCCTCATTTAATGGCTTGGACACATGCATTGCTGTTGCCAGCAAGTCACTGTACCAATTGCCAAACATCACCACGATCTGCCCTTCGGCAGGTATAAAAGGTGTATAGGATTGCCAAAATGTCTGGTTATTTGTCAATAGCTTCGGGGCATCCGCTTTGACTTTCAGGTAACGTGGATCAAGCCACTCACGCAACTGCTTGACCGCCTCACCCTTGCCCGCCAGTTCAATGCCACTAACCAGGATCAGGACACTTTTCGCATTGTTCTTGCCCCGACTGTCTTTCAATGCATACTGGGCTTCTATCAGGTCCAGCGAAAGCTCATCTTCATCACGTAATTCAAATTTTGGTTGTTGGGTACTCATGTTTTGCTCTAAACGGCTCATTATTAAAAATAAGTATAGTGAAATCGACCCAGCACCAAGAAAGCCCCTTGTACAGTTTCTGTAGACAAAATGAGTGCATGGACATACTGACCGATTGTTGGACATTTAGGGTTTATGCTGTCATGGTTCTCAGTTATGATGCGCCCTATGATTTTATGGTTTACTTCAATTAAGTCCGATTATGTCTAAACTCTCCGCATTTGATGACCTTTTACAACAATACAATGCTTTCAACTATCATGCAGATCCAGCCCTTGCCCAACGTTTGCATGACGTCCAGAGCTGGATAAAACAACGTCTTGGGCATAGCCATCAAGAACTATTCAATCAGCCAGAAAACCAGATCATGGCGCAATATTTCCTGAAACGTTTATATGGTGGCCCTGATTTTGACGCACTCGCAAAACAAATCGAACGCCTGCTTAAGTTTGCCCATAAAGTAGAAGGCCTAATTCCTGCCAATGCCATCAAGACAGGCACCAAGTCGGTGAGTCTGGCGGTACTGGCCACCCAGCTTGATGAGCAGGTTGCGAAGCAAATATTGGCGGACTATCCACTGGACACCCCATTAACCGATGAAATCATGCGCCAGACATTCCTTAAACTGGAACAGCATGACGCACGTTATGAACAACTGGATTTGCTGGATGAACTGGGTGTGACGCTGGATAAATATATGCGTTCCACCATGATGTATGCCGCGTTTAAAATGTGTAAGGGTGTGGCGCATAAACACCAGTTTGATGGCATGTATGAGTTTATTCAGGAAGGTTTTGATGCCATGAAGCCAATGAAGTCGGCGGCGGCATTTATTAAGACCTTTACCGCAAAAGAACGCGAGATCATTGAGAAAGTCCATTCAGGGCATCCAGATCCTTTCCGCAGTTAAATGCTGGACTACTCCAATCCCTCTACCAAGAGGGATTTTTTTCATCTTCACATAAAAAATTAAAACACTTTTTGGAAAGTGACTTTCTGTATATTATTCATAACAATGATATGCTAAGCCCTGTAAAAAAATACAAAATCTGTCATGATGCATGCTGATTCGTGCCGCTAGAGCGAAAGTTTAGGAGAAAACAATGTCTAACGAAAACCAACAGCCCACCCCAGAAGTTGAGCAAAACCCAGGTTCAGACAAAGTCAGTCCTTTCCTCAGCACACCGCTCCCGCAGGGAGCACCACAAGGTCAACAACAATCTTTACAACAGGGTTTGACTTCAGCACCAACAGGTTCCGTACCAAAATACAACCTGCCGCGTGGTGCCAATACAGGCAATGTTGGCGCAACCACCCATTTTGGCTATCAAACTGTCAGCAGCGATGAAAAAGCACAGAAAGTGGCGGAAGTGTTCCATTCAGTGGCAAGCAAATACGACATCATGAATGACCTGATGTCATTTGGTATTCATCGTATATGGAAACGTTTTGCCATTAACATGTCAGGCGTGCGTCGTGGACAGCATGTACTGGATATCGCGGGTGGTACAGGCGACCTGGCTAAAGTGTTTAGCCGCGAAGTTGGCCCGAATGGTCATGTGGTGCTTTCAGACATCAATGAGTCCATGCTCAATGTGGGCCGTGACCGCCTGATTGATGCGGGTTGTACCAATGTGGATTTTGTGCTTGCCAATGCAGAAACGCTAGAGCCATTTGCAGACAATAGTTTTGACCTCGTCACCATCAGTTTTGGTTTGCGTAATGTGACCGATAAGGATGCAGCACTTGCAGCCATGTACCGTGTGCTTAAGCCAGGTGGCCGTTTACTGATCCTCGAATTTTCCAAACCTGTGTTTGAACCATTTTCAAAGCTCTACGATCTTTACTCATTCACGGCCCTGCCAATCATGGGCAAACTGGTTGCAAATGATTCTGAAAGCTATAAATACCTTGCTGAATCCATCCGTATGCACCCAGACCAGCGCACCTTAAAAGGCATGATGGAAAATGCGGGCTTCCAAAGCTGTGACTACCACAACCTGACAGGTGGTATTGTTGCTGTTCACCGTGGATTCAAACTTTAAGGCTTAGGATATGTGGTCGATTTTAGCACTGGGTGCAGTCGAACGTATCATTCATCAGGTGATTGATCTGGATGCGATTACCCGTATTCAGCTCAATCAGCTACAAGGTCAATTGTTGCGGGTTGTGATCGATCATCCACAGCTCTCGGTTGATGTTTTTTTTGATGAAAATAAAGTTCGTCTGGAACCTACCGTGACGGGACACAGTCAAAGCCCATCAATATTTGAACAGCGTCCATATGATGTTCAAAATAAAATTACAGATGCCACAGCCACCCTGCATGTCGCCAATGTAGTCGAATTAGCCAAACTCCTGCTCAGTGATATGGACCAGATTGGCAATATTCCACTGCAAGGTGACTATCATTTATTGCAGGATATCCAGCGTATCATGCAGCAGGCAGAACCCGACCTTGCCGCACATCTATCTCCGTGGATTGGTCCTCAGCTGGCGCATGAACTGGGTAAGATACAGCTTGCACCCAAACACCTGAAACACTCATTGCAAAGCCACCTGTTCTTTGTTGAAGATGCATTAAAAGAAGATAGCGGTTTATTTGCCCCACGCTGGCAAATGGATGGCCTGAATCGGGAGACCCGCCAGCTCAATCAGGAAATAGACCGTCTAGAAGCCAGATTCCAGCAATTACAGGCCCAATTCCATTCACACCAGCAACCCACACAAAACTAGGTAAGATTTTATATGATTCCGCATGTTAGACGGTTATTTGAACTTTGGCGCATTGCAGCACACTATCGCCTTGACACCTTATTTCCTGCGGAAGAATTACCTGTAAAAGCCCAACATGCCTTGGGTGTGATTAAAATGCATCCTGCGGCTTGGTCAAGCCGTGAAAAAAAGAATCCGCTTAAACTCAAGGAAGCACTGGAAGAGATGGGGCCTTTGGCGATTAAGCTGGGTCAACTCCTGTCTACCCGTCGTGACCTGATTCCACCAGAACTCTTATCGCAACTGGTGCTGTTGCAAGACCGTGTAAAGCCCTACGACACCCAGTTGGCCAAACAGCGGATTCAGGAATCCCTCAAGGCAGATGTTGGCACCTTGTTTGCCCGTTTTGATGAACAGCCACTTGCCGCTGCCTCAATTGCACAAGTACATACCGCCGCATTACACGATGGCCGTGAAGTGGTGGTCAAAGTCACCCGTCCTGATATTCGCAACCAGATTCTTCAGGACTTTGAAATTTTGGCATGGCTGGGTGACTGGCTGGAAAACCGTCTGGAAGCTGCCCGTGCGCTGCACCTGTCCGAGATCATTCAGGACTACCGTCAGATCATTTTAAATGAGCTTGACCTGAGTCTGGAAGCGGACAACACCCGCCGTATGCGTCATTACTTTACAGGTTCCAGCATGATGTATGTGCCTGAAGTCTATATGGACAGTAAAGACGTGATGGTCGCTGAACGCATTACGGGCGTACCGATTTCCGATATTGCGACCTTTGACCGTTTAGGTATGAATCGTGCGGACTTGGCAGAAAAAGGTTTGACCATTTTCTTTACCCAAGTGTTCCGTGACAACTTTTTCCATGCGGACATGCACCCTGGCAATGTCTTTGTCGAAACCATTAACCCAAGCAATCCACGCTTTATTGCGCTGGACTGTGCCATTATGGGTGAGCTGTCCAAGTCTGATCAGATGACCGTTGCACGGATGTTGTTGGCCGTGATGAACAGCAACTTTATGCAGTTGATTCAGATTGTGCATCAGGCAGGCTGGATTCCACCAGGAACCGATCAGGATGCACTGGCACGTGAAATGCGTCGTACCGTTGGCCCTATGGTGTCCAAGCCGATGGATCAACTGGATTTTGCAGGCATCCTGATTCAGGTGATGGATATTGCACGGCGTTTCCATCTGGAAATTCCACCACAACTCATGTTGCTGTTAAAAACGCTGGTTCATGTTGAGGGTCTGGGTACTGACCTTTACCCACAACTGGATATCTGGAAACTGGCAAAACCGATTCTCACCGAATGGGTCAAGGCCAATATGAATCCAGTGAAAAATTTCAAGGAAATTGGTCAGCAAATTCCTGATTTATTATTAGGCGCACAGGACTTACCGAGCCTGTTGATTGACAGTCTTAATGGCTTGAAGAATCAATCCACCTGGCATGACAAACAGCTTAAAGAAATTCAGCAGATGCGTTTGCAAATACAGCAGCAGCAACGTCGTAGCTGGATGTTTGGCAGCACCATGTTGATTTTGCTGACCATTGCCATTATTACCCCGTGGTTTGTCTCAATTGTCTTAATTGTATTGAGTAGCTTGTTGGCGCTGTGGCGTATTATGAAATAAGCTACACCTGCCTATAAACAAGGGACTTTTTAGCTTCAAGTGTGATGGGGTGCTATTGGCTCCTCATCATTGCCACTCAATCAATATAAAGATTCAATTAACAGCACTTTTATCGTTATGTTTTAAATGTTCATATCAAATAACCAATATTCTAATCTGTCTCAATTGAATAAATAATTTATACATCCCAATCCAGCTCATGACAACCAAATTTAGTATCTGATTTTATTAATAATATTATTTTTATCAACTCTAGTTTTAAACTGTTTCCAAGAAAACCCTATCCCCTGTTGTGTTGGATATCCGAACCACTTCTCCTGTTTCCAATGCCGCCTCATTTATTTATTGGTAGGTTTTTGGTAGGTGGGAAAAAATTTTAACCCTCCCATACTAGGCCTACAGTGATGAGATCACTGAATAACAAACAATGGATTATGGAAGAAGGAATCACTCCATGGCTTTTAAGAATATTGCAGATCAAACAAACGGTTTTTATATCCCTTGCGTGTCACTTTTTGGCCCTGGCTGTGCCAAAGAAATTGGAACTAAAGCTCAAAACCTCGGTGCGAAAAAAGCCTTGATTGTAACGGACGAAGGCTTATTTAAATTTGGTGTAGCCAATACCATTGCAGAATATTTAAAAGATGTTGGCGTAGACAGCCATATCTTTGCTGGTGCAGAACCCAATCCAACAGATATCAATGTACATCATGGTGTACAGGCCTATAATGACAATGGCTGCGATTTCATCGTTTCTTTAGGCGGTGGTTCCTCACATGACTGTGCCAAAGGAATCGGCCTGGTAACAGCTGGCGGTGGACATATCCGTGATTATGAAGGCATTGATAAAAGCACTGTTCCCATGACACCGTTGATTGCAATCAATACAACGGCGGGAACAGCATCTGAAATGACCCGTTTCTGTATCATTACCAACACTGACACCCATGTAAAAATGGCAATCGTCGATTGGCGCTGTACCCCACTGATTGCAATTGACGATCCTAAACTCATGGTGGCCAAACCTGCTGGCTTGACTGCCGCAACGGGTATGGATGCTTTAACACATGCGGTAGAAGCCTATGTTTCCACAGCAGCAAATCCAATTACCGATGCATGTGCAGAAAAGGCGATTGCCATGATTAGTCAATGGTTACGCCCTGCTGTTGCGAATGGCGAAAATATTGAAGCACGTGATGCCATGAGTTATGCACAGTACTTGGCAGGTATGGCATTTAACAATGCATCTCTCGGTTATGTTCATGCGATGGCACATCAATTAGGTGGTTTCTATAATCTGCCGCATGGTGTATGTAATGCGGTACTGTTACCCCATGTCTGTGAATTCAACTTAATTGCCTGTCAGAATCGTTATGCAAAAATTGCAGAATTGATGGGTGTAAATACTGACGGATTTACTGAAACTGAAGCGGCTTTTACAGCCATTGACGCCATTCGGGAATTGTCATCTTCAATCGGTATTCCATCTGGTTTGAATGAACTCGGCGTGAAAACTGAAGATCTTGCAATCATGGCTGAAAATGCACAAAAGGATGCATGTATGCTGACCAACCCACGTAAAGCGACTCATGCCCAGGTTGTGGAGATATTTAAAGCTGCACTCTAATCGTTCTGTTAAAAGTAAGTCACAGCCTCCGAGAAGTGGCTTACTTTTTTTGTGGGAATAGCAAACTGGTGATATTCCCACTTTTTTTATCCCTATAAAAACTGTGATCGTAGTACACAACCATTGAATTAATACACTGATATATTTAATTATTAAATAAAACTGAAATTAGAATTTCAAAGATAATTTTTCGCAGAATACTAAAAACAAGCTTCAAAACATATCTTTAAACTTATTCAAAGATAAATGCGCAGGATGATCTGAAGGCAATAACTCCATCAGGCGTTCAACTGCATCTATTGCTTCGGGGAAGTGAGCAACATGCTTCAATAACAAATCCGTTTCTGTGGTTTTAAAGATTGCATCACTTAAACGCGACTCCAGACAATCCCGCCATGCGCATAAAAAAGGGCTTTCCGTCTTAGCCAAAAATACCCCTTTGTATACCTGTAACGCAGAAGCCACATATCCAGAATCAAGCGCCTGTTCAGCCAAAAGAAAATCAGCCTCCACATCGGCCAATAAACGATAGGGCCGTGAACCTAGCATCCCACCCAGAATATCCCTGAGTTGTGACATTTCAGCTTTTAATGTGCCAATGCTGACTTTACGCTCACCATATAGAGCTTGATGTAATTTTTCTAAATTTAATCCATTTGGACAAAGCACCAAAATTGCCAAAATCTCAATTTGACGTGGTGTAAGAACCAATGACTTACCATTAAAGAAGATTTGTGGGGTTGAAAAAGCACGGATATATAAATGTTGTCTTTGCTGATCAATAAGTGCGGTTTGAATGATGGAGGCACAACGTTCTGCCGCCAAAACCCCTAAACTGTTGTGTTTTTTCCACGTGGTTGATAAATCGACCACACCCAATACCTGTTTGGAATAGGGATCAATAATTGGAGCTGCATAACAGACCCAGTCATGGATGGACTCCATATAGTGTTCATTGGAAAATACACAACTGGATTGTTGGGTTTTTAGCGATAGAGCCAAAGCATTGGTTCCAACCACCTCCTCTGCCCACTGCCCACCTGCAATGAAATGTACCTTTTCAGCGGCACTTTGCATTTGTGTACTTGAGGCAGTCCATATAATCGTACTTCCCACATCACCAACAGCGATCACCATCGAGGATTGTGCAGCAATATGGCCCAGTTCACTGGAACAGGCATTTAAAGCCTTATCCAGACTGGTTTTATTTTTTTTATTGTGGTTGAGCAAAGGTGCCGCCAAACGCTCTTTTGGAATTGAGGACAATACTGATCGCTGCCAAGAACTCGCGATACTCTGCTCTAACTTCTCAGCACTTTGGGGAGACAAACTATTTTGTTGCTTTAACTGATCAATAGACTGTCTTTGCCGTATGAGCTCTTGCTTTGTAAACATTTGTGCATCCCTCACGTCTGAGCATGGTTTCCAACCTTTCTCCAACCTTCACCCTTATATCCTAGTCAAATAGCGTACAAAAGTACCTTATACCAAAGCTGTAGACGCTTAAGATCAATTATAAGCAAAGGAATATATATATGCGTTACATCGATCCGAATCAACCAGATTCCAAAGTCCAGTTTAAATCACAGTATGAAAATTTTATTGGTGGCGAATGGATAGCCCCTGTCAGAGGAGAATACTTCGACAACGTTTCACCTGTCGATGGCAAAGTATTTACAAAAATCCCGCGTTCCTCGGTTGAAGACATTGAACTTGCACTTGATGCAGCCCATAAAGCAAAGGCTGAATGGAATAAAAGCTCCCCAACAGTACGTTCAAATATCTTGCTCAAAATTGCCGATCGCATGGAGGCAAACCTTGAAATGCTTGCGGTTGCGGAAACCTGGGATAATGGCAAGCCAGTTCGTGAAACATTGGCAGCTGACATTCCACTGGCAATCGATCATTTCCGTTATTTTGCAGGTTGTATCCGTGCACAGGAAGGCGGCATTTCAGAAATTGATGACGATACCATTGCCTATCACTTTCATGAACCATTGGGTGTCGTGGGCCAGATCATTCCGTGGAATTTCCCAATTTTAATGGCAGCATGGAAACTTGCTCCCGCACTTGCGGCAGGAAACTGTGTGGTTTTAAAACCTGCCGAACAAACCCCAGTCGGAATTTTACTGGTTCTTGAACTCATCCAGGACCTTTTACCAGCAGGCGTACTCAATGTGGTTAATGGTTATGGTGCTGAAGTGGGTCGGCCACTGGCAACCAGCCCACGTATTGCCAAGATTGCATTTACAGGTTCAACCCAGGTTGGACAGTTGATTATGCAATATGCGACAGAAAACATTATTCCAGTCACGCTGGAACTTGGTGGTAAGTCTCCAAATATCTTCTTTGAAGATATTATGGACAAGGAAGATGATTTTCTGGACAAGGCACTTGAAGGCTTTGCCATGTTTGCACTGAACCAGGGTGAAGTGTGTACCTGCCCATCTCGTGCATTGGTTCAGGAAAGCATTGCAGATGCATTTTTAGAAAAAGCCATTGAACGTGTGAAACGAATCAAGGTTGGCCATCCTTTAGATACTGAAACCATGATTGGTGCCCAGGCGTCCCTAGAGCAACAAGAGAAAATTTTACGCTGCATCAGTACTGGCCGTGAAGAAGGTGCTGAACTTCTTACAGGTGGTAGCGCCAGACAAGAAGTGGGTGAAGGTTTTTATATCGAACCAACCGTTTTCAAAGGGCATAACAGTATGCAAATTTTCCAGGAGGAAATCTTTGGCCCTGTCCTGTCAGTCACGACCTTTAAAGACTTTGATGAAGCGATTCAAATTGCCAATGAAACCATTTATGGTTTAGGTGCTGGGGTCTGGTCTCGTTCGGCGCATACCTCATATCGTGCGGGCCGTGCTGTTGAAGCAGGCCGTATATGGACCAACTGTTACCATATTTATCCTGCACATGCGGCATTCGGTGGTTATAAGAAGTCAGGTATTGGTCGTGAAAACCATCGCATGATGTTAGACCATTATCAACAAACCAAGAATCTTTTAGTCAGCTACTCAACCAAACCAGCTGGATTCTTCTAATCACGACATCCATGTCATTCTTTTTGAAAAGGGCGAATGTATATGACATTTGCCCTTTTTATTTATTCACTCGACCACGATCCACCTACGTTGCAACGATGTTTTCAAACTCATTGTAATTAGGCGGCACATAGAATTTTAGCAAGGCATCCTTTCTGATTTAATAAATTAAAATCGTATAAATTTTCGGATTACTTTACTTGAATCCAATTTTTACTTTTTACATTTAAAATAGTTAAAATTTTTAACTCATCCCAACTTTAATCTTTATTGGTCAAACTAGTTATTGTTCTTCCACCTCAAAATTGATTTGCCAGCTATTATCAAACGTTGGGAAGTGGCATAGGATTAAGCTGCATTCTCTTTAAAAACAACCCAATAACGACTGCATAAGAACAAACAATGAAAACACCCCATTTTGCGATTATTGGGGCGGGTACAGCAGGACTCGCCACTGCCATTTTACTTGCCCGTCAAGGTCATTATGTCACCATTTTTGAACAGGTGGATGAACTCGCGCCTGTGGGTGCAGGTTTATTATTACAACCTGCTGGCCTGGCAGTTTTTGAACATCTTGGCGTACTCGACCATGCCTTAAAACTTGGAGCAAAAGTGACAGGCTTGGAGGGAAAACTTGCCGATCAGCGTCTTTTGGTCAATAGCCATTACCATCAGGCTGGAAATCATCTTTACGGTTTAGGCATCCATCGTGCCACCTTATGTCATGTGCTGATGCAAAAGCTGGCTGAGTATTCCAGCCAGATCAACTGGAGAATGGGACATGGCGTTGATCAGATTCAGGAAAGTGCCCATGAGGTTCGACTCATCGGGTCTTACCAACAACAGAAATTTGATGCCTGTTTTGATGCTGTCCTGATTGCCAATGGTGCCCGCAGTCAATTGCGTCCTCAAGCTTGGGTTAAGGTTGATCAGGCTTATCCGTGGGGTGCTGCATGGAGCATTGTGCCTGAATGTCCTGTATTGGACTCTGAAATCCTGCATCAATTTTATGATCGTTCCAAGATCATGATGGGGATTCTACCGACAGGCGCAATCCCCTCTGCACCACAGCAACGACTTTCCAGCATCTTCTGGAGTTTACCCACCGCACAATTGCAATCATTTTTAAAGGATGAGTCAACGAAGCAGCAATGGATAAAACAGGTTACAGATCGCTGGCCTGATGTTGCTGAATGGTTGAAACAACTTTTGGCTGATCAACAAAATCAACCTCAGTGGTTGTCAGCCCAATACCGTGATGTGGTGATGTCTCAATTTGGGCAAGGTCGAATTGGGGTGATGGGTGATGCCGCCCATGCCATGAGCCCTCAACTCGGGCAAGGTGCCAATATAGCTTTGTTGGATGCATGGGCCTTTTCACAGTCCTTGCAAAACGCCAGGAAAAATCAGCAGATTGACTGGGCAATGTTGTGGCAAAACTATCACCAGCACCGTCGTTCCTCGACCCAGTTTTATCAATTCCTCAGTCGATTACTCACACCACTTTATCAATCTGATCACTGGTGGGCAGGTGGTTTACGTGATCTGGTTTTCCCGTGGATGTACCAAATTCCCTATTTCCGTAAAGAAATGGCCATTACCATTTCAGGTTTAAAAACTGGGATGTTCCAGCAACTAGATTATCAACAAATTGCCCACTATCAAGAGGATGATGATTCTTTAGTTTCCAGCAATCAATCCATTACTGACTATTAACCACATTTATTAAGACTTAAACTATTTATGAAAATTAGTCATTTAGATCACTTAGTTCTGACAGTTGCTGATATTAAAACCACCTGCCAATTTTATCAGTCCGCATTGAATTTTGAGGTCATCAGCTTTGGTGAAAACCGAAAGGCACTGCAATTTGCTTCTCAAAAAATCAACTTGCATCAGGTTGGCAAAGAGTTCGAACCCAAAGCTTTTTACCCCACCGCTGGTTCAGCAGATTTATGTTTTATTGCTGAAACGCCATTAAATGAAGTGATCAGCCATCTGCAAAACCTAAATATTGAAATCATTGAGGGGCCGATTGAAAGAACAGGTGCAATGGGGAAAATATTATCCATCTATTTACATGACCCTGATCAAAACCTGATTGAAATCTCAAACTATATCGATAAGTAAAAACAGAAAGTTCCATCAATAAAAATAAGGCTAAAACATGAAATATAGTTTTCTATGGGCACTCTATCGACAGGATAAAGGCAAGGCGATTCGAAAAGGATGCTGGTTTTTATTTCCAAGCTTTGCCAATCTGTTTTGTTTTCTAAATTTCCACTATCAACTCATTGAATGGCAAGTGAATCCAAAATCTTCAATAGGAAAATTAATCTCTGGATCTCATTTTTGGTGGGTCATATTATTTGACTGTATACCATTTCTTTTATTAGTTACTGTTTGGCAAAGGCAAGTGCTCAAACTATTATATCTTTGGCTCTTTATTGCCGTGTGCTTTTGTTTAATTAATGCTTGGTTTTGGGCTAGCTATCCTTACAGCACAATTATACTTTTTGGATATTCCATTAGATCATTAAAACAAGAACATAATCAACTCATGAGCACCTATATTCATTCTCGTTCTTAAATGTTTTTACCCAACAAGCATAGCCAACCCTAGCCACAAACGCTAAACTAGCTGCTTTGCCCACAACGGATTTCACGCATGTCAAACTGGTTAGATGAAGTTAAATTTGATTCCAATGGTCTTGTTCCTGCCATTGCACAACATCATCAAACAGGTCGCGTGTTAATGGTTGCATGGATGAATCGTGAAGCATTACAACTGACTGCTGAAAAAAATCAGGCGGTGTATTACTCACGTTCACGCCAGAAACTCTGGCATAAGGGCGAAGAATCAGGACACTTTCAAACCGTGCATGAAATCCGTCTCGATTGCGATGCCGATGTCATCATCCTACAAATTGAACAACATGGTGGCATTGCCTGCCATACAGGTCGTGAGTCCTGCTTCTACCGCAAACTTACACCACAGGGTTGGGAAATTGTTGATGCACAGTTGAAAGACCCAACTGCCATTTATGGCGCATCTGCCAAAATAGAAGCGCATGATCACCGTCACAGTGAACAGGTGGATGTACTCAGCCATTTAGGGCGCTTGATGCAGGAACGCAAACAGGCTGAAGCGGACAGCTCCTATGTGGCCAGCCTGTATAAAAAAGGCATCAATAAAATTCTGGAAAAAGTCGGTGAAGAGAGCGTGGAAAGTATCATCGCGGCTAAAGATTACGCAACGCATGCTTCACTGGAAAATAAACACGACCTGATCTATGAAGTGGCTGACTTATGGTTCCACAGCATTGTGATGCTTGGCTATTTTGATCTTGACCCGCACGTTGTTCTGGATGAACTCGCGCGTCGTCAGGGCTTATCTGGCCTGGTTGAAAAAGCCAACCGCAGCAAAGAGGCGTAACCCATTCCTGTGTCGAGTATCGAAAAGCCCAAAGCCACCTATGAGCAGGCAGTTGCCATAGACAATGCCCGTTTAGGGCAGTCCTTTAAAGTGATTGCCTATGCTGGCACAGGTAAAACCACCACTTTACAAATGATCAGTGATGCCATGCCTGAACGGCGTGGTATGTATCTGGCATTTAACAAGGCCATTGCGTCCGAAGCGCAAAACAAGTTTCATGGCAATGTGAACTGCCGTACTTTTCACTCGCTTGCTTTCCGCAGTGTGCCGCGTGGTGTGACTGATAAATTACGCCTGCCCCGTCTCAGCCCAAGCTTTATCGCGAAAGAATATCGGCTGGAACCAATTACCCTGCGGCGTTTAATGGGTGGACGTTATGAAAAATATGTGTTGATGCCAAGCCGCCTTGCCAGTCTGGTCGCCAATGCGGTCAGCTATTTCTGTTCCACCAGTTCGCAATACCCTGCACCGCGTCATATTCAGGCACCCAGTTGGCTGCATCAGGATGATATTGAATCCTTACAGCAACACTTATACCCAGCCGTTGAACGTCGCTGGCTGGAATCGATTGACCAGAACCATCAGGCAGGGATTGGGCACGATATTTACCTAAAACTTTGGGCATTGTCTGAACCAAATATTCCCGCCGATTATGTGCTGTTTGATGAGGCTCAGGATGCTGATCCGTTGATGCTCGGCATTTTACTGCGCCAAAAAAGTACGCAGGTGATTTATGTGGGTGATGCCCATCAGCAAATCTACGCATGGCGTGGCGCAATCAACGCTATGCAGCAGATGCCGTTGCCTGAAAGCCGCTTGACCACCTCATTCCGTTTTGGTGACGCCATCGCCGATGTTGCCAACAGCCTGCTTGGCGCACTAAATGAAACCGTGCCATTACTTGGCAATCCAAACTTAAAATCCACGGTGGTGAATAAACCGCATACTAAAATGCGTGATGCGATTCTATGCCGCACCAATGCGCGTGCAATGGAATTACTGCTTTCAGGTTTGGTGCATGGTGATAAAGTCAGCCTGCAAGCCGATCATCAAAAATTAAGCCGCTTTGTTGATGCGGCCAGTTTACTAAAACAGGGCAAGCGCATCACCGATGTGCCAGAACTGGCTTGGTTTAATTCATGGCATGATGTGCATGAATACTGTGAAACTAATGATGGCAGTGACATCAAGCCTTTGGTCAAGCTGGTGGATGAACATGGCACTGAACCACTGAAAAAGGCATTGGCGAAAATCACCCCGATTGAACAGGCAGACTATGTGATTTCAACCGCGCATAAGGCCAAGGGGCTGGAATGGAATCGGGTGCATATTGAAGATGATTACCAGTTCAAGATTAACGGACTGGAACATAAAATTACAGATGAGGAATTAAGACTACTTTACGTCGCCTGTACGCGTGCTAAAGTAAGTTTAAATATTCATCATCTTTATGACCTGATACAACAATTAAAGCTAAAACAAAGCGCTCCCTCAAGTCTTCGCCAGTCCGTAGGTTAAAGCGCTCGTGACTGAGGTGAACTTATGCAACTTGAATCGGTTCTATTTAAGCATGTCGGCATGTTTCGGGACTTAAACATTGAGTTTCAACCTGAACAATACCCGATTACCCTGATTCTGGGTGACCAGTCCACAGGCAAAACCACCATCCTAAAGAACATCTATCAGGCCCTGACCTGGTTTTCGGCACGCTATAAGGATATTCGGACTGCGGGTGTGGTGATTGCGGATCAGGACATTATGCTGACTCGGCTACAGGCCAAAATCCAGATTCAGGTACACATGAGTGAGGAACTCAATCATGGCTTGACTGAAAGTAGCGCTGCACAGGCAGCCGACACACAACGTTGTAGCTGGAAACTCTACAAAACCTTTAACAGTCAGGGAGTGGGAATTAGCCAGGTTGAAAGCCAGCAGCTTGACCAGATGGTGAGCCTGTACCAAAAGATGAATCAACAGGACCCCTTGCTGGGTTTGCCAATGATTGCCTACTATCCTGCGGAACGTTTTGTACAGGAAGTGAATCTACAGAGTAAAAATGTGCCAGGCACCTTGCAGGACATTTCAGCCTATGATTTAACGCCAATCCCCTACACCACCTTTGCACGTTTTTTTGAATGGTTACGGGAAATAAGCGATGTCGAGAATGCGCACTCGGCCCATATTGTCAGACGCCTGATGGGCAACGACTTTAACCAGCAAAACCAGTCCGAAATATTGCAGGAACTGCAACTGGAACTGGTCAAGCATCCCAAACAGCTCTCGGCACCCAACCTGCATGCCCTGAAAACCAGCTTGAATACCGTTTTTCCCAAGCTGCAAGACCTTTACATCCAGTATGTTCCCAAGCTGCAACTGATAGTGCGTTATGAAGATCGGGTGATGCCATTTCAGCAACTGTCTGCATCAGAAAAAACCTGGATTGCACTGGTGGGTGATATTAGCCGCCGATTATGCCTGCTCAATCAACATAGCTTTGATCCATGTCTGGAGGGCGAGGGCATCCTGCTGATTGACCACGTGGATATGCAGTTGGACCAGAATGCATGTGCCGAAATTCTTGAGCGCTTGCATGAGGCATTTCCCCGCCTGCAAATCATTGTGACAGGCAACCGTGATGAGTTGCTTGAACATGCGCTGCATTACCAGTGCCTAAAACTGGACCAGCACGGTATTTACCCGATTCAGTTGGAGGCATCACAACAGCAGCTTTCCGCCTTATATCAAGATTTGGTGCAGCCTGAACCAGAGAGTGAGACCCAAACACCCCTCCTGCCCTCTGAACCCACATTAACCAAAGTGGATGCGTTATTTCACCAGATACAGGAGCTGAATCCACAGGAAAAGTCTGATTTATTGAATTTACTCAAGATTGATGACACACCACAACAAAGCCCACTTTGAAATACGGTTCAGGGCAGTATTGAAAACGATACATCAACATGATATGTAACTTCATGTAATAACATCAGATTTTTATTGATATTTTATAGTAAAATAAATCTCATTTTTTATTTTCAAGTTGCGCAATACAACTTGTGACTGTCCCTATTCACTTGATTGGGTTTCTGGATTTGAAGTTTTGGTATTCTCCTTGAGTGCCTGTGAATCCTGAAAGAAAGTTCATCCTTAGGTCTCCCGACCTAAATCATCAATATGGATACCAGTGTGCTACCGATTATTATCTTATTACCGCTCATACTCGGCACCACCCTTGTCTCACAACTGCAACGTATTTCACGGGGCGTGACGGCACTTGGGGCGATTGGCATCAGCCTGAGTTGTTTTATTTTACTTTTGACCCAGGCGGAAATGGTTCTTCAGGGCAATACCCTGCTACAAAGCTGGGATTGGCTGCCACAACTGGGCATCAACCTGAGTTTTCGTCTGGATGCACTCGGTTTATTGTTTGGCCTGCTGATTAGCGGTATCGGCACGCTCATTTATATTTATGCCTATTTCTATCTCAGTCCCAAAAACTCACTGAGTAAACTGTATTTGTTGCTGATGCTGTTTATGGCGGCCATGCTGGGCATCTCGCTTTCGAACAACCTGATCATCCTATTGGTGTTTTGGGAGCTGACCAGTATCTCCTCTTTCCTGTTGGTCGGTTACTGGAGCCAGTATGACGCAGCGCAGCGTGGCGCACGTATGGCCCTGACCCTTACAGGTATGGGCGGCCTTGCCATGCTAGGGGGCTTTGTGCTGCTTGGGCAAATCACAGGAACGTATGAAATTGACCAACTGGTATTGATGAAAGATGCCATCCAACAGCATCAACTGTTTGTACCCACCCTATTACTGATTTTGCTGGGTGCATTTACCAAAAGTGCGCAATTCCCATTCCACTTTTGGCTACCCAATGCAATGGCTGCACCCACCCCAGTTTCAGCCTATCTGCACTCTGCAACGATGGTAAAAGCGGGGATTTTCCTGCTGGCACGTTTAGCCCCAATTTTTATTGGTGCCGCGTTGTACCACAACATTGTCACCTTTGTTGGTCTGTTTACGCTGTGTATGGCAGCAGGTTTTGCCATTTTTAAAGAAGATTTAAAAGGCTTATTGGCTTACTCCACCATCAGCCATTTGGGCCTGATTGTGTGCCTGCTCGGAATTGGTTCCCCGCTTGCAGTTGCGGCGGCCATTTTCCACATCATCAACCATGCCACCTTTAAGGCGGCACTCTTTATGATTGCAGGGATTATCGACCACGAAACAGGTACACGGGATTTACGCAAACTGAGTGGGATCTGGGCACTGCTTCCATTTACGGGAACCTTGACCATGATCACCGCCGCCTCCATGGCGGGCGTGCCACTGACCAATGGCTTTATTTCCAAGGAGATGTTCTTTACCGAATTGCTGGCAAACCTGTCAGGCCCAGTGATGGTGATCTCGGCCATTGTGGCAACCCTTGCAGGAATCTTTGCGGTCAGTTATTCGATTCGTTTGGTGCATGGCGTATTTTTTGATGGCCCACTGGGTAAACAGGTGCCAAACAAGGATGCCCATGAACCACCACTTGGTATGCGACTGCCTGCAATTATCCTTGCGACTTTATGTATCCTGGTGGGTATTTTCCCTGCCCTGCTTGCGGGCACGCTAGTCAACAGTGTCACCAGGGCCAGCCTGATGCAGCCAAATTTTGAGGGTGTCCATCTTGCCATCTGGCATGGTTTTAATGCCCCTTTAGTCATGAGCCTAATTGCACTGGTCGGTGGAACGCTGTTCTATTTTGCCCTAGCCAAACAGGGGCGACTGCGTAAAATCGACCTTGATCCCTTGTTTGGACGCCTACAGGGTCGAATTTTATTTGATTTATTCCTAAAACATTTGTTGCTCAACAGCCGCAAGATTAAGCAGGCGACTGAAAATGGCTCTTTGCAAAGCTACCTGCTCTGGATTGTGCTGTTTAGCATCGTCATGGTTGGCTTGCCACTGTTCAACCAAGGCTTAACCACAGGTACACGCGAACTGACCCATGCACCATGGGTGGCGATTGTACTGTGGCTCACCCTGTTCTCTGGCTGCTGGATGATGCTCTGGTTCCACCATGAGCGTATCAAGGCCGTGCTGATTAGTGGTGCAGTGGGTCTGGTGGTCACCATGGTATTCATTACCCTGTCAGCGCCTGACCTTGCCCTGACCCAAATCACGGTTGATGTAGTCACCACGGTTTTATTGCTGATGAGTTTGTCACTGTTGCCACAACTCACCCCTTATGAATCCAGCCGCTCACGGCGCTGGCGCGATGCCAGTCTGGCCATTGCAGGCGGTGTGGGAATTGGCTGGATTAGTTGGCTGATTTTAACCCGTGACCATAATTCAATTTCATGGTTCTTTATGCAACAGTCGATTCCTCTGGGTGGCGGTTCCAATGTGGTCAATGTCATCCTTGTGGATTTCCGTGGTTTCGATACTTTCGGTGAAATTACCGTTTTAGGCATTGCCGCCATTGGTGCACTCTGTTTGATGGATGGTATGCGAGCGCATGGCACCACCATGACCCAGGGCCTGACCTATCGCTTCAATCCATCCCCGTTGATGCTGCGTATCACGGCTTCATGGGTATTGCCACTTGCGCTGGTGGTTAGCACTTACATCTTCATGCGTGGACACAACTACCCAGGCGGTGGCTTTATCGCGGGACTGATTACCGCGATGGCACTGATCATCCAATATATTGTGGTGGGTCAGGAACAGGCTGAGCGCATGATTGGAGCTCGGTCTGGTCGTCTCTATGAAATCTGGATTGGTTCAGGATTGACCATTGCAGGATTGACAGGTATCGCGGCATGGTTCTGGTCACGCCCATTCCTGACCAGCGCGCACATTTATGTGGAACCACCCTTACTGGGCAAAATGCATCTTGCCTCCGCCGCATCCTTTGATCTAGGGGTATATATCACGGTCGTCGGGGCGACCATGTTGTTGATCTCAGTGCTGGGAGATTCACGTCATTCCAGCATGTCGGGCCCTATTCCCAATGGAGACGAATAAATGATCAGCCTTGAATTTTTATTGGCTTCGGCAATTGGTCTACTCACCGCCACAGGGATTTACCTCATCCTGCGCGCCAGAACCTTTCCCGTGGTGCTTGGCCTTGCCATGATTGGCTATGCCGTAAACCTGTTCCTGTTTGCGATGGGACGTTTACAGGTCAATGCCCCTGCTATTTTGACGGAAACCACCAAAGTCACCGACCCATTGCCACAGGCACTGGTCCTGACTGCAATCGTGATTGGGTTTGCCACCACTGCATTTGTTATACAACTGGCACTGCGCAGCCGTTATGAATCGGGAAATGATCATGTCGATTCCAAAGAGGACCCGACCCTGACCTATGACCCACGTGAGGATGAGCCATAATGTTTGACTTGAATACTTTTTGGCATACCCACACTCCAATCATCAGTATCTTGATTCCAGCATTGACCAGCTTTCTGCTGTTGTTGCTGGGTAACCCTGGTGCAGGTTCATTAAAGCAGGACTGGCGACAACCCTGGCGACGTGGCATCAGCCTCACCTCCGCGATTCTGGGTCTGCTGACTGCCATCAGTTACCTGATGATTGCCAGTACAGGACAGATTAGTGTTTACCAGCTTAGTGAATGGTCAGCCCCGTTTGGTATTGTGCTGGTACTGGATCGCTTATCGGCATTTATGCTGGTGTTGACCTATGCGCTGGCCATTCCTGTGATCTGGTATGCCAGCGATAACTGGGACACCCGAGGACGCTATTTCCACACCATGTTCCACTTCCTACTCATGGGGGTATGTGGCGCATTCCTGACAGGTGACCTGTTTAACCTGTTTGTATTCTTTGAAATCCTGTTGATGGCTTCCTATGTACTGTTGTTGCATGGTCAGGGCCGTCCTAGATTTCAGTTGGGTATCCATTACGTCACCATCAACCTGCTGGCTTCCGCCCTGTTCCTGATTGGTCTGGGCATGATCTATGGCAGCGTTGGCAGCCTGAATATGGCAGATGTGGGCCGTATCCTGCCAACACTGGACAATGACCAGCACAAGTTGGCGATTGCAGGCGGCTTACTGCTGTTTGTGGTGTTTGGCATCAAGGCTGCAATGCTGCCTGTCGGGTTCTGGCTGCCAAAAACCTATGCGGTTGCCAGCACACCTGTTGCCGCCATCTTCACCATCATGACCAAGGTTGGGATTTACGCCATTCTGCGTGTCAATGGCACAGTGTTTGACGATGTCATGGCACAAAGCATTTTTAAGAACACACTATTGTTGATTGGCCTGGTCACTTCGATTTATGGGGTGATTGGTGCAATTGGTGCAGAACGGCTGCGCCGTTTTGTCGGCTTTATGGTGCTGTCATCTGTGGGTACATTGCTGATCGCGATTGCCATGTTCAACACGCAGGCATGGTCGGCAGGTCTGTATTATCTGGTGCATAGCACCCTGATTGCCGCTGTATTCTATCTGTTCTGTGGCTGGATCACCGCCCAACGCGGCACGTTCAAGGATCACCTGAAAGTTGCACCCAAAATCAAGAATGAAAAGGCAGCGGCACTGACCTATTTCCTGATTGCAATGATGATGGCAGGTTTACCACCTTTTAGTGGCTTTCTGGGTAAGGTCTTTATTTTACAGGCCACCGCTGAAACAGCGTATCAGGGCTGGATTATCGCCATTATCCTGATCGTTAGCCTATTGAGTATTCTGGCATTGACCCGTGTGGGTTTCATTCTGTTCTGGCGTGCCAGTCCACCCGAAATTGACCCGAATGAAGCAGCCTATCAAACGTATCAGGGATTGCCAGCCTATGCACCCAACCGTAATGACACAGCCATTTATATCATTTTGGCAGGGCTGATAGGCTATGTCGTGTTTGCATCTCCAATCCAGACCTATACGGTATTGACCGCACAGCAAATCCAAAATCATGCACTCTATAATCAAGCTATTCTAAAAACGGATGCACAGGGCCGCGTGATCAGCGTGCAACCTTATGATCCAACCTACCTACCCGAAACAAAATATGGTGGCGAAGTTGAAGATCATAATGCCTTGTTGATTCCCGATGTTATTTCCAAAGCAACTCTACAGGGTGAGCATATCTCAGAATACAAGCAGCGCCAGATTGCCGAACAAGTGCTGGATACACCGACAGTTCCAAATTCAACCCAGTTAAAGCCAATGGAGGAACACTGACATGCAAAAAATAAGCTTGCTTGACCGTTGGTTCCCCCACCCCTTTGTGTCATTTCTGGTATTTTTGAGCTGGCTGATGCTATCGCACAGTGTGGACCCGACTGACATTTTAATGGCGCTGTTACTGGCCATTGTCATTCCCCGTCTGGTACGTCCCTTTATTGCTAGAACACCCCACATTCACTGGCTACCTGCGATCAGACTGGTGTTTGTGGTGCTGTGGGATATCATCGTTTCAAATTTTCGTGTTGCCAAGCTGGTGCTGGGTCCGCTGGATCATCTGCACCCAAAATGGTATCGCGTGCCACTGGAAACTGAACATGAACAGGTCAACACCTTGCTGGCGATGATCATTACCACCACCCCTGGGACCGTTTCAGCAGGGATTGATCAGGAACGGGGGGATATCCTCGTTCACGCACTCAGTACAGATGATACCGAACTGGATATTCAGGATATTAAAAAGCGCTATGAAATGCCTTTGATTGAAATCTTTGATGTAAAGCTGAACAAGGGAGCAAGCAAATGACGATTTTACCGTATGCACTGGGTATTGGTTTAATTGCCATTACCATCTCCATGTTCCTTTGTCTCATCCGACTGATTATTGGCCCGTCTGTGATTGACCGTCTGCTCGCATTGGATACCCTGTTCCTCAATGCCACCTGTTTGGTTGTAGTCCTGGGCATTTACTGGGTCAGTAGCAACATGTTTGAGGGAGCCTTACTGGTTGCAATGCTTGGCTTTGTATCCACAGCAGCGCTTGCCCGTTACTTCACCACTGGACATGTGATTGACTAGGAGACCGCTATGCCTTTGATTTTTGAATTGATTGTTTCATTCTTTGTGGTATTTGGCGCTTTCTTTATGCTGGTCGGATCAATCGGCATGATCCGTTTGCCCGATCTGTTTATGCGCCTGCATGCACCAACGAAATCCAGTACGCTGGGGCTGGGAAGCTTTCTGATTGCGGCCATGATTTTTTCCGCAACTCAGGGGCGCTTTGGTTTTGCCGAATTGCTGATTACCCTGTTTGCCTTTATCACCGCACCCGTTTCCGCCAACCTGATGGCACAGGCAGCGATTCACTTACGCCTGCGCTCAACCAGTGGCGATGTGCCAGAGGCTTTAAACCGCCCACTGCCTTGGCAACGTTACCGTCGCCTCCCGACAGAGGACAAAAAAGACCAACTTTAAGTTGGTCTTTTTTTACTGAATTGAAATCTGTGGCAACATTTTATTAGTAGATCAAACTTTGATTATTGATCAAATCCTGTAAATACAGTTGGTCATCAACAGTATCATTTCAACGTTTAGATTTTGAACCTCTTTTCTTATTTTTCAGTTTTTTTGAATCGATGGGTTGTGTTTTAGTCGGTTCAATTTCAAAAGCTCGCTCACGTAACCATTTTGTTGCAATATACTTTGTACCATCGATCACAGGCATTCCTGCATGTAACGTATTCTGGTCTGGCCTACCCAAAATATCAATATTGGTGAAAAGCAATGCTGCACCTTTTTTCGGTTTAAACTCCAAACCAAGATTTGGGAATTTTGTACTCCCCCCAGCCTCAACATCTGACAAATAAAGAATAAAAGTCGCCACACGCTGACCACCATAAGATAAACTCTTAACTCCCCCAGGACTATTTGAGCTAAAAAAATCTACGTGGGGCCTATATTCACCTGTTTGTTGATATCGCAAAATTTGTAGGTATTCCCCATGAGTAGCAGGCCAGTTCACCAATGTGGCAATACGCTGTTCAATCGTGGCAATCAATGGGTTTTGACCATGTAAATAACACATTGAATCACTTTTTCTATGAGATCCAATCTCATTGGAAGCAGTTTCATCATTTAATATAAGAGCCCGTTCGAATTCTCCACTCTGTTCAGAAAGATGGATCAACTCATCGCACTCCGCCTCACTGAGCATATCTTCAAAATAACACATACCTGGTCGTTCAAGGTACGTGACCAAACGAATTCTTTGCTCCTGAATATCAAAAAAATTCTTTTTTACATCAATTAAATAAGATAAATTAAAATCTGCCATTTTAAAATCACCCAATTCTTCATCGGTGATTTTCAAGCCATTCGCAAGCAAGATTTTTCCAAGTTCTTCTGGAGATTTATCTTCAGCTTCTAAATGGTCAAGCAACCAATTCTTCCACTTTATAGGTAAAGCCTCTACCCAATTAGGTAAACGTTCATCTGTATTTTGCACTGAATTTTCCTTATTCATACCTACTATATTCCAAACCGCAATCCTTCATATTTTAACTATAGCTTAGACAATTGTCTCATAGACCACAACAGAATCATTTTACTTTAAGCTCCACGCCAAAACTTTAGATTTTTTTAAAAGTACTTTCTTGGTTGATAAATAATCGCTTTATAATAACTCACATATGTAATGCAATGTAATCCCTAATGAAAACAATACAAAATATGGAGGGGTACATATATTTTTGGAGAATACTATTTATTTTTTGATTTAAGTATATAGAAAACTGACTCAACATAAAAAGAGTAAATAAAATAGCTTGCAAACTAACAAACTCTAATTATTTATTCTAAGTAAAGTTTGTCATGATTTGAGACCAACTTAAAGTTGGTCTCTTTTTTTACTGAATTGAAATCAGTGGGAATAATGTATTAATAGATCAGACTTTGATTATTGATCAAATCCTGTAAATACAGTTGCTCACTTTGATTGGTCATCACCAGTACATCCTTATATGCCTGATTCGACTGGCCACGAACACTCAGCGTATTGGTTTTTGCATCCGTATCATAAATAATCTCGATATAGCTGGAAAGATTGGAACTGGTTGCATGACTGTCCAATATTTGCGACAAATCAATCTGGTCTTCTGCCATATCAAAGTCAGTTACATAATCCACAGCAGTTTCACCTGAAGCATTGAGCAACAATTCAAGAATATCATTGCCCTCGTTTAAGATGAATAATTCACTCACTGCCGCATCACTACTCAGCACGTTATCACCTGAATCACCCATTACAATACTGGTGACTTCATCCTCAGCATTGACAGGACGATCCACACCAAACACCTGATAAATCTGCTGTGAGGAAATACTGCCACCTGTTTCGAAATTGAAAGATTCGACCTCATGCGCACCACCAAGGAAGAAGTCTTTTACTGTAACCTTGTTGCTATTGCTGCCATTCACCTTAAGGATCAGGTCATCACCTGATTTGGTCAAATAACTTCCCACCTGATTAAAGGTAATACCATTTTTAAAGATGACCTTGTCATTGCCTGAATGTTCAGTAATGGTTAAAGCACCTGTGGTGTAGTTATATACAGTGTCACCTGCAACCTCACTGGAACCCTGATTTCCGCTACCTGTAGATGGCAATGTTAAACCAAACGCTCCAAAAACCTGCTCTGCCGTTAAATTACCACCCGTCTCGAATTCAAAGTTTTCAACCAGATAATTTCCTGCCAGGAAGAAGTTTTTCACTGTGACCTTATTGGTGCTGCTACCATTCACCTTAAGAATAAGATCGTCACCTGATTTAGACAGATAGTTACCCACCTGGCTAAAGCTAATGCCATTTTTAAAGATGACCTTATCATTGCCCGACTGTTCAGTAATGGTCAATTCGCCAGAGCTATAATTATAGGTTGTATCTCCCACGGGATTTGGTGGCGTTGGGGCTGTTCCTGATGGAATTGTCAGGCCGAATGCACCAAAGATTTGTTCAGCTGTCAGTTGTCCACCTGTTTCAAACTGCAAGGTTTCAACCAGATACTGGCCTGCCTTAAAGAAGTTCTTGATGGTGACTTTATTGGTATTGCTACCATTTACTTTCAGGATCAGGTCATCCCCTGATTTGGTCAGATAATTACCCACCTGACTAAAGGTAATGCCATTCTTAAATAGAACTGTATCATTACCCGTTGTATAGGCTCTTAAAACATCAGCTTCTGCTGTTCCCAATAAAACCAAGGTTTTCACAGTTTCAACATTCAGTGTAGTACTGTCTGAGAACTGGATTTGGTCAATTCGATAATACCCCAGCGCATCCGACTGGAAATAGTTCTGTACCGTGATGCTGTTTTCACCATTCAGGGTACGAATCACCAAGTCATCGTTATTGCGTCGGAATGTGAAGTCACTTTGGATTAAACCCTCTGTAAACTGGATAATATCCTGACGATTTTGGCCTGAGTCATAGTTGTTAATAATGTCATGACCAAAATTAGCAGCAAAGATATAGGTATCGTTTCCTGTACCACCCTCTAGATAGTCATTGCCTGTACCACCGTTTAATGTATCATTACCTGCGTAAGCATAGATTACATCATTACCTTCCAAGCCCTGAATATGATCTGATATATAGGCATGTCCATGTAATTGATCAATCTGATTCGTTCCCATAAGTTCGACAATAATTTTACTGGCTATTTCATATTTATTCCAAATTGTTCCATTGTCAAACTCGAGGGAAAAATTACTATTAAAGAAATTTTTTATAATTAGCTTATTATCAAGTCCATAATTAATCTGTATGTCATTCTTATTATCAGGTGCAAAATCTATTAAAATCTCTTCTTGCAAGATATTATTTAACTTAATCAGATTTGAACCATTTCCATCAATAATCGTATCTTGCCCTGAATCCACATTTAAAACATAAATATCATCCCCACTACCACCTTGGAGTAAATCACTTCCTTGTCCGCCCTCCAAGATATCATCACCTGCCCCTCCCTCTAGGATATCGTCACCAATTCCACCTCTTAGCTCATCATTCCCATCGCCACCATACAATCTATCCAGGCCATCACCACCATATAATTGATCCGCACCTATATTGCCATGAATCACATCATCGCCAGCTTCACCAGAAATCGTATTACCCGTCGTATAAGCTCTTAAAATATCAGCTTTTTCTGTTCCAATTAAGACCAGTGCTTTCACTGCTTCAATATCTAATATGACCCCATCCGAAAATTGAATTTGATCAACACGATATTGTCCCAAAGCATCTGACTGAAAGTATGATTGCACTCGAATGCTATTTGCACTATCTAATGTACTAATGATAAGGTCATCATTATTGCGTCGGTAGGTAAAGTCACTTTGTACAAAACTATCTGTAAATTGAATAATATCTTGGCGGTCTTGAGTAGCATCATGATTATTAATAATGTCATGACCAAAGTTAGCGGCAAAAATATAGGTATCATTTCCTATACCACCATACAGATAATCTCCATCTGCCCCTCCAATCAATATATCGTTACCCGCTCCGCCATAAAGCTGGTCAATATCAGCACCACCTTCTAAGCGGTCATTACCAGAATCTCCATAAAGTATGTCTTCACCAGTTCCACCATATAGACCATCATCTCCCTCTCCGCCATAAAGCTCATCGTGTCCTCCTAATCCTAATAGTTGGTCATTGCCTTTATTTCCATACACCAAGTCTTTTCCCTGACCGCCATTTAAAATATCATCTCCATCCAGTAAAAATATTGGACTATTCGCCTTACTTTCAGTAATCGAAATCTCATCAGCTTCAGTCGTTCCGAAAATATTTTCATTAGTATTCAGATATTTTTTAACGAGATCATAATCTTCCTGACTTAAATTACTTTCTAAAGCTTGGTCTAATGTTTGTTTAAATGTATTAAATATTTTTGAATTATATGGATCTATTCCCTCTAAAATAGGATACATATCTTTCACAAATTTGAGTGTGTTTTCAGATATTGATTCCATCGTAACAGTGTTAATAATATATTGATTTAATTTTGTGAAATCGGCAGTCCATTGCCCATTTCCTTGATCAATAAATTCAATTTTATAGAATAAATGTGCACTATGGCTTTGCTGCATCAGCATTGTATAAACATATTTAAAATTTTGTTGATAGACTTGTTCTATACCAACAAACTCAGCTTGACTGACTGTAGCAGCAGCTTGATTACCTAATAGTTTTTCTAATGCTCGTACATGTTGAGCATTAATATTTACTCCCAGACTATCTGATTGTATTTGTGTTACGCCAGTCCATTGAAGAATAATTTGTTCGACCAAGTCTAGGCGAGCTTGATTATCTTCAAATTGTGCAACAAATTCCTTGACCAATTCTTTTAATTTACCTGTTGTATCCAATTGCATCGCATGGTGTAAAGAATAAACATTACCAAAACCTGCTAATTCTGGTAACAGTTGTATATCTTCATCAATTGGGATTTCTGCGCCATTATGAATCACCACAGGAACACTATCTTGTCGATCTGTATCAAACCAAAGTGTATTGGTTATGCCTGTAGTCTCATCTAAATATGTGAATATACTATTTTCACGATGCTCAACATTATTCTCATCAACGGTAGAATGTGATTCATAATTGAGATTAATTGATTTTATATTTAACTCTTGTAATGATTTTAATTCGTTGCTTTCCGATACCCCATTGCTATTAATATCTTGCCAAACACGGAGTTGATGATAAATTTCATCGGCTTCCGAAATTTCACCATCGTGATTATCATCCAATTCTTGTAACGCGATATAACCATTGCCTGCAAGACTACCATCAGCCAGAAATGTTTCTGTTCCAAATAACTCAGCACCACCGTCTATTTTACCATTACCATTTCGATCCAGTACCAAGAGTCCATCTTGTGGAGCAATCCATGATGTTTTTTCAGCAAAATTACTATTATCTAAATCAAAGTAAACCCCAGGATTTTTGCTAAGGGTTGAAATTTTGCCATCATTATCCAGATCCAGACTAAGGGGATCTCTTGGCGGAGGTGGTGGATTTGGGACTCTAGGTGTAGGAGGTTGCGGTGCTGGTGGTGCTGGCTGGTTTGGTATAACTAAACCCAAGTCACCACTTTTCCAAAACCACACATGATATTGATGTTCAAAGTGATTTGCACTTTGAATAATTAAATGATATTGACGACTATCATTCTGAAGCGGGTTATATAAATCTTTAAATGTTTCATCTGAACCTTCATAATCTAATACAAGGCGAGTTTTTTCATATCGGGTAATAGTATATTGCTGATTGGTACTTAGCCATGTGTTATAACCAACCTTTTGACCAACTTGAAGTTTATAACTATCTGCTAAAAATTGCTGCCCCATCAATGTGAACATTGTATCCATACGGATTTCACCCACTCCGTCTAGATCATAAATATGGTCAACCCAACTCCAACCTTGGCTTATTTTATTTTCTCCAACTGTATAGTTATAAGTATCGTAGCCTATGTCCCCCATCAGGACATCGCCACCTTTGCCTCCAGACAAAGTATCATTACCTGTTCCACCCGCTAGTACATCATGATCGTCACCACCATACAGTTTATCGTCCCCCTCACCACCGAACAGCACATCATTTCCACGATTTCCATATAATTCATCATTATCTTGACCACCAAACAAGGTATCTTCACCATCTTCACCGAAAAGCTGATCGTCACCTGCATACCCATGAGCAGTATTTTTTGTACCTATGTCATCGCCATCAGGAAAACCAAAGAATGTTTTATTTGGATCGGTCGAACCTGTATAAATGATATCATTACCATGACTACCGTAGAGCGTGTCATTACCTCCACCACCATACAATATATTCTCTTCTAAATCTAATTCATTATTCATACCATCTACGGCATATAATACGTCATCCCCAGCTGCACCATATAATGTATCTGCACCTAAACCACCAAATAATATATTAGAATATTTATCTGAGTCATCAAACTCTATTTCACCAGCGATAAGTATATCATTACCTTTCCCACCAATTAAAATATCACCCCCATCACCACCTACTAATCTATTACTACTATTATCCAATAAATCTAATTTATTATTTTCTGTTTTTTTGTTTGCATACATAATGTCAGAACCATCCCCACCATAGAGTTCATCAGCACCTATTCCACCATACAAAATATCATTATTGCTGCCTCCATAAAGTTTATCTATAACCCGAATCTTGTTTAAGCCGATATTTCCATAATACGAATCATCGGCTTGTTTTGATGACATATTTGATAAGCACATAAAGATGCATAAATACCAGCTAAATAGCCTGCAACACTTCTCGCTCT